>ONHS01000003.1 GCA_900317715.1 uncultured Bacteroidales bacterium | reverse complement strand
GTTGCAAGATATGATGGTACTCAATATGATATCTGTCAAGGTGATCAAGCTACCTTCCGTGCTCAACCTCGTGATTTGTCTTACACCTACGTTTGGACTTTGAATGGCGTTGAAATCGCTAGCGAAGGTCGTCCTACTATTACTCTTAATTTGGACGAACCCGGTGTTTACAATGTTGGTGCTAAGGTTATCAATGAATACGGTTGTGTTTCTGAAGAAGTTTCTCAAGGTACCTACTTCGCACAAGTTAGCGTTCATGCTAATCCTGTTGTTACCCTCACTGGTAACCACTATTATACTACGGATGCTACCACTGCTACCATTACCGCAAATGTATTGCCTGCTGATGGTGAATACACCTATGCATGGAGCAATGGTTCTACCGATGATCACATCGTTGTGAATCAATATGGTGTTTACACTGTTACTGTGACCAACGAAATCGGTTGTACTACCGTTTCTGATCCTTTCACCGTTTCTTCTGTTGTTGACCTCCAAGTTAACATCGAAGGTGTTACTACGGCTTGTCTGAATGACCTCGTTACTTTGACTGCAGTTGTTGATTATGACCTCGAAGGTCACACCTATCAATGGTATGTCAACGGCAGCGCAATCGAAGGTGCTAACGAAGCTCATTATCAATTCGTTGCTAGCGACCTCTACGAGCGTACTGGTTTGTTGGCTAATGACTTCCGTGTTGAAATCAACCGCGGCATTGAAAATTGCGCACCTGTGATGTCACCCGTTCATCCTCTCTTGATTACTCCTGCTCCTTTGGCAGTGGTTGTCGCTCCTGAGAAATCTTGTAAGAATACTGATGTTACGCTTGAGGCTCAGGTTTACGAAATCGGTGGCGATGCACAATATCAATATGTATGGTATCAAGATAGCGAAGAAAACGTTTACGATACTATCGATTATGTGAATACTATCGTAATCCCGGCTGCTGATGTTAACCACACTTATGCAGTTAGAGTTCTCTTCCAGAATGAAGCTTGTACTTCTCCTATCTCTGAGTTCGTTCCGATTCCTCTCTATCCGGATCCGGAAACCATCTCTCTTGAGGTTAACCTCGACGAAATCTGCACTGCTGGTCAAGCTACTTTCACTGTTAACGATAATAACAGCGAAGAAGACTTTGGCGCAGTTTATTATGATTGGTATGTGAATGGTATCCACGCTCCTGGTGTACATGGCGGTTTCTTCACCGGCAACTTCAACCAGAATGGTACCTATGAAGTGTATGTTACTGCTACATATGCTGATTATCCTTGCGAAATCCTCTATACCGATACGATTCCTGTTCATGTTAACATGCATCCTACCGTTGTTATTACTGGTGATCCTATCATCTGTGAAGACCACGGTATTGAGTTGTTTGCTAATTTGAATGATACTGTTGGTTCTATGGACTACACTTATGAGTGGAGACTTTACAACTACACATTAGGTAATGCAACTGAGGACATTAACATATTAGGTTATCATATTACCGTTCCGGCGCCTGATGATCTTGATTTCATGGATGAGAATGTCTGGTCAACGCCTATGTTGGGTAACACTAACCATTTCTTTGCTTCTACTTCTGCTTTGAATGCTATCTTTGGTAATGGTCAGTTCACTGCACAAGATTATCCTTATATCTTCACGGTTGTTGTGACTACTCCTGAAGGTTGCAGAACGGTGAGCGAGCCTTACTATGTGTATGTTGGCGAACATCCTACCGTTGTTGCTACTGTTGATTATGATACCGTTTGTGCTGAAGGTGAAATTATTGCTAGAGCTCATCTGGGCAACTACAATATGGACAACTTGACCGCACAATGGCAAAAACGTACTCAACGTACTGATGCCAATGGTCGTCCTATCACTGTTTCCGGTCAACCTGTCTGGACTGCTTGGGAAAATATCGACTATGGTACTGAGGGTATCTTGCATCACGTTCCTGGTGTGACCACTCAATATAGAATCGTTGTTACCCAAACCACCACTGGTTGCCAAGCAGAGAGCGAACCTATCACTGTTACTGTGATTCGTCCTATTGCTATCGACCACATCGTGGCTGTCAATGCTAATCCTGCATTTCCGACCACCAACGTTTGTGAGGGTGCTCAATTGAATATCCAAGCATTGGTTGATTCACTTGATGCAAATGGTAATCCTACTGGTAATTACATCGTTGATTACGATCATGAATATGTTTGGAGACTCAATGGTATCGATTTGAATGATATCCATGGTCCTGAATTCAGCGCTCAAGCTGGTATTTATGACAGTGATCCTGTTGACTACGTTTACAGCGCTTATATGGTTTATGACATTCCTGGTTGTGAGCTTGTTGAGGTTAATTCTGATACTATCCACGTGCGTCGTAACCCGATCGTCACAATCGATGGTAACCCGAATGTTTGCTACTTCGGACCTCAAGACGTCAATGTCGTCCTCACCGCTTGGGTTGACGGTATTGCTGATCCTGACGCTACTTATACTTGGTATGAGAGCGGCCAACGCAGAGACAATATCGCAGGTTGGGATAACAACTATGCAGAGAAGATGGTTCCTACTTATTTGAATCCTTATATCTACACGGTTGAAGTTACCAATGGCGATGGTTGTACTACCATTTCTGCTCCTTTCGAAGTTAATGTCTATACCAGACCTTACACTCATATCACTGGCGATGCCAACGAGATTTGTCAAGGTGGTGAAGTTACTCTTCGTGCAAACTTGGAGAACTACAATGATCCGATGTTAACTTATCAATGGTTCAAGAACAGTGCTACCAACCAAAACCGTATCCTCGGTGCTACTCATGAGATTGAGACCTTCGAGCCCGCTCGCACCACCGACTATATCGTGATGGTTTCTCACCTGATGGATGTCAACACTGAATACTGTGTTGCTTACGATACTTTCCGCGTTGTTGTCAACGATATTCCTGTTGTTACCGCTGTTAACGACTTAGGTGGTAATGATACCATCTGCGAAGGCAGAACTGTTACCATGGTTGCTGATATTATCAGCGGCGGTGTTGATGGTGGCGAGGTTTACACTTGGTACCGCAACGGTGAAGTTATCGAAAACTCCAACGAATATATCTTAGTTGATGCTCCTGTCGCTATTGACAATGAGCCTACAAGCTATGTATATGCTGTTAAGGTTCAACAATCCGCTTCTGGTTGCGAATCTGAAGTCTTCACCTTCGACCATGCAGTTGTTGTTTACCCGAATCCTTCTATCGCACTTGTTACTGATCCTATTGTCTGTGTTGAGGATACTAACAATATTGCTCTTTATGCAAATGTTGATCCGATGCCTGCTACTGCTATTTCTTACAAGTGGTTTGAAGACAATGCTCTCGTTGCGCAAACGATGGATAGCGTTTATTACTTCACGAAACCTTACAGAGATTATCCTTACAGCTTCGCAGTTGAACTCGTAAACGAATACGGTTGCGTTTCACATGTTGATGCTTTGGTTTATGTGAATGCTGCTCCTGTCGTGAACATTGCAGTTACTGATACCCTCCTCTGTAACGGTGGTGAAATCACTTTGACTGCTGCTCTCGCTGATTGGAATGCAGATGAACTCACCTATCAATGGTTTGACAATGGTGTTGCTATTTCTAATGCAACTACTTTGAGCTACACTTATGCTCCTGCAGAAGGTAACCACAATTATACATTCGTTGTTAATCAACTCACCTCTGGTTGTGTTGGTACTTCTGACACTTTGAATGTAAATGTCGTTGCTGATCCTGTTGTTACTTCAATTTCTAACAACATTCCTACTGAAAATGTTGTTTGTGACGGTTATCAAGTTGTGTTGACTGCTAACGTTACTGGTGGTGTGAACAACAATCCTGTTTACACTTGGTATCGTAATGGTGCTGTCATCGAGGGTGCAACCGCTCCTACCTTTACTGAGGTTGTTTCCGCTCTCAACAATGAACCTACTCAATATGTTTACGCTGTTTCTGTTGCACAAGACGAGCCTGGTTGTGAGTCTGACGTGAAGTTGATGAATAGATTCACGGTTAACCCGAATCCTGTTGTTGAACTCGTTACCGATCCTATCGTTTGTGTTGATACTATTAACAACATTACTCTTGTAGCTAATCTCTATCCTTCTGTTCCTACGGGTGTTCAGTATAAGTGGTTCGAAAACAATGATATGTTTGCTCAAACTACTAATGATACCATTTCTATTAGCAGACCTTATAGAGATTATCCTTACAGCTTCAGCGTTTCTATCGAGAACGAATATGGTTGCAGCGCTACCAGCGAAGCTCTCGTTTATGTCAACGCTAATCCTGTTGTGACAATCAATGTTACTGAGAACAACATCTGCGAAGGTGGTGAGATTACTCTTACTGCTGCTCTCGCTGATTGGAATGAAGATATGCTCACCTTCCAATGGTATGACAACAATGTTGCTATTCCTGGTGCAACTCGTATGAGCTACACTTACGTTCCTCAAGGTGTTCGTACTCACAACTACACTTTGGTTGTTGAACAACTCACCTCTGGTTGTATTGCTACTTCTAACGAACTTCCTGTTGTTGTTAACGCTATCCCTGTTATCACTTCAGTTACCACTTCTGCTCAGAATATTTGTTACGGTTCACAAATCACCGTTACCGCTACTGTTAACAGCGATCGTACCGACGGTATTTTCACTTGGTTCAGAAATGGTCATGTGTTAGAAGGTGCTGTTGCAAGTACTATCTTCGATACTCCTGCTATCATCGACAATAATGTTCAACAATACAACTACACCGCTATGGTGACCTTCCCTGAAGCTGGTTGTACTTCACTTCCTGTTTCTACCACGACTCCTGTTATCGTTTACCCGAATCCTAGACCTCAAATCACTGGCGATCAATTCGTCTGCGAAACCGATTCTGTATTCTTGATTGCAAATGTTGACACTGTTGGTTACAATGTGGGTCATCTGCACTACACTTGGTACGAATCTGGCCAAATCAGAGATAATATGGGTTACAACCTTGGCGATAACAACTTCTTCGCTGAGTATCTGTATCCTCGCGACGAACCTTACAGATTCACTGTTGACGTATGGCGTGACGATATCGCAGACGGTTGTCAAGCACATTCTGAGGAATACCTCGTTTATGTCTTCACTCAACCTGTTGTGAACATCACAGCTACTGAAACCAACATCTGTACTAATGGTGAAGTTACTTTGACTGCTAACTTGGATGATTACAATGCTGAGAACCTTACCTATCATTGGTATGAAATCCGCGAACAACAAGTTATCAGCGCTTACGATTATGATCCTGCTTATAACGATTATGAACACTTCTTGTATGACACTAGCGTTGTTCAATATCGTTACTACATCCCTGGTGCTACTTCACCTACTTATACTACTACACTTACTGATACTACCATCATCGGTGTTGATGTATTCCAAACCCACTCTACTTGTTCCGCTAATGACGAGATTATCATCAATGTTGCTCCTGTTCCTGTGATTACTGAAGTTATCGCAGTTGACGACGTTGTTTGTAACGGCGCTCAAGTTATCGTGGCTGCTTCTACTGACCAAGACAATGACGAAGCAGGTGTCTACACTTGGTACAGAAATGGCTTCGAAATCGAAGGTGCACATCTGCCTATCTTCACTGAGAATGTCTTCACCACTGACAATCATGTGACGACCAATTATTATAGCGCTATCGTTACCTTCCCGGGTTCAGGTTGTGTTTCTGCGATGTCTCCTGAAGCTATGGTTACGATCAATCCTGCTCCTACATCAGTTACTATCACTGGTAACAATGTGATTTGCGAGGGTGACAGCACTGTTTTGACCGTTTCCTCTGATGTTGAGGGTATCATTACTTGGTCTAACGGTTCTCACGAGTCTTCTATCAAGGTTCCTGCTGGCGTTTACACTGTAACGGTTAGCACCACTGAGGAAGAGGCTTGTGAAATGACTTCTGAACCTTTCACTGTTGAGTCCTTCGGTACTGACATCTTGGTGAGCGCTTCTGCTACCGCTATTTGTCAGGGCGAACATACCACTCTGTTTGTTGACCAAGAAGGTTGGCAAGGCAATGTGACTTATCAATGGGATGCTCAGGCTGGCAACAGCACCGCTTCTACGGTTGATGTCACTCCTGCTGCTACCACCACTTATCATGTGACTGCTACTGTTACCAACAACAACGGTTCTTGTACCGCTGAGGGTCAGGTTACCATCGTTGTTAACCCGCTGCCTGTTATTACTGCTGTGACAGTTTCTGATACTGTTATCTGCCAAGGTCAGCAGGTGACCTTCACCGCTACGGCTGATTCAACCGCTACTGCTTACATTTGGTACAACAACGGTCATGTGATCGCTGGTGAGAACCAAGCAGTTCTTACGGTTAACTTCAATGAGGCTGGTGTTTACAACTACTCTGTCAAGGCTATCAGCAATGAACAATGCGTCTCTGCAGATGCTGTTGCTGCTCCTGCTGTGGTTGTCACTCCTGCTCCTACCACTGTGACTATCACAGGTAACAATGTCATTTGTCAAAATGATTCTACTGTTTTGACCGCTCATTCTGATGTTGAAGGTACCTTCACTTGGAACGACGGTACTGTCGGTGCTACCCATGTGGTTGAGGCTGGCGTTTACAACGTGACCCTCGAAACTGCAGAAGGTTGCTCTATGACTTCTGATAACTTCACGGTTGAAGCATTCGGTACTCAAGTTCTCGTGAGCGCTACTGCTACTAACATCTGTGAAGGTGAACATACCACTCTCTCTGTTGAGCAAAATGGTTGGGTTGGCAATGTTGAATTCGTATGGTCAACTGGTAGCCACGCTACTACGATCGACGTACAACCTGATACCACCACCACTTACACTGTGACTGCAACTGTTACTAACGCTGCTGGCACATGTCAAGCTGTTGGTGAGATTACGATCAACGTCAATCCTCGTCCTGCTACTCCTATCGTGGTTGTTTCTGCTGATTCTATCTGTACTGGTTCTCAAATTGCAGCTATCATTGCTCAGGGCACTGATAACATGCAAGTGACTTGGTACATGGATGGTTTCGAACTTCCTGGTATGAATACTGCTCAAATCATCTTCAATGCAGAAGAAGGTCTTCACTATCTCTCTGCTACTGTTACCAGCGAAGAAGGTTGTGTATCTGAACGTGCATTACCGTACGCTATGTACAATGGTCGTATCGTTTATGCTTACTATGTTGGTATCTCCGCTCCTGAGTCTGTTGTCATCTCTGGTGTCAATAACTTCTGCGACGGTGGTAACACCACTCTGTATGCAAATGTTACGGCAACCGCTCCTGCTTCTGCCATCACCTACGCTTGGTACAAGGATGGTGTTGCTATGAACAATGTTCCTACTGCTGATCATATCACTGTTACCGCAGCTGGTTCTTATAAGGTTGTTGCTACGGTTTCTGGTATTTGTTCAACTGAGTCTATGTCTTACGACGTAACTGTTGCTGAGGCTCCTCAAATGCAGCTCACTGCTACCGAGACTGAAATCTGTGTTGGCGGTACTACCGTTATCACTGCTGAAGTTACCGGTTGGAACAATAGCGATGTGAACTACAACTGGAACAATGGTTTCCAAGGTTCTGCTTATACCTTCAATGCTACCACCGCTGGTGTTGAGACCTTCATCGTGACGGCTTCTCAAAGCACCTCTGGTTGTGTTGCTACGGATACTATCAATATCACTGTGAATGCAGTTCCTGCTACTCCTGTCGTAACCGTTGATAACGCTACGATTTGCGACGGTGGTCAAGTTACTTTGGCTGTCTCTAACGCTGTTGCGGGTGCTTCTTACGAATGGACTAGAAATGGTGTTGTCATCTCTGACGCTCATCAGGCTACTCTGACCGAGTCTCCTGTCACGGTTGATGGTGACGCTACCATCTACGTTTACACTGCAACTGCAATCGTGCCGATGTCTGGTTGTACTTCATCTGCTTCTGCTGATGCAATCGTGACGGTTGTTCCTACTCCTGTTGTGGCTGTTACTGTTGAGGGTAATACTACCATTTGCGATGGCGGTTCTACCACCTTACATGCAAATGTTACTCCTCTCGCTGCTTATAGCTATCAATGGTATAAGGACAATGCTGTGATCCTCGGTGCTAACAGCGCTGATTACACTGTTGCTGAGGTTGCTCGCGAAACTGCTTACAACTTCACTGTGGTTGTTACTGCTAATCCTGGTTGTAACGTGACTGCTGCTGCTCCTGCTATCACGGTTGTTGCTGATCCTGTTGTTACTGCTACTATTAGCAATGACATCACTTGTGTTGGCGGTACCGCTACTCTCACCGCAGTTGTTGACGGTGGTGTTGCAGGTGTGAACGGTCTGAATGGTTACACTTACGAATGGTATAGAAATACGAATACTACTACTGAGTTTGTTGCTAATACTCCTTCATTCACCACTTCTTCTGAGGATGCTGCTGGCAACTACTCATACTGGGTGACTGTCACCTCTAACTATGGTTGTCAATCCACTTCTGATCCTGTCAACTACAGCATTGTTGCTGATCCTGTCGTGACGATCTCTGTCGTGAACGGTTATGCTACTACTGTTTGTAACGGTGGTTCTACGGCTATCAAGGCTAATGTGACTGGCGGTTATGGTGACATCACTTATCAATGGTACAAGAATGGTACTATTATGAATGGTGAGACCAACCAAACTCTGAACATCCCTGTTCTCAACTATGGTGACAATGATGTTTACACTGTTGAGATCGCTCAAACCGGTATTGGTTGCGCTAACAATGCTTCTGCAAATATCAATACGCTGGTTAGCATCAATCCTTCTTACACTGTTGACATCGCTGGTTTCGGCAATGTCTGCGAAGGTGGTAACCTTACTCTCACTGCTACTGTGAACAATGTTATCACTGGTGATGTTTTGAGCTATCAATGGTACAGAATTGTGAATGGTGACAATGCAGTTGCTATCCAAGGTGCAAATGCTGCACAATACTCCACTTCAGATCTCCTCCTCGGTGATTCTTACGATTACTATGTGGTTGTGACCAGCGCTATCAATGGTTGTTCAACTGTCTCCAACACTGTTCCTGCAAATGTTGTTGCACGTCCTTCTGTGACAATCAACGGTGCTAATACGGTTTGTGAAGGCGGTGACCTCACCTTGAATGCATTCGTCACTGGTGGTGTTGAAGGTGCTGCTTACACCTACGTATGGAATTGGACTGGTGCTGCTCAAGGTACTGAGACCACTGCTGTTCCTACCTTCGTTCCTTCTGTTGCTGCTAACGATGCTGCTACTCCTTATTACTTCACCGTCACGATCTCTCGTGCCGACAATACTGGATGTACCGCAACTTCTGAGGCTCACGAAGTGAATGTCTTGGCTGCTCCTTCAGTTACCATCACTGCTGATAATAACTATGTATGTGCAAACGGTCAAGTGACCTTCACCGCTCACGTTGCTCCTGTTGGTTCTTACAACTATGTTTGGACGGTCAACGGTACACAACAAGCTGTGAATGCTAACACTGTTACCGCTTCTATTGCAAACGTTGGTACAATCAGTGCAAGCGTTATCGTCTCTGCTGCCAATGCAAGCGCTTCTTGTTCTGCTACAGCTACTATCGCTGCTCCTGTTCAAGTTGTTGCTGCTCCTACAGTGACTATCGCTGCTGACCACACTGAAATGTGTGTTGGTGGTACCACCACTTTGACTGCAAACGTTACCGCTAACAGCAACATTCCTGGCGATATCACCTATCAATGGGCTATCAACGGTATTGAAGTTGAAGGCGCTGTTGCTAATACCTTCGTACAACCTCTCAATGCAGCTGGTTCTTACACCTACACCTTGAGAGTTGCTCAAAACAACAACCTCGGTTGCGCTTCTACTTGGTCTGCTCCTGTGACTGTCCAAGTTGCTGAACAACCTGTTGTGGCTTTGAACTCTGCTGATGGTCTTGCTATCTGCGAAGGCGGTTCTGTTACTCTCACTGGTGTTGTTACCAACTACAACAATACTGTCAATGGTGTGACGAACAGCAACATCTACGGTAATATGACCTTCAATTGGCTCTCTAACGGTGTCATTGCACACTCTAATACTCCTGTCACCACTGCTATGAACCAGATTACTGAGACTCTGAACACTGTTGGCAACTACAGCTATCAGGTTGTCGTTTCAACTTCTGGTTACAACTGTCAACCTCAATCCTCTAACGTCGAGGTTGTGAATGTTGTTGGTAATCCTTCTTGGACCGAGGTTCACGTTTACAGCTCACATCTGTTAGACGGTTGTATCGGCGACCTCGTTACCTTGCAGGCTGCTATCCAAGGTGGTGCATTCGATTATGCTTACTACACTGGTGGTCATATCCAATGGACTGTTACTGATGAAAACGGCAACACGACTGACGTGTCTGGCGGTCTCGGTGGCAATTCATACGATCTGCCTACTCAAGCTGGTACTTACACCTATACTCCGACCTTCGTTGGTAACATTGGTAGCGGTTGTCAATTGACCAATACTGGTGCTGTTGCTGCTGCAATTACCATCCACGAACTGCCTACGGCTACCTTCACCAGTGGTGATGGCGCATCAATCTGTTCTAACGATCCTAGTGCATCTGTTGAACTCGTTATCGCATTCACCGGTGTTGCTCCGTTCCAATATGAGGTTGTTGATGGCAATGGTAATGTTGTTGCTGCTGCTACTACAATGGCTAACACGGCTAGCATCTTCGTCGCTCCGAGCGAACAAACCACTTACAGAATTAATTTGGTTGCTGACGCTTACTGCGAGAACACTTCATTCACTGCAGATGCTATTGCTACTGTCTTCGTCAACGAAATTGAATTCTCTGAGAACTTCTTCGAATCAGGTTGTAATGACAATGGTCAAGTGACCATCCACTTCAACATGATTTCCGGTAATCCTCAAGCTGCATTCACCGTGGTTTATAACAACGGTTTACAAGATGCTGGCACGATCAGCAACAACTCTGCTACATTCGCAGCTCCTTCTGCTCCTGGTGACTACACTGCAGTCTTCACAGTGGATGGTTGTTCATACGACATCGTAGTACGTGTACTTGCTGGTGATTACGCATTCGGTGGTTCTCTCCCGATCATGGATCAAAGATGGAACGACGTTGTGGTTGTGAACAACAATCCTGCAACCAACGGTGGTCACACCTTCGTGGGCTTCCAGTGGTACAGAAATGGTGTTGCAATTCCTGGCGCTATCTATTCTAACTATCAAGAGATCGGTGGTCTGAACGGATTCTATTCAGTTGAATTGATTGAACAAGATGCTAACGGCAACATGATTACCTATAAGACTTGTGAAATGTACTTCAATGCAGTTTCTACTGTCAAGGTTTATCCTGTTCCTGCAAATGTTCGTCAAGAAATCACTATCGAACTTGATTTGACAGCTGAAGAACTCGAAGGTGCAGTCCTCGACATCTACAGCGTGACTGGTGCTCTTATCAACCACGTGACTGATTTGACTCCGATCACTAAGATTGAAGGATTCAAGGCACAAGGTACTTACTTCGGTCGTATCTTGACGGGTACAAATGAAATCAAGACTGTTAAATTCGTTATCGTAAAATAGTATGTTGAATACCGAGCTTAGCGGCTCCGGCCGCTAAGCCCCGGTTTCACAATCATCTCAGAATAAAAAAAGTAAAAGATATTATGAAAAAGAATTTATTATTAGTCAGTCTTATTTTCGCGATGTGTACCGCTTTTGGTCAAGAGGTACAAACTGAAAATAATGCCGGAGTTAATTCGGACAATTATGAGACTTCTACCTTCTGCCCTCATCACGTTAACATTCATGCGGGTGAGGCTTGGACTAACAATATCTACAGAAGAGCTGGTATTAACCAATACTATTCTCATAGCACGATGTTAGATATTGACTATGCTTACTTCTTCAACGAACATTGGGGCTTGAGCATCGGTACTGGTTTGAACCGCATTGGTGCTAAGGCTTCCTTCTCCAAGAGTGGTGTAATCCCGGGTTACAGCGATCCTAACGATCCTGCTTTTGCTCAACCAGTGAATTACAATCCTGTTTATGATCTGTATTATGATGCTAACGGTTTGAAAGAAAAAGAAGTTGTTTGGGCAGTTGAAGTTCCTTTGAAAGCTCATTTCGACTGGCGTTTTGATGGCCGTAATGGTATCTATGCAGCTCTCGGTGTTCAGGCTTATATTCCTATCAAAGCGTACAACAAATACGTAGGTGAAGGTACCATTACTACCTGTGGTTATGAAGACCTTTATAACCAATGGTATATCGTTCATGAAGAAAATGGTCAAATTAAGATGAACAACCACTTTGGTGAAGCTTCTTATACTGGCAAAGGCCGCAATGTGAAAATGAGAGTTTCTGCTGACATCGTCGCCGATTTCGGTGGTGTTTTCGCTATCAGCAAAAAGACTGATTTCTACGTTGGTGCTTACTGTAAGTATGGTTTCTTGGATATTCTTCCTAAAGAAAAAACTCCTCTGTTAGGTCTTGCTAACAATGGTGACATCCAATTCAATGGTACGCTCGGTTCTGATATGCTCAACGTGGCTTATCAAAACAACGAGATTAAGAAAAACCAAACGAAATGGAATCTTCTCCAAGTTGGTGTAAAGGCTGGTTTCCACTTCAAGTGTTGTGCTACTCCTGAAGAGAAATCCAAGAAGGATATCGAAAAAGAAATTCTGGAAGAACTCAAGAAGAAGGCTAATGAGCCTATCATTATCAAACAAGATCCTCAGTACATCTACATTGTTCCTGTTTGCGATCAGTTGAATGATGATGACGATTATCTGACTCCTGAAGACAAAGCCGCTATCAATGAGTTGAGCGACGTTTTGTCCAAGACCAAGATTCTCTTTGACTTAGATAAAGATATTCCTAAGATTGCTGATTATAACGACAATATCAACAGAACCGTAGCTATCTTGAAGGCTAATCCTTCTTTGAAGCTCATCGTTGAAGGTTATACTTGCGATTTAGGTTCAGAACAACATAATCGTGACCTCGCTCAAAGAAGAGCTAACAACGTTAGAAATCTCTTCATCCAGAAGGGCGTGTCTCCCGATCAAATTGAAACTGCCTCTTATACGGTGAACGATCCTCAAAACAGACAAAACATCACGGATCCTAGCCGCGAAGAGCATCGTGCTGCTATCTTTAGAATCGTCAAAAGATAATTATTACTATTCTCGTTAGAAGAAGGGACTTCCGGAAGGGAGTCCCTTTTTTAATTCATAATTCATAATTCATAATGCATAATGAAGAATGATGAATGATGAATGTTGGAAGATGGATGATGGAAGAAGTAAGATGGAAGATCTGTGGGAGGATTAAGAGATTAGGTTTTGATTCTCAGATGGTTAACGATTTTTACTACAAAAAGCGTGCCATAGTGAAATTTTTTTTTCAACAGTGGGGGTTTGATTAAAAAAAATGCTATATTTGCCAGCTTGTTTAAAAATCGTTATTTGGAATGGAAAGAATGTGTGGGTTGATTTTTAACTGCTTGATATAGATTGTGTTGAGTGGCGTTGTAAACGCAAATCTATTCAATTTGGAGTAGGGTAGAGGTGTTGAAAACGCGGAAATTTGAGCGAAAATTTGAAAAATAGAAAAAATATAAAGAAATGAAGATAGTCAATTATTTTAAAGAGACGTATGATGAGCTGGTTCATAAAACGACCTGGCCGACCATGCAAGAACTTGGAAATAGTGTTGTAGTGGTATCCATTGCTTCCCTTATAATCGCGTTTATCGTGTTTTTGATGGATAGCCTCTTCAATTTGGGAATGAACTTGATGTTCCCAACTGTTTAGTTTCTTTATAACAGGCATTATATCCTAAAGTAACTTGAACATGGCTGAATTAGAGCGTAAATGGTATGTGATTAAATCCGTGACGGGAACGGAGAAGAAGGTTAAACAGAACATTGACAGTGAAGTTGCACTTTCCAGTCTCAAGGATTCTGTCTTTGAGGTTCTGATCCCTACGGAGAAAGTTTTTCACAGCACGAAAAACGGAAAGAAAGTGGTGAAGGAGCGCAATTATTTCCCGAGTTACATTTTTGTCGAGGCAATCATGACTCAGGAGGTTTGTGCCAAGCTGCTTGAAATTCCTGGCGTGTTGGGATTTGTCGGATGCAAACGTAAAAGCGATCCTCCTATTCCGTTGCGCAAAGATGAAGTTTCTCGTCTGTTGGGTAAAGTAGACGAGCTCTCCACACAGGATGAGTTCTTGTTACAGCCTTATCTAGTAGGTGAGGAGGTGAAAGTTATCGACGGACCTTTCAACACTTTTAACGGTATCATCGAAGAGATTGACACTGAGAAAAAGAAGCTGAAGATTACGGTGAAAATCTTCGGACGTAAGACCCCGCTTGAGCTCGGTTTTATGCAAGTTGAAAAAATATAACGTCTGTGCATCAGTTACAAACATTTTAAATTAAAAACAATGGCAAAAGAAGTTGCTGGCTTAATTAAGTTACAGATTAAGGGAGGTGCCGCCAATCCGTCACCGCCGGTAGGTCCTGCTTTAGGTTCCAAGGGCGTGAATATCATGGAATTTTGCAAACAGTTCAATTCTCGTACGCAGGATTTAGCTGGCAAAGTCATTCCTGTGATCATCACGGTCTATAAGGATAAATCCTTTGACTTTGTTACCAAAACGCCGCCGGTTGCTGTCCAGGTTATGGAGGCTGCCAAACTTCAGAAGGGATCAGGAGAGCCGAACCGCACGAAAGTGGGGACGATCACTTGGGACCAAGTGCGCGCCATCGCTGAAATCAAGATGAAAGACTTGAACTGCTTTACGATCGAGTCTGCTATGTCTATGGTTGCAGGTACTGCACGCAGCATGGGTGTCAATGTGAAAGGTGGCCAGAATCCTTTTGAGCAAAATTAATTAACAAGTAAAATCAAAACAAATGGCTAAGATATCAAAAAAACGCAAAGAGGCTTTTGCTAAATTTGATAAGAGCAAGATATACGCTTTGCCGGAAGCTATCCAGGTGGTGAAAGATCTCACGTACACCAAGTTTGATGCTTCTTTCGACATCGACGTCCGTCTGGGCGTTGACCCGAGAAAGGCCAACCAAATGGTGCGTGGTATCGTGACTCTGCCTCATGGCACAGGTAAGGAAGTGCGTGTTCTCGTGCTCTGTACTCCCGATAAGGAGGAAGAAGCAAAGGCTGCGGGCGCTGATTTCGTGGGCTTAGAGGAATATGTAGATAAAATCAAGCAAGGATGGACGGATGTTGATGTCATCATCACCATGCCGAGCGTGATGCCGAAGATCGGTGCGCTGGGTAGAATCCTCGGTCCGCGTGGCTTGATGCCGAACCCGAAATCCGGTACCGTGACGATGGAAATCGGAAAAGCCGTATCTGAGGTGAAAGCCGGTAAGATCGACTTCAAGGTTGACAAATACGGTATTATCCACACGTCTATCGGTAAAAACCGTTTCAGCGTTGATCAATTGACCGACAATGCTCGTGAAATGTTGTCAACGGTGATCAAGTTGAAACCGACAAGCGCAAAGGGTACCTACATCAAGAGTATCTATCTTTCCACGACGATGAGCCCTGGCGTGCAAGTTGATCCGAAATCAGTTACCATCTAAAAAGATTAGTTAGTATGAAAAAAGAACAAAAAGGTCAAATTATTGAAGAAATTGCTCAGGACTTGGCTAACTATTCTCACGTGTATGTAACGGATATTTCCGGATTTACGGTTAGCACAGTCAACCAGTTACGCAAGTTGTGCTTCAGCAAGGACGTGAAGTTGAAAGTGGTGAAGAATACCCTTTTGAAACGCGCCATGGAGCAGTCAGAGAAGGATTATTCAGAGTTGTATGAAACTTTGAATGGCCCGACGGCTGTGATGTTGTGCAACACGGGTAACGTGCCTGCGAAGTTGATAAAGGACTTCCGGGCGAAAAATGCAAAGCCCCTCATCAAGGCTGCCTTCATTGAAGAGGCTGTCTATATTGGCGATGACCAACTGGAGATGCTTTGCAGCATCAAGTCTCGCGAGGAATTGATCGGCGACATCGTGGCATTACTGCAATCACCTGCAAAACAAGTTGTTTCTGCTTTGCAGTCAGGTGGCGGCAAGTTGGCCGGTATCGTTAAAACTCTTTCTGAGAGAGCATAAAACAAAAAACAAATAATTCAATTTAGTAAAAACAATAAAAAAAATAACAATTATGGCAGATTTGAAAGCATTTGCAGAACAATTAGTGAACTTGACCGTTAAAGAAGTTAACGAGTTAGCTCAAATTTTGAAAGAAGAATACGGTATCGAACCCGCTGCAGCAGCAGTTGCAGTAGCAGCAGGTCCCGCAGCAGGTGGCGCAGCCGCAGCTGAAGAGAAGACCGAGTTCGACGTAATCTTGAAGGCAGCCGGTGGCAACAAGCTGCAGGTTGTGAAGTTGGTGAAGGAACTCACCAGCCTCGGCCTCAAGGAAGCTAAGGAGTTAGTTGACGGCGCACCTAAGGCTGTCAAGGAAGGCATCTCCAAAGACGAAGCTGAATCTTTGAAGAAGTCTCTCGAAGAAGCTGGTGCAGAGGTTGAAATTAAATAGTTTCAACTCATACCTTAAGCAATAGAACAACGCTTCCACCACGTGTGGAAGCCTTGTTCTTATTGCTGTTTTATAATACCTGCTGATTGGTATTCTGTTAATAATCAGTATTTTCGTCAATTAAAAAATTAACAGCCTTGTCAACTACAAAAAACAACAGAATTAGTTTTGCGACCACAAGACCCGTGGATTTCCCGGACTTTCTGGACATCCAGCTGAAGTCATTCCAGGAATTCTTCCAGATTGACACGGATCCGGAATCCCGCAAAAATGAGGGCTTGTATCGGGCTTTTGCCGAAAATTTCCCGATTTCCGACGCAAGAAATTGTTTCGTCTTGGAATTCTTGGATTATTATATCGATTTTCCGCGCTATTCCATGGACGAGTGCCTTGAAAGAGGTTTGACATACAGTGTTCCACTGAAAGCTAAGTTGCAGTTGAAGTGCAACGACGAAGAGCATGAGGGATTTGAAGAGGCCCGCGTGCAAGAGGTCTATTTGGGCATGATCCCTTACATGACCCCGAGCGGTACTTTCATCATCAACGGTGCGGAGCGCGTGGTCGTCTCCCAGTTGCACCGTTCTCCTGGTGTGTTCTTCGGTTTCTCGTACCACTCCAACGGTACGCCCCTCTATTCCGCCCGTATTATCCCCTTCAAGGGTTCATGGATGGAGTTCACCACCGACATCAACAACGTTCTCTACGCTTACATCGACCGTAAGAAGAAATTGCCGGTCACCACGCTGTTGCGCGCCATCGGCTATGAGACGGATAAGGACATCCTCAGCATTTTCGACATTGCCGAGGAGGTGAAGGCATCCAAAGCCAACTTGAAGAAATACGTGGGTCAGAAACTGGCGGCTGCTGTCACGAAGACTTGGTACGAAGACTTTGTGGATGACGAGACTGGTGAGGTGGTCAACATCGAACGTACGGAAGTGATCATCGATCGCGAGACCGTATTCGAGAAAGATCACATCAACATGGTGGCTGATGCGAATATCAAGACTGTGCTCTTCCATAAACAGGATGACAAACAGGTTGACTATTCCGTGATTTTCAACACGTTGCAGAAAGACCCGACGAACTCTGGCAAACAGGCTATCGAGTACATCTACATGCAGTTGAAGAGCACGCAGGCTCCCGATGAGGAGACGGCGCGCGCCACCCTCGACAAGCTCTTCTTCTCCGAGAAGCGTTATGACCTCGGCGAAGTGGGCCGCTATCGTATCAACAAGAAATTGAATTTGAACATCCCGATGGAAACGGGCGTGCTCACCAACGAAGATATCATCTCCATTATCCGTTACTTGGTTGAGTTGATCAACTCCAAGACGGAGGTCGATGATATTGACCACTTGAGCAACAGACGTGTCCGTACTGTCGGCGAGCAATTATATAACCAGTTCAGCCTTGGCCTGAACAGAATGGCCCGCACCATCCGTGAGAAGATGAACGTGCGCGACCACGAATCCTTCTATCCGCAGGATTTGATTAATGCCAAGACTTTGTCTTCAGTGGTGAATTCGTTCTTCGGAACCAACCAGCTGTCACAGTTCATGGACCAGACCAACCCGCTGTCCGAGATCACGCACAAGCGCAGAATCTCCGCTTTGGGTCCTGGCGGTCTGTCACGTGAGCGCGCCGGTTTCGAGGTGCGTGACGTGCACTACACGCACTACGGTCGTTTGTGTACGATCGAGACCCCTGAAGGTCCTAACATCGGTTTGATTTCCTCCCTCTGTGTGTTCGCCCGCATCAACAACCTCGGTTTCATTGAAACTCCTTATCGTCGTGTCGATAATGGTCAGGTGCGCTTCGACGAACCGCCGATCTTCTTGACGGCAGAGGAAGAGGACAACAAACGTATCGCTCAAGCCAACACGCCTATGGACGAGAATGGTTTGCTCGGCGAAAAGGTGAAAGCCCGTCGTCTGGCCGACTATCCTATCCTGCCGCGTGAGGAAATTGACTTGATTGACATTGCGCCTAACCAGATTGCTTCTATCGCTGCATCTTTGATTCCGTTCTTGGAGAACGACGACGCTAACCGTGCATTGATGGGATCTAACATGATGCGTCAGGCAGTGCCGTTGCTTCGTCCCGAGGCTCCCATTGTGGGTACGGGTTTGGAGCATCGTGTGGCCGTGGATTCCCGCGTGGTGCTGCTGGCAGAAGGTAACGGTGTGGTTAAATCCGTTGATGCTCAGCATATTGAAATCGCATACGAGCGTACTGAGACGGAGGATTTGATCAGCTTCGACTCCAATGTCAAGAATTACGAACTGCTGAAATTCAGAAGAACGAACCAAAACTCCTGCTTCAACCAACGTCCTATCGTGGTGAAAGGCCAGAAGGTGAAGAAGGGCGATGTGCTGACCGAAGGTTACGCCACCGAAAACGGCGAATTGGCTCTCGGACGCAACCTGATGGTAGCATTCATGCCTTGGAAGGGATACAACTTCGAGGATGCTGTCGTGATTTCTGAGAAAGCAGTCACGGATGACTTATATACCTCTATTCATATTGAGTCTTTCACCTTGGAAGTGCGCGACACGAAACGCGGACAAGAGGTGTTGACCAATGATATTCCGAACGTTTCGTCTGAGACCACGAAGGATTTGAACGAAGACGGTTTGATCCGCGTGGGCGCCGAAGTGAAGGAGGGCGATATCCTCATCGGTAAGATTACGCCTAAAGGCGAATCCTATCCGACACCTGAGGAGAAGTTGCTTCGTGCCATCTTCGGTGACAAGGCTGGCGATGTGAAGGATGCTTCTTTGAAGGCACCTCCTGCCATGCGTGGTGTCGTTATCGGCGCGAAGTCCATGTCTCGTCTCATTAAGGACAGAAAGTCTAAAGCGAAAGACAAGGATATTGAAGAGGAAATCAAAGCTAAATATCAAGTGGAACTGGATGCCTTGAAGGAAGTTCTCGTGATGAAGCTCTACAAGGTTTTGGACGGCAAGGTTGCTCATGTGATTTGTGCCGACACCAAGGAACCCATTGTTCAAAAAGGCTCCAAGTTCTCTCAGAAGCTGTTGAATACGATTGACTATAAGACGGTTTCTGTGTCCAAGTGGACCAACGATTCTCGTGTGAATGGTATGGTTGCAGAGATTATCCGCAACTATTTGGTGAAGGTTCGCGACATCGAGTCTCGCCGCACGCGTGAGATTTTCGATGCTACCATCGGCACCGAGCTGCCTTCCGGTATCGTGCAAATGGCCAAGGTCTATGTCGCCAATAAGCGTAAACTGCGTGTGGGTGATAAGATGGCAGGTCGTCACGGTAACAAGGGTTGCGTGGCAAAGATCGTTCGTCAAGAAGACCTTCCGTTCTTGGAAGACGGTCGTCCAGTCGATGTGGTCTTGAACCCGCTGGGTGTGCCTTCCCGTATGAACTTGGGTCAGATTTACGAGACCGTGTTGGCATGGGCAGGTAAGAAGATGGGCGTGAAGTATGCCACCCCGATTTTCGATGGTGCTTCCATTGATCAAATCAACGAGCTGATGCGCGAGGCTGGTTTGCCTGAGAACGGTAGTACGCAGCTTTACGACGGTGAGACGGGTGAACCGTTCCACCAAAAGGCAACCGTGGGTTATATCTACTACCTGAAGCTGCACCACATGGTTGATGACAAGATGCACGCCCGTTCTATTGGACCGTACTCATTGATTACGCAACAACCTCTCGGTGGTAAAGCCCAATTCGGTGGTCAGCGTTTCGGTGAGATGGAGGTCTGGGCTATTGAGGCTTACGGTGCTTCCAATGTGCTGCAAGAGATCCTGACCGTGAAGTCTGACGATGTGGTTGGTAGAGCCAAGGCTTACGAAGCCATCGTGAAAGGCGACAACATGCCTGTGGCTGGTATTCCCGAGTCCTTCAATGTGTTGGTCAACGAGTTGCGTGGTCTGTGCTTGGATATTAAATTTGAATAAGAAATAAAACATCTGAAAGAAAATGGCTCTCAGAAAAGATAATAATACCCGTAAAGAGTTTCATAAAATAACCATCAGTCTGGCTTCCCCGGAGACTATTCTGGAACAGTCTCACGGTGAGGTTCTGAAACCGGAAACCATCAACTACAGAACGCTGAAGCCTGAGCGTGACGGTTTGTTCTGCGAGAAGATTTTCGGTCCCATGAAAGACTGGGAATGCCATTGCGGTAAGTACAAGAGAATCCGTTACAAAGGGGTCATCTGCGACCGTTGCGGTGTGGAAGTTACCGAGCGTAAAGTCCGCCGTGAGCGTATGGGTCACATCCAATTGGTTGTGCCCGTGGCGCATATCTGGTTCTTCAAGTCATTGCCGAACAAGATTGGTGCTCTTTTGGGTTTGGCCACCAAAGAGGTGGAAGCTGTAGTGTATTACGAGAAATATATCGTGATCCAAGGCGGTATCATGGAAAGCGATGAGATCAAGAAGGGCAAACTGCTTACTGAAGAGGAGTATTTCGACTTGTACGAGAAGTTGCCTGCTGATAACCGTCTGCTTGATGATACTGATCCTAACAAGTTCATCGCCAAGATGGGTGCCGAAGCATTGTATGATCTGCTTTGCATGGTGGATTTGGATGCTGAATCCTACGAGTTGCGTGATCGCGCCAATCGTGAGACCTCACAACAGCGTAAGAAAGACTTGCTGAAACGTCTGCATGTGTTTGAGGCTTTCCGCGACAGCCGCAAGCGCGCCGACAACCGTCCGGAGCGTATGATTGTGAAGACGGTGCCGGTGATTCCGCCGGAGTTGCGTCCTTTGGTGCCGTTGGATGGCGGTCGTTTCGCCACTTCCGATTTGAACGACCTCTATCGTCGCGTCATCATTCGTAACAACCGTCTGAAACGCCTCATGGAAATTAAGGCTCCCGATGTGATTATGCGTAATGAAAAACGTATGTTGCAGGAAGCTGTTGATTCCTTGTTCGATAATTCCAAGAAATCCAGTGCTGTGAGAACGGAATCCAACCGCGCGTTGAAATCTCTCTCTGACAGCTTGAAAGGTAAACAAGGACGTTTCCGTCAGAACCTGCTCGGTAAACGTGTTGACTACTCTGGTCGTTCGGTTATCGTCGTTGGTCCCGACTTGCACTTGAATGAGTGCGGTCTGCCGAAGGATATGGCTGCCGAGTTGTTCAAACCGTTCGTTATCCGTAAAATCCTCGAAAGAGGTATTGTGAAGACGGTGAAGTCTGCGAAGAAGATTGTGGATCGTAAGGATCCTGTCGTGTGGGAAATCCTCGAAAACATCCTGAAGGGTCACCCAGTATTGTTGAACCGTGCTCCTACGTTGCACCGTTTGGGTATCCAGGCCTTCCAGCCGCGTTTGGTCGAGGGTAAGGCTATCCGTTTGCACCCGTTGTGCTGTACGGCATTCAACGCCGACTTCGACGGTGACCAGATGGCTGTGCACGTCCCGCTGGGCAATGCCGCTATCATGGAGGCTCAGATGCTGATGATGGCATCCCACAACATTCTCAACCCGGCTAACGGTGCACCTGTGACCGTGCCTTCTCAGGACATGGTCTTGGGTCTGTACTACATCACGAAGGAACTGCCTTCTACTCCAGACCATAAGGTTCCCGGCGAAGGTGGTATCTTCTACGGCCCGCAAGAGGTGATGATTGCCTATAACGAAAAGAAAGTTCATCTGAACGCCAAAATCAAATGCCGTGTCGATATCGACGGGCAGGGTACCCAAAAGATTGTTGACACCACCGTGGGTCGCGTGATGTTCAACCAAGTGGTGCCTAAAGAATATGGCTATATCAATATGTTGCTCACTAAGAAGGCGTTGCGCGATATCATCGGTGACGTGCTGATTAAGTGCGGTAACAAATCCTGTACCCAGTTCCTTGACGACATCATGACCCTCGGTTACCGTATGGCATACGAAGGCGGTATGTCGTTTAACCTCGGTGACGTGATTGTGCCTGCTGAGAAACCGAAGTTGATTGCTGAGGCTAATGCTCAGGTTGATGAAATCACCATGAACTATAACATGGGTTTCATTACCAACACCGAGCGTTACAACCAGGTCATCGACGTGTGGTCACAGTGCAACGCGCGTCTGTCCAAGATTTTAATGAAGGAAATCGAGGAGGACCGCCAGGGCTTCAACCCCGTGCACATGATGCGCGACTCTGGTGCCCGTGGTTCTGCGGAACAGATTCGTCAGCTGTCCGGTATGCGTGGTTTGATGGCAAAGCCCAGTAAGGCTGGCTCTTCCGGCGGCGAGATTATTGAGAACCCCATTTTGTCTAACTTCAAGGAAGGCCTTTCAGTGCAAGAGTACTTTATCTCTACGCACGGTGCTCGTAAGGGTTTGGCTGATACCGCATTGAAGACCGCTGACGCAGGTTATCTGACCCGTCGTTTGGTCGATGTCTCCCACGATGTGATCATCAATGAGGAAGACTGCGGCACGCTGCGCGGTATGACCGTGAGCGCGTTGAAGAACAACGAGGAAGTGGTGGAGACGTTGTACGACCGTCTGTTAGGTCGTGTGACATTGCATGACGTTTATCATCCTCAGACTGGCGAGTTGATCATTCGCGCCGGTGAGGAGTTAACCGAGAAATATTGTCAGATCATTGAAGATTCTCCTATTGAGGAGGTGGAAATCCGTTCCGTCCCGACCTGCGAATCCAAGCACGGTATCTGCCAGAAGTGTTACGGTCGTAACTTGGCTACTGGCAAGATGGTGCAGATTGGTGAGGCTGTCGGTGTGATTGCCGCACAATCTATCGGTGAGCCTGGTACACAGCTGACTCTGCGTACGTTCCACGTCGGTGGTGTCGCAGGTAACGTGGCTGCCAACAGTAGCATCATGGCTTCTTACGACGGTGTGTTGAGCATCGACGAGTTGCGTGCTTTGGAGAAGACCGACGACACTGGCAAGTTCTACTACAAGGTGATCGGCCGTACGGCAGAAATCAAGATCATCGATGTGAAAACCGGTGTGGCACTCTCCTCTGCGAACGTGCCTTACGGTTCTAACCTCTACTTCAAACACGGTGACAGCATCAAGAAGGGCGACCTGATCGCTGATTGGGATCCGTTCAATGCAGTGATTCTGTCTGACGTGGCCGGTAAGGTTCAGTTCAACGATATTATTGAAGGCGTGACCTACCGCGTGGAGACCGATGAGCAGACCAACATCCACGATAAGGTGATCATCGAGAGCCGTCTGAAGACGAAGAACCCGAGTATCAACATCGTTGACGAAGATGGTGACATCATCAAGAGCTTCGACGTTCCTGTGGGTGCCCGTTTAGCAGTGGAAGAGGGTCAAGTCATCGATTCTGGTGAGATCTTGGTTAAGATTCTGCGTTCCTTCGGTAAGTCCGGCGATATCACGGGCGGTCTGCCGCGTGTGACTGAGTTGTTCGAGGCTCGTAATCCTTCCGATCCCGCTGTGGTGTCTGAAATCGACGGTGTCGTTTCCTTCGAGAAGAAGCTGAAACGTGGTAACCGTGTCGTGAAGATTACCCCGCGTGTGGATTCTGGCGAGGGTGCGAAGACCTATCTCATCCCGACTTCCAAGCAGATTTTGGCTCAAGAGAACGACTTCGTGAAGGCTGGTACGCCGCTGTCTGAAGGTTCTCTCACCCCTGTGGACATCTTGAACATCAAGGGTGCACAGAAAGTGCAGGAGTACATCATCAATGAGATTCAGGAGGTGTACCGTCTGCAAGGTGTGAAGATCAACGACAAGCACTTCGAAGTCATTGTGCGTCAGATGATGCGCAAGATGGAAATCGAGGATCCGGGCGACACCAAGTTCTTGCAAGGCGAGCTCATCAATAAGATCGACTTCCAAGAGGAGAACGACCAGATTTGGGATAAGAAGGTGGTCGAAGATGCCGGCGATTCCGACACGATTCGCAAAGGTCAGATCATCTCTGCCAAGAAGCTGCGTGATGTCAACTCATTGCTGAAGCGTAAAGATATGCGCTTGGTGGTGACCCGCGACGCACGTCCTGCTACTGGTAAGCCGATTCTGCAAGGTATCACCCGCGCTTCTCTACAGACCCACAGCTTCATTTCCGCTGCATCCTTCCAGGAGACGACGAAGGTGCTGACCGAGGCTGCTATCAACGCCAAGTCCGACAGCCTGATCGGTATGAAGGAGAACGTCATTGTCGGTCAGAAGATTCCGGCAGGTACGGGTATCCGCGCTTATCAGAATATCGAGGTTGGTTCGAAGGAAGAGTATGAATCTTTGATGGCATCTAAAGAGGAAGATTAAGTCGTAAGACGTGTGACGTAGGACGTATGATGTATTGAATAACCCAACGTCATAAGTCATACGTCATACGTCTCGAATCCTAAACAATAACAATTATCTAAAGTAATAACTTATTAAAGAGGATATAGAAAATGGCTGAAGATAAGAAAGAACAAAAAATGGATTTGACGATCAGTGAGGAAGTTGCGAAGGGTGTATATTCCAACTTGGCAATCCTTTCCCATTCTGAGAATGAGTTCTTTGTGGATTTCGCTTCGCTCTCCCCGGGCATCCCGAAGGCTGTGGTGCGCTCCCGCGTGATCATGACCCCTGTGAATGCCAAACGTTTGCTTCGCGCGTTGCAGGACAACGTTTCCAAGTATGAGGAGCAGTTCGGTGCTATCCAAGATCGTCCGAACCAGATGCCTCCGTTCATGAGCGGCGGCGGTCTCGCATAACGACTACGTTCAACTTTTTTATAAATTTTGTGGCGACCGGTTTTCGAATCGGTCGCTTTTTTTTAGTTAGCAGTTAGTAGTTAGTAGTTAGTAGTTGAAGCTTACAGCCAACAGCCAACAGCTAACAGCTAACAGCTAACAGCTAATAGCTAATGGCCAACAGCAAAAAAAAACATCAACGACTTGTATGTATCAAAAAAAAGTATATCTTTGCGGCGCAAAGTACTTTTAAGATATGGAAGAAAAAGAGGTTAAACAGACATTGGATGATATTCGTGAGATGATGAGTAAGTCGTCTCGTTTTCAGGCGATTAGCGGTTGGTCAATCGTTATTATCGGGTTGCTTGCAGGCGTGGCTTCCTGGATGGCGGCGGCGGTAATCGGTGTATCGGATGCGCTCCCATGCTTCGAAAACCTGCAACGATATGCCGTTTTAGACACGCCGAGCAAGATTCGCATTGCCGCTCTCATTGCTATCGCATTGTTTGCGATTTGTCTGCTCACCATGTTCGTTTTTGCCATTGCGAAGTCCAGGCGTCACCATTTGCGTTTTGTTTTTGATAAGCGTATGATGCAGATGCTTCTAGATTTCTTTATTCCATTGGCCGCTGGTGGGTTGTTAAGCATGGCATTAGTGATGCAAGGACATTACGGATTAACCTCTTCCATTATGCTTTTGTTTTACGGTCTTGCGCTCGTTAATTGCAGTCACTATACTTATCCTATCTTGCGCTACCTCGGCTATGCGGAGCTCCTCATTGGCATCATCGACTGCTTTACCATGTCACATGCTTTGCTGTTCTGGTTCTTGGGGTTTAGTGTGATGCATGTTGTGTTTGGGATTGCCTATGTTTTGATGTTTGAACGGAAGAAGTAAGACTTGTGACTTGTGACTTGAAACCTGAAACTTGAAATCTGAAACTTGTGAATCAGGAGTGATAAGGATAAGTTAGTAAGACTGTTGTGTAATGGTACAATGTAAATAAATAATGATATGGCGATTATTGATGGTTTGAATAAGGCTTTCGAGAACAAGATCCGGTTGGGCATCATGTCGGTGTTGGCGGCGAATGGTTCGGCGGATTTTGCCACGCTGAAGTCGCTGTTGGAGCTCACCGACGGCAACTTGGCCAGCCATACCCGTCATCTTGAGGAAGCGGGCTACATCCGCTGTGAGAAGTCGTTCATCGGTCGCAAGCCGAACACGACGTACGTGATTACAGAGTCGGGCAGGGAAGCCTTCGCCGCGCACATCGCCGCGCTGGAGCGTTTTTTGCAGGGGTGCCGGGGAGAGTAAAATTTTTTTGGTATAAAACTTTGTAGCGCAAAGTACTTTTTGATAGTTGGCAGTTAGTAGTTAGAAGTTAGCAGTTTATGCCGAAAAGCTCCCACATATATTAAACTACTTCCTTGAGTAGCCCCGTAGGGGCAAGAGCTCGGTAGCCCAGGGTAAGGCCTCTGGCCGCAACCCTGGGTCGAATGACGAGGATATGATGATACAATGAACGTACATTCGATATTATTCACCAAAAATCCAAAAATATGACAACAGAAACAAAAACAACAGAAACGACAACCGCGGTGACGACACCGCAAGCAGAACAAACAAGACCTGCCACGCAGGAAAAATCAAGAATGAAGCGCAGCGACCGTATGCTGCTGAAGCTCCTCCTCATCGGGCTTATCAGCCTTATTCTGCTTATTCCGCAGCAAATCATCCTGCACGTGGTGAATGAGCGGAACGCGACCCAGGTGGAGGCCGAGAAAGATGTGGAGCAGATGTGGAGTGCGCCGCAGCGGGTAATCGGACCGGTGGTGCGTATCCCCAGTAAAAACTACCATAAGGATGTATATCTTCTGCCTGAATCCTTGCAGGTGAAGGGCGATGTGAAGACGGAGAAACGGCATCGCGGCAACTTCGATGTGACCGTCTATACCGCGGATCTGACATTGGACGGCAGTCTACAACTGCCAAATCTGTCGGAATATGTGGATTCCGTCTATGACATCTCGAAGGCGGAGGTGCTGATTTCGTTGAGCGACTTCCGGGGGCTGTCGGAGAATGTGGTGTTGCGGCTGAACGGAAATGAATATACGATGAGATCCGACAAAGACGAGGAGTTGGGGTCAGTGTTGTGCTGCCGTGTGCCTGTGAGAGAGATGCAAGATTCGGTATCTGCGACCTACTCTGTGCAGTTGTCGCTGAAGGGCTCGGAGTCGCTGATGTTCCTGCCGGTGGGCAACAGCACCTCCGTGCAACTGACCTCCAACTGTGCCACGCCGAGCTTCCAGGGCAACTTCCTGCCGAACGAGCGGACCGTGTCGGACAGTGGGTTCACCTCGACGTGGAAGGTGCTGGCCCTCAACCGCGACTTCGGGCAGTCGGTGACCCAATGGGTGTACGGCGACGGGGGCTCGCACAGCGTAAGCATGAAGAAGAACGAGTTCGGGGTGATGATGAGGGTACCGGTGTTACAGTACCAGCAGACCACGCGCACGGTGAAGTACGCCTACCTGTTCATTTTCCTCACCTTCGCCACGGTCTTTTTCGTGGAGTACCGTCGGCAGACGCCCATCCACCCGGTACAGTATCTGCTCATCGGTGCCGCGTTGCTGGTGTTCTACACGCTGTTGCTCTCGTTCAGCGAGCACATCCCCTTCCTTTGGTCGTATCTCATCGCCATGCTGATGACCATCGTGCTGATCACGGGCTACTTGGCGGGCATCCTGAAAATCCGCAAAACCGCGCTGATGGTGGGTGCCCTGCTTCTTCTGCTCTACGTCTTCATGTATGTGTTGCTCCAGATGGAGACCTACGCCCTGCTCTTCGGCAGCCTCGGCATCTTTGTGATTTTGGCGGTGCTGATGTTCGTGTCGCTGAAGGTGAAATGGTACAAGGAGTGAGTGTTCGACTGTTGGTTAATGTAGGTAGTAGGCGACGTTTCCAACGTTGCAAAAAAAATGTTTAGCGACACAGGAAACGCCGCCTACTGAAATGGTTTATCACCAAAAATCAAAATAATAACAACAGAAATGAACGAGATATCCAATTTGATGTTGAAATATTGGTGGGTGGCGCCGGTAGTGAGTGTGTTCGCGATTGCACAGAAAAGATGGAAGATTGCGTTATTGTTGGTGTTGACGATGGCGATTTGCGTAATAATCATTTTGGAATGGGTAAATATAAGTATGCAAATTAGTGGGTGGTAGTAATATACAGTATTATGAAAGAGCAAACAGAAGCAACCATTTTCGGGATATTGAAGCTGATTCCGTTCGCCGTCGTCACCGCAGTCATCGTGCTGTTTCGGGTGGATGACTTTCTCGGCTTTGTAATTTCTTTAATCTTCAGTTGGATCCCGCCGCTGGCGATTGGCTTGTCGATAGTGTTTTTCATTATGGGGTTGCGTTGGCGAAATATTTGGCAACGGCTTGCGGTGATATGGGGAGGACTTAATGTGCTGTTGGTGATCGTTTATGTCCTTGCAGTGGCACCCGAGCGGCGATGCAATCCCGACATCATGACCAAGCATTATGAGAAGCACCATACCGAAATGGAAGAGTTGCACCGCTATCTTCAAAGTGCTGTTGCCGACAGTTGTGCTGTCACCTTGGAATTCAAGGGGAATAGGCTGGAGATGTTCCATGTGTGCGCAGGAGAGGGCAACGAACACCACTATTCAAACTTTTGGAACGAAGAGGCGCGTGAAAAAAGGGATTCGTTGATGTGCGTGGTGGGGCTGACCCAGGAGGAATACGACGGCATCCGCCAGCGACTTAAGAAGATGGGTTGTGTCGGCATAGAATATTCTCAAACCACCCCCGATTTGGTGAAAATCTGGTTTCGCCGAGTGGGAATGGGAAGGTATGATTATATTATCAACAGTCGATCTATGACGGACGAGGAGAAATCCACTGCTATGGAGAATCTGGATCTGATTCCCTATAACGACCATTGCACTTTCCAATATGGCGGTGGTGCTATCGGGCCGCAGACGTTCAGCCAAGAGGAGAAAGAGGATTTTTTGAAACGGCACAAGCCGTGGTAGCGGATAATTCTTATTTTTGCAGAAAGAAATGAAAATCAATTAAATATGGAAAAGATAACGTTAAAAGAGAAAATCCAACGGGGACTGGCGGCTGTGTGGGATGCCGTGAAGGCGCATCCCGTGGAGATTGTCATCCTGCTATATGTCTGCGTGGCTGGATGTTATGGAAGTTCCCATCCGGACATATTTGATGTGAAAAACGAACCTGCGCCGTGGTGGTTCCGACCGATGTCACTGGCGCCGTTTATGGTGGTGGCGGCCTATTCGCTGCAACCGTTGCGCAAACGCGGCATCGGGTGTCTGCTGCTCTACATGCTGCCGCTCGCGGGGATGGTGGCCGGGTTCGCCATGCCGTTCCTCCTCGACTGGGTGGAGGAAATCGCCTATTGGATTGCCGTGCTGGCGGCGCTTCCGCTGTGGTTGTGCGTGCGGCATCGGCTCACCGAAAACGAACCGTTTGTGCAGCGTAACGTGCAAATGGTCTGGTCGGCGGTGCGGGCGTTGCTCGTCGCGGGAATCCTCTATCTGCTGTATGCCGCCATCGCTTATACGATCAAGTCGCTTTTCGAAATTCCTCACAAAGTCTGGGATGGCTGGTACGAACAAACGGCGTTGCTGTTGTTCTGCGGATTAGCACCCGTGCTCTTCTTCGCGATGGAGGACCGTCCCGAAACCATCGAGATCCGCCGTTTCTGGGCCGTTCTGCTGAATTGGGTGCTGACACCGGCATTGCTGATTTACACGGTGGTACTCTATGTCTATGCCGCCAAAATCCTTTTCACCTGGAACTTGCCGAAGGGCGGGGTCGCTATCATGGTGACGGTTTTCTTCGTGATTTTCTTGTTGGCCAAGATGTTGCAGATACTGACGGAACCGCGACCCTTCAAGTGGTTCTATGACCATTTCAGTCTGTTCGTCTTGCCGCTGCTGGCACTCTTCTGGACAGGGGTTGCCCGTCGTTTGGCGGACTACGGTCTGACCGAGTCGCGCTATTATTTGCTGTTGGTCGGAGCGTTGATGACGGCGTGCGTGCTGGTGTTCCTGTTCCGCAACCGCCGTGGCTATTTCGCGTTGGCAGCGGGATCGTTGGCCGTCGTGTTGCTGACGGTGCTGGTGCCGAGTCTCCGTGGCGAGAAGATCGCGCAACGGGCACAAATCCAGCGCGTGCGCACCATGGCCGAGCAACTCGACCGCCTGAACGACGACGGCACCTTGCGGTTGCCTACCCCTGATCCTGCCGACACCTTGCGTATGGTGGAACATCGGAAACTATATCAGTCGCTCAACTATTTGGACAACAGGAACGACACGGTGCTCTTGAAGAGCGAGTTCGGTATCGCCCGGAAGTCTGACTATCTGGCATCGTTGTCGGAAAAAACCTCCAAATATGCTTCTGCATGGTCGGAAGAATTAGCCCGCGAACAGTTAGAGGAAGAAGTTGTAATCGAGGAAATAGTCCCAAGTGTTTATTTATCGCGCAAGACTTACGGGCCTGTGGATGTGAGTGGCTACCGCCAGATGTACGGGACACCAAACCCAGCCAATGCGGATGAACAACTGTCGATTGGAAACGGCCGGACTATTTCGGCAAATCAGATTTTCCGGGAGCAGTTACAAAGGATTGGTTGTCCGGACGTGTCGCCTTCGAGGTCTTGGATAAAGGATCATGAGGACGAGTTGCTGATTTATCGCACCGACAGTTTGTTGGTCTGTTTCAACAAGTTGGAATTGAAACGGATGGCCTCCGATAGCGTTTGGGAAATGAATTATTACGAATGGGTGGTGCTGGTAAAGTAGGAGTCAACGTTTCCAACGTTGGACCGTTGACGCGGTTTTGCGATGCTTGGAAGCAAATTTTTCCTGCGACGCTTGGAAGCGAATGATATTTTTTTGCGACGCTTGGAAGCGTCGTCCCCTACGCCAAATACAAATAAGAATAAGAATGAAGAGGCAAACCATTTTTTTCGTATTTTTGCGCTTTCAAAATCTGATACTTTGGAAGAGCAGGATATACAGAAAGTGCGTGTGGCACTGAAAGATACGAAGACAATCGCCATTGTTTTCCACTTCAATCCCGACGGGGATGCTTTGGGCAGTGCGCTGGCGTTGTACCACTATTTCAAGGACGACGGATACACCGTTTCGGTGATATCCCCGAACCCGTTCCCCAATTTCCTACAATGGATGTCTGGAGCGGAGAATATCCTTGTGGCGCAGGAGAATCTCACCGAGGCGCGAAAGCGTATCAAAGAGGCGGACATGCTGTATGTCGTCGATATGAACGCGCCGCATCGCGCCGGCCAGGACTTGCAGAACGCCATCAGCAAGTTCCCGGGTTTTAAGGTGCTCATCGACCACCACGTGCAGCCCGACATCAAGTGCGACGTGATGTACTCCACCCATTTGACGACTTCCGCTTCCGAGCTGGTATATAACTTTCTCTACAAGTACCTCGCTCCCGATAAAACGCCTTCGAAGGAGATAGCCGAGTGCCTTTACGTGGGCATCATCACCGATACGGGCTCAATGTCCTACACTTGCGACTTTCCTGATTCCTATACGGTGTTGCGCAAGCTGATCGAGGCGGGTGTGAACGGCGAGGACGTCCATCGCAAAGTCTATGATAACTACACCGAAAGCCGCATGAAATTGCTGGGACTTGCCCTGTCACAGCGGCTGAAGGTGATTCCGGAACTTGGCGTTTCGTATATGTACTTGACCAAGAAGGATTTGACGGATAATGGCTTCCAAATCGGTGATACAGAAGGTTTTGTGAATTACGGCCTATCATTGGGATCCGTGCATTACACCGCTTTTTTCACCGAACGCGACAACCGCATCCGTGTCTCATTCCGTTCCAAAGGCATCGTGGATGTGAACCTGTTCGCCCGCAAGTATTTCGAGGGCGGCGGACATGCCAACGCGGCGGGTGCTTTCTACCACGGCACAATGGAGGAGGCCATCGCCCATTTCGAGAAAGCCATTCGTGAGAATGCGCAGCTGGAAAAATAAGTATGCGTAAGTATTTCATTATCATAATGTTGCTTGTATCAGCGTGTGGTCTGATGGTAAGCTGTGACCAGAAGACCACGGGCAGTGTTGTTTCTTCTTCCGAAGGGACAAAGGACGACAAAGATGCTCCTTACGTGGAAGGCAACAAGAACATTATGCGGCGTGAGAACGAGGAGATGCAGATGTTCATCCAGCGTTATGGCTGGCAAATGCAACGTACGCCATCAGGACTTTATATTGAAATTCTCGACCCCGGCAAAGGCGATTTGTATAAAGAAGGTGATCCGGTGAATCTGGAGTACCGCACTTTTTTACTTACGGGTGAGATGATATATTGCTCTGACAGTCTTGGACCTCAGCATTTCGTTGTAAATCGTTCTGAAGGAATTGACGCATTGCACGAAGCGGTGCAGATGTTGCGGCCCGATGCCAAAGCACGGCTTGTGATTCCGTCGTATCTGGCTTACGGCGTGGCCGGCGATGGCGACCGTATCCAAGGTCTTCAGCCGATTATGATGGAAATCCATCTTACCGAAAATCAAAAACCATCACAAGAAAAATTTCTTGCAAACCCTTATAACTATTAATCATGATGAAACACAATCGTCTTATATGGATATTGGTGTCAGTGTTGTGCATTTCGACGGTTTCTTGTCGGAAATACAGCGGATTCAAACGCGATTCGTCAGGTTTTTACTATCAGTTCCATCAGATAAATGAGCAAAACCCGAAACCGGACATGGGCGATTTCGTGGTGGTGAACATGTGTCTGCGCACCGACGATGCGGTTATCACACCGATGACCCACAATAACATGGTAATTGACAATCTTTATCGTGGGGATATCTTCAGCGCACTTCGTAGTATGCATTTGGGAGACAGTGCGACTTTTATCTTTGACGGCCGTAAGTTTTACGAAGAATTCCTGTGCATGGGGGACTATCCCTACGGGAAGGCTCCCATCTATGCGGATGTTAAGTTGCTGAAAATCACATTGAAGCAGAATTTAGATAGGGCAGAGGAAATGTATAATGAACAAATGGAGCGAATCCGTCAAAAAGAAGATTCCTTGATTTGGGAGTACGTCGATCGATATTTTTTGGATTATTCTACCTATCACGGCATTTATTATTACTATAATACGAAAGTGGAAGAAGGCACTAAACCCGTTAAAGATCAGAAAGTTCAGGTCTTGTATCGTGGTTTGCGATTGGATAACAGTGTGTTTGTCTCATGCATGGATCCTGCTTCGCCGTTAACCTTTGAGTTGGGAAAGGGGCAAGCGGCCATAGCATGGGATGCGATATTGCCCATTATGAGCGTGGGAGATCGTATCACGATGGCGGTGCCGTCTTCATTGGCGTATGGGGAGAGAGGCAGCGAGGAATTCAACATTCCTCCCTACACACCTGTCGTTTATGAATTGGAATTGCTTAATATTGAAGAATAAAGAGATAAAATTATTGTTAATCGTATAAAATTGAAGAAAATGAAAAGAAACGTAAGAACTTTAGCCTTGTTAGGCTTGGCTTTAATCACTGTTTTGGCCTTTGGCGCTTGTAGCAAATACAAAGGATTCAAAAAAGACAAATCAGGTATCTACTACCAATTCCACGGCGATATTCACGATACCGCTGCTCAGCCTCATACGGGCGACTTGGTGGGTCTTTTGATGTCCCTTCGCGCCGGCGATTCACTCCTCTTCCCGATGATGCCCAATGAAATGGTGATGGACTCTCTCTATCAAGGAGATATGTTTGAAGCATTGCGCATGATGCACGTAGGTGACAGCGCCACTTTCATTTTGGACGGGAAACAGTTCTTCGAGAAGATGATGAATCCTGGACAAGAATACGAATTTGGCGAAGATCCGCTCTATTTGGATGTGAAATTGTATGGCTTGATGAAAAAAGTTGATTTTGAGAGAGCCAAAGCTGAATATGAAGCCCAATTGGATGAGCGCAAAGTGAAGGAAGTAGAGGAAATTGACGCATATCTTCAGAGTCATAAGGGCATGGTGCAATCAAAGTCAGGTGTTTATGTGAAGACGGTCAAGAAGGGTAATGGCGATAAAGTGGAACCCATGCAGACGGTGAAAGTGCACTATACAGGTCGTTTTACAGATGGAACGAAGTTTGACAGCTCTGTGGATCGCGGTGAACCGTTCGTCTTCATGGTAGGTGCCGGTCAGGTGATTCCTGGTTGGGATGCTACGGTGGCAGACATGCGTGTTGGCGACAAGGTGACGGTGCTCATCCCCTCCAGTTTGGCATACGGCGAAGGCACTCGCGGAATTCCGCCCTACACCCCGCTGGAATTCGATATTGAATTGTTAGAGATTGTGAAAGAGTAAGAGACGTTGACGTGTGACGTGTGTTTTATGACGTGTGACGTGTGACGTGTGACGTGTGACGTGTGACTTGAGATAAGATTACGAGTAAATAGTTATATTTTCAACGTCATAAATCATAAATCAAAATCATACGTCCAACGTCATAAGTCAAAAAAACAATCAAGATGGCAGAGCAGAATTACGCTTTACGGATTGCGCAGGCCTTGAATCTCACGGAGGAGCAGGTGCAGAACACTTTGAATCTTTTGGAGACGGGTGCCACCATCCCCTTTATTTCCCGTTATCGCAAGGAGGCGACTGGTTCGTTGGACGAGGTGCAGATTGGCGATATTAAAGATCTGTATGCCAAATGGTTAGAGTTGGACAAGCGTAGGGCAGCCATTTTGGATTCTCTTACAGAACAAGGGAAATTAACCCCCGAGCTGCGCGAGAAAATCGAGCAGGCCGACACGATAAGTGTGCTGGAGGATATCTATCTGCCATATCGGCCCAAACGTAAGACGCGCGCCACCGTGGCTGTCGAGAAAGGTTTGCAGCCGTTGGCAAAACTGTTGTGGCAGCAACGTCCGATTGATCTGCAACGCGAGGCGGCCAAGTATGTCAGTGAGGAGAAAGGCGTGGCTTCTGAAGAGGAGGCGCTGGCCGGTGCGCGCGACATCATCGCGGAGTTGGTCAGCGAGAATACCGGCGTTCGCGCCCGTTTGCGCAGCACCTTTCTGCGTTACAGCCGTATCTCCACACGCAAGATTCCGGACAAAATCGACGAAGGAGAGAAGTACCGCATCTATTACAATGCGGAGGAATTGCTCGCCAAGGCCCCGTCACACCGCATTTTAGCCATGTTTCGTGGCGAGGAGGAAGGCATCCTGCGCTTGCATATCGCGCCCGACGAGGAACGTACGCTCGCAGACTTGAAACACCGTCTCATCAAGAACAACAGCAACGGGGCGCAGCAGGTGTGGATGGCTGTCACGGATAGCTACAAACGACTGCTGCAACCGCAAATGGAGACGGAAATGCGCAAATTCTACAAGGAAAAGGCTGATAAAGAGGCTATTTCAGTGTTTACGAAAAACGCACGACAACTGCTGTTGGCCGCTCCGTTGGGACAGGTGACCACGTTGGCCATCGACCCGGGATTCCGCACGGGTTGCAAAGTCGTCATCCTCAATCCGCAAGGAAAACTGCTCTACAACGAGACGATTTACCCGCATCCGCCGGTGGGGCAATATAAGTTGGCATCCGACAAGTTGAAACGCTTAGTGCTTCAGTATCAAGTGGATGCGATAGCTATTGGCAATGGTACCGCAGGACGGGAGACGGAGAATTTCGTTCGTTACATTCCGTTCGAGCGCGATGTGAAAGCATACATGGTGAACGAGAGCGGTGCGTCGGTCTATTCGGCATCGCCCGTGGCGCGCGAGGAGTTTCCGGATTACGATGTGACCGTGCGCGGTGCTGTATCTATTGGTCGCAGACTGATGGACCCGCTGGCCGAGTTGGTGAAAATCGACCCGAAATCCATCGGGGTAGGGCAGTACCAGCATGATGTGAACCAAAAGATGTTGCAGGAGAGTCTGCAAACGACCGTCGAGAGTTGCGTGAACTATGTGGGCGTGGAGTTGAACACGGCCAGTAAGCAACTGCTGTCGTATGTTTCGGGTGTGGGACCCGCCCTGGCGCAGAACATTGTCGATTATCGCAACGAGAACGGTCCTTTTACTTCGCGCGAAGGGTTGAAGAAGGTGCCGCGTTTTGGCGCGAAGGCCTTTCAACAGGCGGCTGGATTCCTGCGCATTCGCGAAGCGGAAAATCCATTGGATGGTAGCGCAGTGCATCCGGAAAGCTATAAGGTGGTCGAGAAAATGGCGAAGGACTTGAACTGCTCCATTGCGGATTTGATTAAAAACAAGGAACTTAGACAGCAGATCGTCTTGACGAAATACATCACAGACAAAGTGGGGCTTCCTACCTTGGAGGACATCATGAAGGAGTTGGCGAAACCGGGTCGTGACCCGCGCTCTCAGTTCGAGATGTTTGAATTTGACAAGAACGTACATACTATCAATGATTTAACACCTGGAATGGTGCTTCCTGGCATCATTACGAATATCACCAACTTCGGTTGTTTCGTCGATATTGGTGTGCATCAGGACGGTCTTATCCACATCAGTCGGTTGAGCGACCGCCGCATCTCCGACCCCAACGAAGTCGTGCATCTCAATCAACAAGTGATGGTGAAGGTGGAGGGCGTTGAGGTGGAACGCAAGCGGATAAGCCTGTCTTTGGCTGTTAGCTGTTAGCTGTTGGCTTTTGGCTGTTGGCTTTTGGGGAATGTTCATAGAATAAAATCAAAACAATGGATAGTAACACAAAAAAATACCAATACGATTATTGGCGGCCGGCGGTGGCGGCGGATAACGTGGTGTATCGTTTTGACGGGAAGTCGTTGCAGGTGCTTTTGGTGCAACGCGGAAATGACCCATACAAAGGGATGTGGGCATTGCCTGGCGGTTTCTTGAATGAGGATGAAACCTTGAAGGAGGCTGCGTTGCGCGAGCTGAAGGAAGAAACGGGCATCGTGCCCCGATATACGGAAGAGTTGTTCTCATGCAGTGGCGTGAATCGCGACCCGCGAGGACGTGTGATTTCAGTCGTTTATTACTCTTTCATACATGGCGGTGAAGCGCAAGCTGGTGACGATGCTGCTGATACCCAGTGGTTTAATATTTACGAATTGCCGGAATTGGCGTTTGACCATGCTGAGGTGTTGCAAAAGGCTATCGAGTCGTTGCGCACCTCAATCAAGCTCTCCCCCTATTTTTTCTATCTTCTGGAAGATGAGTTCACTCTTCCCGAACTCGGACGGCTTTGGTCGTCGGTTTACAATTGCAAAATCGATCGTCGGAATTTCCAGAAGCATTGGGTCGCTATCGGGCTGGTAACCAATATTCTAGAACTTACCCAATTGCCCAAATCACCTCGCGCCCCGAAGTATTATCGTTTCAATGAGAGCGCCTATCTCAGGTTTAAGAAAAAGCATTTTTTCAAGTAATAGAGATAGATTTTCCTTTTTTTTCAACAGTGCGTTAAGGTATAGATTTTTTTATTACTTTTGCTACGCTTAATGTAAAATATCTTTACGCTGTAAAATATTGAAAATTAGTAATATAAAATAAATTCAAGTATGAAAAAATTGACAGACAACACCGGTTTGGGCAAAGTTATTCTGCTTTGTAATGTGGTGGTTTTGGTCCTTTTCATCATTTCTATGCTGTTTTTGATGAAATTTGACAAAACGAATTCAGCCGTAATCCAAGAACGCAATCATTACAATAAGTTGTATGAGGATTATGCGATGGCTCAGCACCCTTTGCGCCAAGACAGCGCAGAAGTGGCTTACTATCAGTATAAGTTAGACACGCTGCAACAGAAAACGGCGACTAATAAGGATGAGAAGAAAGCGTTGAGCGAGAGCATCGAAAACACCAAACAAACTTTGGCTGATAAGCAAAAAGCTCAAGAAGAACATTTGAAATCACTTGCTGAACTGGAGACGCAATATATGCCCGCTCAGCAGAATTGGGATAATTTGAATGAAGCCAACAATGCGGCAAAGAAGAAATTCTGGGTGATTGCCTGTTTGACTATCGTTGCTTTCTTGGCTAAAACGCTCCTTTTCGCTTTCTGGGGTTCTAAAAACAATAAGAATTTGCGTGCCATCGCTCCTTGGATGAACAGCGGTATGAAACCTTGGATGTCATACGTTGCTTGGTTCGTTCCCATTTATAATCTCGTGAAACCCCTCTCCTTCTTCAAGGAGATTTGGGAAGAGACGGATTACGCGTTGGAAAATGTTGACGTGGTGGTTCGTAATGAGAATAAAGTGGATAATTCCAGCCTTTATATGGCTATTTGGTGGGGCTTCCTGCTTTGTAGCGTGTGGGTGATGAATTTCATCCTGTACAGCACATTCTTCCGTGAAGGTGCCTTCTACACCAAAGCCAATCATGCTACTATGGTAGTGGTCGCTATCGTTATCATGGTGGTTTGCATGCTCTTCGAGACGATGTTGATTCTCGGATACAACAAGAAAAACAAAATGTTGTTGGACAACGAGAGTAAATTCTAATAGATTATCCAGATACATAAAAAAAGCAGGGAATTATCCCTGCTTTTTTTATGCGCTTAGGCTTTCTCTATACACTGCCATAGCCGCTCGGCTGAACGCTCCCAAGTGAAGATACCTTTTCGGGCATCTCCCTTCTCTATCAGTGTTTTTCGAAGGTTTTCGTCTTCGAAAATACGGATCATGGCTTCGGCGATGGACTCGGGTTTGTATGGGTCCACGATCAAAGCGGCATCTCCGGCGATTTCCGGCATAGAGGTGACGTTAGAGGTGATGACAGGTGTGTGCGCATTAAAGGCATCCACAATGGGTATCCCGAAACCTTCGAATAATGAGGCATATACGAGCGCGATGGCAGAAGCGGTGAGCTTGCTCAGGGTGTCTAATTGTTGACGGCCAAGCATCACGACATCCTCTCGATATTGCATTTGAAGATAGGTGTCCTCTATCTCTCCAGCCCACCACTTTTTGTCGCCCACGACCACCAATTTCACGTTACTGGCGGTATGGCCCTTGAAGGCATCAAAAGCCCTGAAAATGTTGTCCAAGTTCTTGCGCTTATGAATTAAGCCTACGAATAGGAAGAAGTCGCACCCGTTCGTATATTCTTGTTTGACAAGCCTTTGCTGCTGTTCATCGAGAGGGGCATAGATGGGATTGGCTCCGTTGAAGACCACGTCAATCCGATCCAAAGGAACCTGATAACTATCGTGAATGTCTTGACGGCTGAATTCAGAAACGGTGGCCAGTCGTGTGGCGTTGCGCGCAAACTTCGGGAAGAAACGATCGTAATAGCGGCGCACCACGGGCTTGATGAATTCAGGATGGTGCACAAAATTCAAATCGTGAATCACATTCACGACGGGGATGTCGAGCTTTGTAGGGATCCAGCCATCGGTAGAGAGAAATAAATCAGGTTTTATCTCTTTGAGCTTCCATGGAATACCATACTCAAAAAACAGATACCACAAATAAGGATGGCGAGCCTGGGGATAGGCTACCATAGGGGTGATATTATCGCTAAAGACGAAAGAATCGTCGTATGGACGGTCAAACAGGAAATAGAATTGATGTTCGGGATGTGCTTTCGTGATTCGACGAAGGTTTTCGTAAGAAAAATGTCCGATGCCTTCAAGTCTGTTTTTCAGGAGCAGTCGTGTGTTGACGGCTATTTTCATGCTAATAGTCTGTTGTTAAGCGATTTATGCAGAAAAATCCTCTTTTTTGTCGCTGCTGGTGCGGTAGGTGTAATCGTTCTGTGATGATGAGGATGCCTCGTTATGTGCTGTTTCCAGTGTAGCTGGCTCTATGTCCTTGATATTGAGCTGTGTACTCACCGTATTGTTCCATCGGTTTTCCTCCACATGATAGAGGACATTGAAGGGTTTTGAGTTGCTGATGATGGGTAGCTGGGCCTTTTGGTTAAAGGCGATACCGTCAAAGGAGTTGCTTCTTTCGTAAGGACTTAACAATCTGCATTTCAAATGCTTGTCACCCACGATACGGGCGTTGCCTTCATCTACCACGCCGTCTGTTTCAAAGACGGGTTCCATGTTGCCGGGTCCGAACGGAGCGAATTTCTTCAGCTGGTTGAGGAAGTTCGGAGTGATTTCGGAGAGTTTCAGCATCATATCTACGGAAATCTCGGGTTCGTATGACGATTCGTCCAGATTATCCTTTACATATTCTTCAAAACGCTGTGAGAACTCTTCGTAATTTTCCTCTTTCATGGTAAGACCTGCCGCGTATTTGTGTCCGCCGAAGTGTTCCAGCAGGTCGGCGCAAGAATCAATGCCGTCGTAAATGTTGAATTCCTTGACGGAACGTGCGGAACCGGTGATCAGGCCGTCGTCTGAGCGCATTAACACGATGGTGGGTTTGTAGAATTCCTCCACCAAACGTGATGCAACGATACCGATGATGCCTTTTTCCCATTGCGGGTTATAGATGACGATGCTCTTTCTGTTCTCGAATTCGTGCGAATTGCGGATCATATCCATCGCCTCTTCCGTGGCGTTTTTGTCCTTCTGCTTCCGTTCGTTGTTCTGCTTGTTGATGCGGGTGCTGATCTCCATTGATTTGTCCTCGTCTTCCACAATGAAGAGACGGACGGACTCTTTCGCGCTTTTGATTCTGCCGGCGGCGTTGATACGCGGTCCGACGTAAAACACTAAGTCGGAGATAGATATGACTCTCGTGAAGAAGGTATCTTCGCGGAAAGGCGGATAAGTTCTCATCTTGATGCCCGCTTGGTCGAGGATAGTGCGGATGCCCATGCGGGGCACTTTGTTGATCATTTCCAAGCCGAAGTGGGCGAGGATGCGGTTTTCGCCGGTGATGGCCACAATGTCGCAAGCGATGCTCACCGCCACGAGGTCCATGCGTTTCAGCCATAGTTCGTCAGGCAGTTCGTTTTTGAAACAGTAACCCTGCACGAGCTTGAAGCCGACGCCGCAACCGGAGAGTTCCTTGTAAGGGTAGGTACAATCTTTCCGTTTGGGGTCGAGGATGGCGAGCGCGTTGGGCAGCGTTTCGCCTTCGAGGTGGTGGTCGGTGATGATGACATCGATGCCGTATTGGTTAGCCAGATCGACCATGTCGTTGGCTTTGATGCCACAGTCCAGGGAAATCAGCAAGTTGATGCCGTTTTCCTTGCAGTAGTTGATGCCCTTTTCCGTGATGCCATAGCCTTCCGTATAGCGGTCGGGAATGTAGAATTTGATGTACTCATGCGCGTCGATGCCGCGGATTTCGCACAGGAACGAATAGACCAATGCCACGGCGGAGGTGCCGTCCACGTCGTAGTCGCCATAGACCATGATTTTCTCATCGTGGATGATGGCTTTGGAGAGCCGATCCACCGCGATGTTCATGTCTTTCATCAGAAAAGGGTCGTGTAATTGCTCAATATTGGGTTCAAAAAAGTCACGCGCTTGCTGCACCGTGGTGATGCCACGCTGAGCCAACAGAGTGGCGAGAGGCCGCTCAAGTTGCAGATGCTCACATAGTTGCGTAACTACGGATTCGTCTGGAAGCTCTTTTTTTACCCAATGTTTCTTCATCTTAATGATGCTATTATTCGAGGCTGCAAATATAAGTATTATTTTTTACAAAACATCTATATATTTCCAATTTTCATTTTTTTATCAATATCTGAAATATATTGTTTCATCTTTTTGTCTGTCTCACTGAGGTTTCGGATGGTGCGGCAGGCGTGCAAAACCGTTGCGTGGTCCTTGTTTCCGCAGTAGGCTCCGATGACGGAGAGGGGCAGATGCGTGTATTTTTTGGCGAAGTACATGCTGATTTGGCGTACTTGCACGATTTCGCGCTTGCGGGTCTTGGCGTTGATGGCATCCACGGAGAAGCCGAAATAGTCGCATACGATTTTCTGGATGTACTCGATAGAGATTTCCTTGGCGGTGGATTTGACGTATTTGTCCACCATTTCGCGGGCGAGATCGAGGGTGATGTCGCGGTGATTGAGGGAAGCTTGCGCCAATATAGCGATCATGGCGCCTTCCAGTTCGCGGGTGTTGGCGGTGATGCGCAACGCCAGATAGTCGATCACCTCTTTCGAGAATTCGATGCCGTTGTTTTCCAGTTTCTTGGTGATAATGGCGGTACGAGTCTCTAAATCAGGTACTTGCAGGTCGGTAGCGAGACCCCATTTGAAGCGGTTTAGCAGACGAGGTTCAAAACCGGTGATGTCCACCGGCGATTTGTCGGAGGTCATGATGATCTGCTTCTTGAGCTGATGCAGATGGTTAAATATCTGGAAGAAAGCTTCTTGCGTCTTTGTTTTATTGCCGGAGATGAATTGGATGTCGTCGATGATCAACATATCCACCGCTTCGTAGAACCAGTAGAAATCGTTGAGGTTATCGCTTTTGACGGCCTCCATGTACTGTTGGTAGAAGGTGTCGGCGCTGACGTAGATGACGATTTTATCGGGGAAGTTGATCTTGGTTTGGATACCTATTGCGTTGACTAAGTGTGTTTTACCTAATCCAACTTCGGAGTAGATGAAGAGAGGGTTGAAAGGCGTTTGGCCGGGGGCTTTGGCGATGGACATGCCGGCGGCGCAGGCCAGACGGTTGCAGTCGCCCACCACATAATTGTCGAAAGTGAGGGTCTCGGAGAGGTTGGAAGGGATGCGCTGTTTCTTGATTCCGGGTACGATGAACGGTCCGGGGATATCTTTGCGGTCCATAGCGTTGACATCCAGCGGGGGCATCATCAAAGGGTTCTTCACCGCTTTGCGGGAAGTGGAGGAGATGGTGATGGAAGCGTTTTGCGCGGGGGATTGACCACGTTCCATGAGCACTTTGTAGCGTAACTTCGCGTCGTTGCCCAGCAGTTTGCGGATGGCTGTGCGAAGCAAATCAACGTATTGTTCCTCGAGAATCTCTTTGTACCAGAGACTTGGCAGTTCCAACGTGAGCATTTTGTTCTCCAAGGACACAGCATTGATTGGCTCGAAAATAGTGGCAAACACCTCAGGGGAAACCGTATCCCTGATGATTTCCAAACAACTTTCCCAGACCGATATAGTAGAGGGTATCTCTTTTTCCATTTTGCAGTTTCAACTTCTGTTTATAAAATCTATAATCCTTTAATAGAGCTTATTAGAGAAAGGTATCTTCTCAAAATTTCAACTCGCAAAATTAACAAAAAAAAAGTTAAAAAAAATATTTTTCGCCTCTTGATTTTTTGAAAAAAAAGAGTATAGAAAAAATATCGAATCGTAAATTCGGCTATGACAACAAGTTACGAAACTCTTCAAATTTCCCGACATCCTGCCAGTGGTCTTCATTGTGTTCATAACCCAGAATGCGGTGGTTTGCGGCCATGGAAAGATAGAATTGTGTGATGGAAGATTTTTCTACAGAAGGGATGTTTTGGGCGAGTTTTCTGTTCATAACATGTATTCCGCTGAAAGCCAAAGGCTTTGTATTTCCTGTTTCCCGGACATCGATTCTTTCGCCGGTCTTCACATTTTGCCAGCCGCAGAGTTGGTTTTGATCAGGGTCGAAGAGAAAATAGCGTTGCGTGGAACGATTACGAACGGCTAAAGTGGCTTCTGCCTGTTGATCAATATGATAGTCAATGAGTTTTTTCAAGTCTATATCTGACAGAATATCAACATTATAGAGTAGCAGCAAGTCGCTTTTATCCCAAAGGGGTTCGGCAAACTTCACCCCGCCGGCCGTGTCGCGTAGGTAGGCGCGCTCGTCGGAAATGCGGATGCGGTTCGCATACGGATGATGAAGAATCGCCTCCATCATCATGTCTGCGAAATGATGGATGTTGACGATGATGTCTGTGACACCGGCATCCAAAAGCTTCTCTATGGCATTGTCTAACAATGTTTTACCTTGATAGCGCACCAAAGCCTTTGGCTTAGAGGCAGTTAAGGGATAAAGTCTCGTGCCTAATCCTGCGGCGAATAAAAAACCGGTAACTTGCATAACTCTTCATTTTTAAGCTGCAAAAGTAACAAAAAGATGTTAATTATATCTTCAAAAGTCACATTCTTTTTGATGGGAAACTGCTATTTTTGCAAATTGTTACGTAAAATATTAAAGATGAAAAAAATCGTTTTTGCAGTTGTCGTGTGTTTGTCGCTGGTTTTGGGTGCTTGCAAGCAGGAACCGGTGGTCACTAAATATACAATCGGATGTATGGCTTACCAATATGGTTCTGTGGAAGGGTCTGATTGGCAGGCAATTGAAAAATACTTCAAAGAGAATGTGAGTTTCAACGAGAGTGTTGAATTTGAGAGTGCTTCTCTATCTGAAAACGACGCACAAGCGAGAAATTATTTTCAAGAGCAAATGGCAAAAATTGACATACCGTATCTCTCTTCGCTGCTTAAGGACCCGGACTTTTTTGTATATGGTATTGCCACGGTGAATGCGGATGGCTCGTATCGCACAGTTGCGTCCGCGAAGTTTACCGCTTCGGGTGTCAGCGATTACACCGAGTAATCTGTCGATTATTTTCTCACGCGCTCTTTCAGCATCGGGACGAAGAGAAAATCCCCATAATCGGTTTCTTCGTACTCTGTGTCGCTGATTTTTACAATTTTCTTCATGATTTGGGACTCCGTGCCGACGGGGATGACCATGATGCCACCTATAACAAGCTGGTCGAGAAGTGCCTGCGGGATGTCGGGGGCGCCACACGTCACAATCACGCGGTCGTAAGGCGCGAATTGCGGATAGCCTTTAAAACCGTCGCCGTAGTAGGTGACGACCGATGGTGCGAGCTTCTCCAGCAGTGGTTTCGTGCGCTTGAACAAGGCGATTTGACGCTCAACCGTATAAACTTTCGCGCCCATGGCGTACAAAATGGCGGCTTGGAAGCCCGAGCCGGTGCCGATTTCCAGTACTTTTGTCCCTTTTGAGACTTCCAGCAGTTGGGATTGAAATGCCACGGTGGAAGGCTTGGAGATGGTTTGGTCGGTGGTGAGCTTGATGGCGATGTCTTCGTAGGCCTGTGGCCACAACAGAGATTCCAAGAACCGGTGCCGTTCCATTTTGTCGAACGCCTGGAGCACGTTTTCATCCGTGATGCCCTTTTGTCGCAACTGTTCGATCATCCGTTTCTTTTGTCCGAGAAGGAGAAAATTATCTGTGGCCATAATTTGTCTTTTATAACAATTGTAGAGACGGTGCGCTCACCGTCTCTACAAGGAAAATTATAATATTTGTGGATATTCGATGTGGAAGTAGCTGTTAGAAACCAAAGGAAGAGCCGTCGAAGCAATGGGTGCAGATGCGATCCTTGGGAAGTCCGATGGAGTTGGTGATAGTGTCTAAAGTGTTGAATTTCAAGGTGTCAACGCCGAGATGTTTGCGGATGATTTCCACCATGTTGGCATATTCCTTCGTGGTGCTGTCCATGTAGCGTTGCAGATTCTTGTTGTCGTCGCCCTCGAGTTCTTTGATGACGCGGCGGGTGATGAGCTCCAACACGTTTTTGGAAGCGGAGAAGTTGAGGAATTCACAGCCGTAGAGCAGGGGTGGACAGCTGATACGGATGTGCACCTCCTTGGCGCCGTATTCGTACATCATCTTCACATTGTCGCGCAATTGCGTGCCGCGCACGATGGAGTCGTCGCAGAAAACCACGCGTTTGCCTTTCAGTAAGTCTCTGTTAGGCAGCAGTTTCATCTTCGCCACATGCTCACGTTGCTCTTGGTTGGAGGGCATAAAGCTACGTGACCAAGTGGGCGTGTATTTCACGATGCCACGTTGGTAGGGGATTTGCTTGCCGTTGGAGTAGCCGATGGCCATGCCGATACCAGAGTCGGGAATGGGGGCCACGAAATCAACCTCTGTGTCATCGGATTTGCCCATGGCGTAGCCGAGGCGATAACGAGCGCTTTCGACGTTGATATCCTCGTAATTCACTGAAGGATAGCCATAGTAAATCCACAGGAAGGAGCAGATTTGCATCTTGTCGTTCGGAGCGAGCATCTGTTGGTAACCGTTGGCCGTCACTTTCACGATTTCGCCGGGACCCACGAAATACTCAGTTTCATAGTCGAGGTTGGCGAAGCTGTGGTTTTCGGAGGCAATTGCGTAACCGACGTGGTTTTTGCCGATGACGATGGGCGTGCGGCCGTAGTAGTCGCGTGCGGCAATGATGCCGTCTTCCGTCAGGATCAGCATGGAGCAAGAACCCTTAATCTTACTATATACATATTGTATGCCTTCCACGAAATCATGTTTCCGTGTAATCATCAAAGCCACGAGCTCTGTGGGATTCGTGGCGCCGGAGCTCAATTCGGTGAATTGTTGGTTGGCATCCAGACATTCCTTCTCCAATTCTGCGACGTTGTTGATTTTCGCCACCGTTGTGATGGCAAAGCGGCCAAGGTGGGAGTTCACCACGATAGGTTGCGCGTCTGTGTCGCTGATAACACCTATACCGGATTCGCCCTGGAATTTTCCCAGTTCGTCGCCGAACTTGGTCCGGAAATAGGTATTTTCTATGTTATGAATAGAGCGGCGGAAAAGCTTTGCATCTTGTTGATACGTAACTATTCCGCCGCGTCTTGTTCCGAGATGAGAGTGATAGTCCACCCCGTAAAATAAATCTGATATGCAAGGTTTGGTTGAAACAACCCCGAAAAATCCACCCATAATTTTGATGTTTTTAATTGATTATTAATAAGATGAGTGTTAGAAAATCATTGCTTCCAACGGGTTGCAAAAATATTTTTTTTCTAAAAAAGCGGGCAAAAAAAAGTGGATTTTTTTTTGAACAAAAAGTGTTGATAACGAAAAGTGAAAATTTTTTTTTCGTTTTTCTGCAACCTTTTGCTATTTTTGCATCCTTAAATGTGTTTGGAAGATTTTGTATTTTTGCGTCAAAATTGATTATCAATAAAAATATCAAATATTATGGGAAAAATCAACGATTTAAAAGAAGAAGCTTTAGCCACATTAAGAGGTAAATGGGGTTCATTTGTGGGACTCACGTTTTTGTACATTCTGTTGGCCGGTATAGCCTCCAGTACCACACAGTTTGGCGAAATTTTCACGGGTAGTTCATTCACTACGCTGGCCGTGATAATGACGGGGTCAGGCGTTTTGTTGACGATTTTGGCCTTGCCGCTGCAATTTGGTTACTATGTTGCCTATTTGAATTCCTCACGCCAGGATTTGCCCGCCGACATCGGAGACTTGTTCCTTGGATACAAACGTTTCGGGCATGTGTTAGGAACATTTGTGCTGATGGCTTTGGCCGTTATAGCTGGATTTATTCTATTGGTTATTCCTGGCATCATCCTTTGTTTTGCATACGCCATCGTTCCCTTCGTGCTCTATGACAATCCGGAACTTTCCGCCACGGAAGTGCTCCAAAAGAGCCGCATGATGATGAAAGGTCACAAATGGGATCTGTTTGTGCTTTACCTCAGTTTCTTAGGATGGGCCATTCTTTGTATTTTCACACTCTTCATCGGATTTCTTTGGCTAGAACCTTACATGGAGATGACCGTGTTCAAATTCTACGAAAAGGTTCGTGCGGAGTTTGAGGGTGAAGAGGAAGAAAGCGAACCTGCTGAAGAAAATACACCTATTGAGGAAGAAGAAACATCTGCGGATGTTACCGAATAATGGGGTAGTCCCCGTAATAGAGACGCGATTCATCGCGTCTCTTTTTTTTATCATGTAATCTATCGGTAATAAAAAACAATATATCCAAACATTCTTTTCGTGCCGTTGTGGAGACGTTGCGCGCAACGTCTCTACAATGGTTTGATCAGAGTTACACCAGAGAACACCAGAGTTACACCAGAGTTACACCAGAGGAAGACCAGAGGAAGACTGGACATCTTTACAGGGAAAAAACCACCTTCAGTGGCGCGTCCCACTCTCCCATCATCGCCTTGAACTTCTTCACGTTCTTGGCGGAAATGCCCTCCTGAGGCAGACTTAACTGCCGTGTGATCTTCACCGTCTGACCATCAATCTGAACATCAATCAGCAATTTGGCGTTTTCGACGGTGATTTCTTTGTGCACAGGTTTCGTCAGGCAACGGACGTTGGAAGGTAGCGTGATGGTGTAGCTGTACTTTTCATCGGATTGGCCAGTGTTGATGTCGTAATTGCGATCGTTGTGAATGTTTACAGATTGGATTTGCGTGCCGTAGTTGCCGTCATCGATGGTCAGTTCATAGTATTTGTTGCTGAGTGGGGAAACAGACACTTTTGAAACATTGGCATCCTGCATTTGTAAAGTGCACATAAGCGGTGAAAAGACATGTTTTTTCGTGACATCCACCTTTGGGGCGTTCAATTGTCCGTTTTCAAAGGTGATTTCGGATGCCACATTGATGTCGATAGGTTGCGCATATACCTCTTCAAGTTTACCACTTTGTAGGGTAAGCGAGGCAGGTGCAAAATAGGCTTCCAAACTCAAATCTTCTGCCTCATTTGCGGAGATGTAGTGCGTAAACATCCAAGTATTGAATTCGTAATGCAACCGCACAACCGTTTCTAAATCGGTCGGCAGTGTGTTGTTCTTGAACGCAAGCTCTGCATCATATCCCAAACTTTGCAGCACTCCAGCCAATAAAATGTTCTTTTCTATCGGCAAAGCACAGTTGCTTTCCCACACTTGCTGCGGCGAGGCGAACATATAATTTAACATTTTGGCATCCAAATGGTTAGTATGGATATTGTCATGGATATAATCTCTGACATACAGCACCTTATCCATGTCAGATATATCTTCGGTAAAACGGCTGCGGAAGAAGTCTATAATTTGCGGGTTGTCAAATTTCTGCATGGAATTTTGCTGCATAATCTTGTTGACTAGATCATCCTCTTTATCCAGTGTAAAAAATGTTAGAGATGAGAAATCTCTTGATTGAATGTAATCGTCAGTAGGACGTTCCGGCAGATTAGTGAACGTGTTTTCGACGGTAATCATATTGTCTTTCTCGTCACCAGATACTTTGGAATGTTCACCATTTAAAGATAAAGACAAGGTCTTGTAATTTGGTATTGTCACACGGATAACATACTTCTCCACCGGCACCTCCTCCTGCAAATCCACCTTTTCCAACAGCTCTTGGAAGAAGAAGTTCTTGGAGCGGATGGTGTAGTCGAGGACGATGAGGGCATCGTATTCCAAAGCCGTGTGGGTCACCACCATCGTGCGGATGCCGTTGAGCCGCTCACACTTTGTGCAGCCGTCCGGTAGCATCGGGTTGAAGGCGTTGGCAGGGGTCTCCACCTTACTGCCGTCCTTGCGGATGGTGTACGCCTCGTTGATGATGAGCTCCTGGAAATCAGGGTTGTAGGTGATGAATGTCTCCCCGAAATGGTCGAACGTCATCCGCGTGAAAATCTGCAGCTCCGTGCGCTTGCGGAACTCTGTGGAACCGTCCGTGTTCAACGTGTAGCTCTTGGAAATGAGCTTATAGACGGCGTCCTTTTCGGGGGCTTTGCCGAATGCGGTTGCCATCATGCATACCGCCAAAATTGTAATAATGTATCGTTTACTCATGTTCTTTATAAATTCATAATTCATAATGCATAATGCACAATTAAATTCATAATTTGTAATTCATAATGCATAATTATTTTATCGTCATTCATCGCATCATTCATCGCTTCATCATCGCCATTCGTTCCAGGGGTTTCGCTGCGCTCACCCCTGGCTACCGAGCTCTTGCCCCTAGCGGGGCTGCTCAAGGAAGTAGTTGAATATATGTGGGAGCTTTCAGCATGAACTGCTAACTACTAACTGCTAATTGCTAACTATTTGATGAACACCACCGGATTCCCCATATACCCTCGTTGGCATTGCACGGCTTTGCGGAAAGAGGGCCATTCGGAAGCCTCATAGACGCGCTTGCCGAGGGTGATGTTTTCGGTGAAGGTGACCATGTTGTAGCCGATTTGGTAACCGCCTTTGAACGAGATGGTTGGGGTGACGAACTGCTGCGATTGGGGCGTGCTCACGCGGGTGTAACCCGATGGCACCTTCATCGTTTCGTTGATGGCGACGTAGCGGGAGCAACGGTCAGTGAAGGGGTAGTCGCGCTTCTCCAAGCTGATGTCGTAGAAGAGGTGACGCATGGCGAAGGTGTAGAAGCCGTTGGCGAGGAAGGGCGTGGCGATCACCTCGTTGTCCGTAACAATCGCGTAGTCAGGGATTTCGAACGTGTAGGTGATGCTTACCGGTTGTTTGAGGTAGTCGTCCTCGCTGGTGTATTTCACGCTTTTGAGTTTCGCGTTGGGGTACTGCGCATAGAGCATCTCTTCCACATTGCGTCGCCATTCGGTGCGGAAGCCGTAGAAGACACCGCGCACGGTGCGGTCGCTCTGCCGGTCGGCGGTGATGGTGACGGTGCCCTTGAGCGAGCCCTTTTTGGTGACTTCGGTCTGGGCGGTCATGCGCACGTAGTGGTTCTTCGGGTCGGAGACGGGGGTAAGTCCCAACTTCGAGCCTTTAGGCAGTCCCATCAGGTAGTTCTGTTGCTGTTCCGCGCTGGACCAGAGTTCGCCGCGCACGCCCGGAACCCACGTGGGATCCAAAAGTTGGTAGTTGCCGTTGCGACGCTGTACCACCGTGATGCAATGGTTGAATTGGTCGGCGGGGATGTCCTCGATGCGCTCGCCGGCCATCGTCATGGCAGCGTAGGCCTTGAAGCCCGCCGCCCGCAACATGCCGATGAGCATGCCAGCCTTGTCCTTGCAGACACCACAGCGGTCGCGGAAGGTCATCTCGCACTTGTGGAGCGTGAATCCCTCGCCTTCGCCCATCGAGATGCCGGAGTAGCGCACGTTGTCGGCCACCCAGTGCGTGAGGATGTCCAAACTGTCGTTTTCGGTCTTGGCCGGCTTCAGCAGCTCGTTGACCTTGGCCTGGATTTCCGGCGTGGCCTCGAAACTGCCAAAATCTTCGTTTACGCCGTAAAACCACATCGACTTAGCCTCCCAATTTTGCGCGGTGGTCACGATGAGCTTTGGCTCAATGTCGTTGTTGGCCACGGTGTAGCGCGGGGTCTTCAACGGGAAATAGTCCGTGCTTGAGAAGGTGAAGAGGGTGCGGTCGCCATCCTTCGTGGTTTTCACGGCAAGATTCCCGTTGTAGATCTTGTACTGCAAATTCTTGTTGGTCAGCACACTGACTTGATACACTTTCTCCTTCACGGGCTGACTGCTCCAAAAGGGGACGATGTCGTAGAAGTGGCCGCGCATGGGCGGAATGTACTTCGCGTCGGGGTCCTCGCCCTGCAGCAGCGCGTAGGTAAACCCTTTCTTGTAGGTGAGGAATTCCACCTCGTCGCCAATTTCGAGGCGACCGAGGGCGACCATCTTCTGCCGTGCGCCCCAATAGATCATGTGGGCGGGGGCAGGGTAGTCGCACACCATGAAATCGGGGTGCTCCTCCGTGCCATCGTGGCGGTAGATGACCACGTCGCGGATTTCGCAGTAGGCTGACAGCGGGTCGTAATCGACGATGATCGTGTTGTTGTCGCGGCAGCCAACATCACTCAACACTCTGTAACGCTGATGGTTGAGGTAGTGGCTGAGACCGTTCTCCTCCATGCGCACGGTCATGCTGTCATAGAGGGTCACGCGGTCGTAACCGGCGTAGGGGTCGGGGGCCTGCGCGGTGGCCATCGACCACGCGAGGCATAATGTGATAATTAGGGTGATTATTTTATTCATATTGTCTGGGTATTCGTTATTCATCATCGTCATTCATCGCATCATCGTGTCATCGTCGTCATCCGTCCCAGGGGTTTCGCTGCGCTCACCCCTGGCTACCTAGCTCTTGCCCCTAGCGGGGCTGCTCAAGGAAGTAGTTTAATATATAGTGGCTCTTTCGGCATAAACTGCTAACTACTAACTACTAACTGCTAACTGCTAACTAAATGATGTCTTTTTCTTCAATCAAATTGTTCAATATCGCATATACCGTCAGCGCCGCGACGGATTTGATGCCGGTTTTGCGGACGATGTTTTTGCGGTGGGTGATGACGGTGTGGACGGAGATGTTGAGAGTATCTGCTATTTCGTTGTTTTTCAGACCTTTGGAGAGGCAGATGAGGACCTCTTTTTCGCGGTCGGAGAGGGGGTCGGTGTCAGGTTCGTCGCCGTCGGATTGGAGGGTGTTGACCACCTGGTTGATGGTCGATTTCACGCGCTGGAGGTCGTCGTTGAGTTCGATGATGCCGGAGAACTGGCGGAGATGCTGGGATTCGAGGTAAGAGGTGACGAGAGCGATGAGGCGCAGTTCGGGATGGTTGTCGAATTCGGCGCGGAGCGTGGCGCGGTGGCTGTACTCGAAGAGCAACGGGTTGATAATCAGAATGTCCGCATGCAACGCCGGCATTCTGGAAAACAATGCGTTCAGGTTGTCCGTGGAGAAGACCACCTCCGTGTCGGGCACGTCGCGCAAGAGGTCGGCGAGGCCGTTGCGCAGCATCTGTGAAGGTTCAGCAATGGCGATCTTAATCATGGCTCTGAGATTCTAAGTACTGGATATAGGGCAGCAAAATGCGGTCTTCCATCATGGCGTGCTTCCCGATGTCGTTGGAAAGCGCGTACATATCTAACAACATATCAACACGTTCCGAGGAAGAAACCTCCGCAGGAATGTATTTCAGCAACAGATTGGTGAGGTCGTTGAGGGTGTCCTCAATGTCATCGTGCTGCTGTTGGAACGCGGATTTGTGGTGATGTTCGCCGTTATCTGTCTCATTTTCAGATAATATCTGCCGCATATAAGGAAATACAACTTTCTCCTCATATTGGAAATGCTTCACCACCTCCTTTTTGAATTCCTTGTAGAAATTGACGATCAGCGTGCTGTATTTCTTATCCATCGGCTCAAGCAACGCGTTGAAATGCTGCTCGATATGAGGAAATTTGTTCTCCAAGTAGTCTTGATGAGATTGTTGCAGATACTGCAGGATGTCGTTCATGGGACATTGTCTCAGCTCCTCGATGGAGGGGTAGTAGTCGGTTTGGATATAGACGCGGCTGATAAGGGTGAAGAGCGGCAGCGAAACGTGCTGTTCGGTGCAGAGCTGTTCTATGCTTTTCTCGCCAAAACCAAGGGGAATGCCGAGTCGCGGGAGCACGGTTAACAGGCTGTGGTACTGATTGATAGCATCAGCCATCTTCATTTTGGGAGACAAGTACGGGTTCGTATTCATTGCGGAATCCATAATAGTGATAATTTGGGGGCAAAGATACGGAATTTGTCAATGCGGAATGAAGAATGTAGAATGATGAATGATGAATAGGGTGAGGTGGGTTTTAAACGAACGTAGGGGCGAAAAATCTTTCGCCCCTACAAGGTCGCGGAGAGAGCGAGATTCGAACTCGCGGAAGAGTTACCCCTTCGTCAGTTTAGCAAACTGGTGGTTTCAGCCACTCACCCACCTCTCCGTGGTTTCATTTCTGAAATCGGCGGCAAAAATACACTTTTTTTTGATATGCACAACACCTTCGAAAAAAAACTTTGGCTGTTGGCTAAAGGTAGGGCGAATGATTATTCGCCCCTACCTTGTCATAACGAAAAAAAGTGTACTTTTGCCGCCTGAAAAATGTCAGATATGAAGTATTCCGTAGCTCAAATTGCAGGATTGATTTCCGCCGAGATCATCGGAGATCCCAACGCTGAAATCACTACAATATGCAAAATCGAAGAGGGCGTGCCCGGCGGCTTGACCTTCCTTTCCAATCCGAAATACACACAATATATATACACGACGAAAGCCACTGCTGCGATCGTCAACAAGGATTTTGTCCCTGAACAAGAGGTGCCCTGCACCCTCATCAAGGTGGCGAATTCCTACCTCGCCTTCGCGCAACTGCTGAATTTCTATCAGGAGAACAAACCGCGCAAGACCGGCATCTCCGACAAGGCGTGCATCTCCCCGACTGCCAAAATCGGGCAGAACGTCTATATCGGCGAGTTCGTGAGCATCGGCGACGGCGCTGAAATCGGCGACGGCGCAAGCATCTACCCGCAGACGGTCATCGGCGACCGCGTGCGTATCGGTGCGCGTACCACGCTCTATGCGGGCGTGAAGGTCTATGAGGAGTGCCACATCGGTACGGACTGCATCCTGCACGCTGGGGCGGTTATCGGCGCCGACGGCTTCGGCTTCGCTGCCCAGAACGGCGAATACCTCAAAATTCCGCAGATTGGCAACGTGGAAATCGGCAATCATGTGGAGATTGGTGCGAATACCTGCATCGACCGTGCGACGATGGGCTCTACGCGCATCCACGACCACGTGAAGATCGACAATTTGGTGCAGATTGCACACAATGTCACGGTGGGCGAGGGTACCGCTTTTGCCGCTCAGGCAGGCGTGGCGGGTTCCGCGAAACTCGGCAGCCGCTGCATTGTAGCTGGCCAAGCGGGCATCTCCGGGCATATCACCATCGACGATGGCACCATCATCGGAGCACAGTCTGGCGTGACGCACTCCCTCAAGCAGGGCGTCTATCTTGGAAGTCCGGCCGTTCCGGCTTCTGAAGAGCGCAAACTCATCGTGTTGCGCCGCAAATTACCCGAACTATATCAACAATATATAAACAACCAAAAGAAAAATCAGTAATTTTCATGACAAGATTGCAAACCACCATTGCCTCCCCGGTTTCTGTATCGGGGAGAGGTTTACATACGGGTCAACAGGTGACGGTAACTTTCGTGCCTGCGGCCGTTGATACGGGCATCTGTTTCGAGCGTACCGACCTGCCTGGAAACCCTGTGGTCAAGGCCACTCCGTTAACGGTCTTTGACACATCTCGCGGCACCTCTATCAGAGAAGGTGACGCGCAAGTACATACTATTGAGCACCTTATGGCTGCAATGGCAGGCCTTGGTATCGACAATGTGCTCGTGAAAACGGTCGGTCCTGAAACCCCCATCCTGGACGGCAGTTCCCGCATTTATGTGGAGATGTTGAAAGATGTAGGACTCAAAACCCTTGACCAGCCCAAGAAGGTCGGCATTGTGACGGAGGAAATCTCTTTTTCTGTGCCTGAAAAGGATATTGAGCTGACCATCAAGCCCGCAGAACGTTTCAAAATGACCGTGAATGTCGATTATGGTACGAAGGTGCTGGCCGAACAACAGGCTGTGTTGGACAATCTGGAAAATTTCGTTCCGGATGTTTTCAACTGCCGCACATTCGTCTTTTTGGACGAGTTGCAATTCCTGATCCAGAATAATTTGGTGCGTGGCGGCGACCTTGACAACGCCATCGTTTTTGTGGATAAAGTGCCGGACAACAAGGTGTTAACCCAGCTGGCTGATTTCTTCCATAAGAAAGACATCACCGTTACACCCGACCATATTTTGAATAATACCAACTTGCGTCACCCGAATGAACCGGCGCGCCACAAGCTCCTGGATCTCATCGGAGACCTTTATTTACTGGGGGTTCCGTTGCGTGCGGAGATCATCGCGAATCGTCCTGGACACTTCGCCAATACATCATTCGCAAAAAAAATTATGGAAAGTTGTAACTTTTTGATACAACCTGCGTAAGAGTAAAATGATTATGAATTAATTTTCATTGTCTTACATAGGTTAATGGTTTTGGACAGCGGTAGCATCTACCGCTGTTTTTTTGTTTTTGTCTTTTTCTTCGAATTTGACGATTTGTCTTTTCGCATTTCCATCTTTGCCACGGCAACCAAGTAACGTCCCCTGACTTGGTCGCAGTATTCTTTTGTGAATTTGGGCGTTCCATATCTGGCCATTTTAGCTTCAATATTGGCGGCACGACCGAGCAGGTAGGAGGTGGGTTTGGCGGGATTGCGCTTTTGCGGACTAGGATAACAGGCGGTAATCAAAGCCGCTTGGTGTGCTGTGAGTTGAGAGGCATGGCAGTTGAAATAGGTTTGCGCTGCTTTTTCGGAACCATAGATGCCGGGTCCCATCTCAATCACGTTCAAATAAACTTCCATGATGCGTTCTTTCGACCAGAAAGTCTCGATCAGGAAGGTGAAATAGGTTTCAACCCCTTTGCGCACCCAAGAGCTTTTCGGCCAGCAGAATACGTTTTTGGCGGTTTGTTGTGAAATGGTACTGCCGCCACGGTGTCTGCGACCACTTTTGCGCTCTTCCATTACGGTGTTCAACGCAACGACATCAAAGCCGCGGTGCCCGAGGAAGTAGTTGTCTTCCGACGCGATGGCGGCGCGGTACATGTAGGGAGAGATTTTCTCAATGGGTACCCATTTCTTATGGATGCCGGTACGGTTATGAACGGCTTGTACCAATTGAAATGTGGTTACAGGCGGATTGACCCAACGATATAATATTGGGAGTAAAATGCTGATTATAAATAATATAAGAACGGTTTTGCCGAATATCTTCCAAAATTTTCTTGCCTTTGATTTTTTAGCCATAGTAAAATAAATCCTTCTCCGTTGTCTGATTTTTTGAAGCGGCAAAAATACGTTTTTTTCGGGGTGGTATTACAAAAAAAGACCGACATTGCTGCCGGCCTTTTTTATTTCAAAAAACGGAATAAATAACCTTATTTCTTGACAATCTTGTGCATGGAGGAACCTTTGTCCGTGGTGAGCTTCAACATGTAAACACCATTGGACAGGTCGCGGATGGAAATATTTTCAACATTCATTTCCATTTTCACAAGTTGACCTTGCATGTTGTAGATTTCAACGCGCTCAACATTGTCAGAAGTCATGACGTTGATGACATCCGTTGCGGGGTTCGGATAGATGACCGTTTCTGTCGTATATTCTTCAACACCAGCAGGATAAGCTACGTCAATCATGTAAGTGGCTTGGCTGCCGAATTTGCCATTGTCGCGGAAAATCTGGGAGCCATCTTCTGCAAACAGTTGGAAATATCCATTACCGGTACCTGCACTGATGCCATCGCCATAGGAGTCATAAACCTCCAAACGATAACAACCCGTTGTTGAAGGATTGAATTCAAATTCACGGATGGTCGTGCCGTTTGCAGAAAGGTTTGCCCAAGGACCACCGGAGAGAACAACGTTGCCGTTCGGATCAAAGATTTTGAATGTGGTTTCGCTAGCGTAACGGTCGGTCACGAGTTTGAAAATCATACGGCCACCACCGGTATAGACGTTCTTTTTTAACGTCATGTTCTTGGCTTCAACAGTCGCAGCTTCACCGTTAATAGTCGTCACTTGTGCTGAGATGCTATTGTTAGTGTTCAAATTGATGTCAAATGTAGGCAAGTCAATCTCTTCGGTTGACATGGAAGCAATGTTTCCTGTCCAAGTTGAGGTGGATTGAGTGCCGTTTACGGTGTAGTTATAGGTTATTGAGGTGATGGGGGCACTTCCTAAGTTCTTAAGCTCAAAATAGGCGTTTCCTTGATTATCACAAGTGATGTTGGAACCAGCCTTCATAGCCACCATACGACCGTAAATAGCGGGCATGTTGATGTATTCAACGGGAACGTGGATACCCGTAAGGATTTCTTGATGGCCTTCACAAACAAAAGCAACAAATTGCAAATCCTCTAAAACGGCATCAATAGCATTCGGGGAGCCGAGTTGTTCGGGAATCACATATTCGTAATTTTTCTCAACCAGCGTACCCGGAGCGATAGTGGAGATGGTCTCACCCCATTGACCCGTAATCAGGTGACGCAACATGTGCATGTGATTGTATTGGTTTCCAACAACTTGATCCGGGTTGGCGGACATACCGCTTTGGGAACCCAACACATTGTCTTGTAAGATAGCCACGTTTAATGCATTGGAAGTGACGGTTTGAGCTGCGGTATAATACAATTGGACGCGAATGTTCAGCGTGCGCGTAGTCCAATCCAAAGTACCGTCAGCGGCGATGTTCACAGGAGAAGCTGTCCCCAACATATTGTTGGTGGCAGATGCCCACTGTCCTCTGTTCAAGTCGGTGACGGAACCGGCGAAGACGTGACGGTTCACAGTACCTGCCGGATAGCCGGTCAAGCCCGTTTGGTTGGCCAAAGCAGTACCGAACTGGGTGGTGTATGTGTTAGCTGCATAGCCGCCTTCGTGAATGTTAATGACGCATACTCTGTCGGGGTGCGCAGCCATGATTTCATTGGCTCTGCGGTGACCGTCAGGACAATAACCGCAGTTGATGCCGGTGTATTCCTCAATCACCACATTGCGGTTGGAAGGGGTTAAAGACACAATGGTGTCCGTGATTTGCGCGGATGCCAACATGGAAGTCAGCATCGCAGCAACTAAAACAAGTAAAGTTTTCTTCATAATTTTAAGATATTAATGTGAAAAATTATCTTTTTTTTTAACCCTGCAAAAATACACTTTTGTTTCAAAAAGTCAACTTGAAAAAATTTTTTTGAGATGTATGACGTATGACGTTTGACGTTTGACTTATGACTTTTGATTTATGATATTGATTTTGACGGTTGTTATGGGAGAGTTGTGGGTTTGAGTACGAGTTGGATGGTGTGGCGGTTGTTTTGACGGATAATAACTTCTTGTTTGTCAAATATCTTCAGTGCATTTTGTTCGGAATCTTGGTCATAGTGACGAATGGTGACCAGTTGGATGCCTTCGTTGAATTTCACCACAAACTCTTTGCTCAAGGCTTCAAGGCATGGACGCAGGCGCAGGGGAACATTGTCGGTGCAGACGGAGAAAGTGAGCGCGGAATTCTGTATCAGGTTGATTTTGATACGATATTCGGACAAGATGTCCAGGATTTTGGATAAGTTTTCGACGCCTATGATGGAAAAATCGCGTGGAGAGACGGAAATCAGCAGTTGGTTGTCTTTGACGATGTAGGACGGAACTTCTACCGTTTCAGCCTCTTGCGTGATCTTACTCCCTTCGTTTTCAGGATGGAAGAAGGATTTCACGAACAAGGGTATCTGCTTGTTATGCAGCGGTCTAAGCGTTTTCGGGTGAATGACGCTTGCGCCGTAATAGGCCAGTTCCACCGTTTCATGGTAAGTCAGCGTGTCGATTTTGACCGCGTTAGAGAAGCGTTTCGGGTCGGCATTGAGAATGCCCGGAACGTCTTTCCATACGGTAACCGATTCAGCATCAAGAGTATAAGCCAAAATAGCGGCGGAATAGTCGGAGCCCTCGCGACCCAACGTAGTGGTCTGGTTTTCGGCGGTTCCTGCGATAAAGCCTTGCGTCAACACAATGCCGTGTGTCCTGTCTTGGTAGTACGGATTGATGGTGTTGCAGACCAGCTTTTGCGTCACGGTCCAATCGACGTGACCTTCGCGGTAGGTGTTGTCGGTACGAATCAGCTGACGTGCGTCAAGCCATTTAGTTTCAAGATGTTGCGTGTCGAGATAGACGGCGATGAGCGTGGTGGAGAGTAGCTCACCGAAGCTGACAATGCGGTCGTAGTCATAGTCGAAGTTGTCGGAAATCGGGCGGCTCAGCTGTTCGTTGAGCAGTGTGAACAGTCGGTCGGAGTGGGGGAGGAACGGGTTGTTCTCGCCCATGAGTTGCGCGGCCACGCCTTCGTGTTGCGCCCGAAGCTCATCTACGAGATCTTCTACCTTTTCTGGCGAATGATAGTAAGCGTCCAACAGCTTTTCCATGAAGTTTGTCGTTTTGCCCATGGCGGAAATGACCACCACAAGCTGCTCATTATCATAGCGTTGCAGGATGTTTTTCAGATTCTCAATAGCGGGGGCGTCTTTCACGGAAGCCCCACCGAATTTAAATACTTTCATCGTAAATTATTCGTTTTTAAGAACTTGCAATAAAGTGGTGCCCACCACGCCGAGCGTGTTTTTGTCAATATTTTGGATATTGTCGTTGGTGGTGTGCCATACGGGGTCAAAGCCAGTGCCGGAAGCCGCGTCGTAATGGATGATGTCGATCATCTTGAACGGCGCATATTTGTTGACGTAGTAGTGGTCGTCGGTGATCACGCCGCCGGGCTTGTTCTGGAAGTACTGTCCGTGACCGAGTTGGTAGGCCGTGGACCAGACTTTGCGCACGATGCTTTCCGCGTCGCGGAGGGAGAACTGCTCCTGCATAAACTGTGCATTGGGCGTACCTACCATGTCGAGCAGAATGCCATAATTAGCCGTATATCCTTGGATATGAGGGTTTTTTGCCCAATATTGTGCGCCCAGTCCCCACCAGTCGCCGGGGATGTGGTCGCTTTCCTTCGGGCCGTAGTCTTCGGCATCGAAGAAGACGATATCGACACCTACATTGGGTTGATTTTCATGAAGTTGTCGAGCCACTTCGAGCAGAACGCCCACGCCGCTGCCCCCGTCGTTAGCGCCGTCGATGGGCGTTTCGCGGTTGCTGGGATTCGGATCGTGGTCGGCAAAGGGACGGGAGTCCCAATGTGCTGCCAAGACGATGCGCTTGGTCTTCTCAGGTCCGAAACTGCCGATGAGGTTCGCGCAGGGCCACTGCTTGCCGTCGTAAGTTTTAGCCGTAAAGTTCTGATTGTAAACGGTATCGCAATATTGTTGCAGCTTCTTAAGCAACCACACTTGACAGTTGGCATGTGCATCGCTGCCTAACACGCGCGGTCCGAAGTCGGTCTGCATCTTCACAAAAAGATAGGCAGAATCGTTGTTGAAAGCGGGAAGCGCTATGGTCGTTTCTTTGTTTTCTACCGATTTTTTCTTGTTGCGGTCGCAAGCCGAAAAGAGCACCAATACCCCAATAAATGCGATTAATAATTTCTGATTTCTCATATCAGTGGCATATTCAAATTTAAGCGGCAAAGATACAAATTTTTGTGTTTATGCTTCGCTTAACTCCAGCCACTCCATCTCTTTCTCTTCGATGGTGTTTTTCAGGGATTCGTAGGTGTTGTAGAGTTCGCCGGAGGCGATGGCTTCGGCATGATGCTCGGGGTCAGCCAATTGCGCTTCGGTGTCGGCGAGCTTTTGCTGCAAAGAGGCAATCTCCTCTTCAATCTTTTTGAGGCGGTTTTTACGTTTGCGGTCATCGGCTTCGCGCTGCTTGCGCTGTTCCCATTGCTCTTTGTTGGAGGTTGTCTTTTCGCCAGCAGCCCCGTTGTTGGAGGCAACATTCCGACTCTGCAACTCGTTGAGACTCTCCATTTTGCGTTGTGCCAAGAAGTCATAGACATCACCTGTGAAGGCGTGCATCTGGTGATTCTTGAACTCATACACTTTGGAGGTCAATCCTTGCAGGAAGTCACGGTCGTGGGAGACCAGGATCAGGCTTCCTTCATATTGCAAAAGGGCGTTCTTGAGCACGTCTTTGGAGGGCATGTCGAGGTGGTTGGTCGGCTCGTCGAGGATGAGTAGGTTGAAGGGGGAGAGCAGCAGTTTTGCCAAGGCGAGGCGGGCTTTTTCTCCACCTGACAGCACTTTCACCTTCTTTTCCGTGTCTTCCGTGTCGAAAAGGAAGCTGCCCAAGATGGTGCGGATTTTCGGTCGGATATCGCCTACCGCCACATCGTCGATGGTTTCAAACACCGTTTTTTCCGGATTCAAAAGTTGTGCTTGGTTTTGGGCGTAGTAACCCACAACCACCTGATAACCAAGTTCTAACTCTCCGCTTTCGGGCGTGAGTGCGTTCACGATGGCTTTCACCATGGTGGATTTGCCTTCGCCGTTACGCCCAACGAACGCCACGCGCTCGCCGCGTTCCAAGCGGAAATCCACATTTGTGAGCACGTGTGGCTTCGTGTCGTAGCCCAAGCTGAGGTTCTTACTCTCCACTACGACCAATCCGGAGTGCGGCGCGGGCGGAAATTTGAACGAAATGGAACTTTTGTCGTATTCATCCACTTCCACACGGTCCATTTTCTCCAGCATTTTGATGCGGCTTTGCACTTGCCGTGCCTTCGTGGCTTTATAGCGGAAACGTTCGATGAAACGTTCGATTTGAGCAATCTCTTTCTGTTGGTTTTCGTATGCAGATTGTTGGCTTTCAATGCGTTCCAATCGCTGCTCCACATATTTGGAGTAGCTGCATTTATAGTCTTGGATGGTGCCTAAGGTGATTTCGACGGTACGGTTGGTGACGCGGTCGAGGAAGGCGCGGTCGTGGGAGACCAGAATCACGCAGCCGTCGTAATTGGCTAAATACTCTTCCAGCCATTGTATAGATTCGATGTCGAGATGGTTCGTGGGCTCGTCGAGGAGGATGATTTCGGGTTTTTGCAGGAGGATTTTGGCAAGGCAGACGCGCATCTGCCAGCCGTTACTGAAGGAGGACATGGGCTGATGGAATTCCTCGCGTAGGAAGCCCATACCGAGCAGCACTTTTTCGGTTTCGGCATCCATCGTATTGCCTCCCAGATGGTTATATCGGTCGTTGAGGTCGGAAAGCTGTTGGGTCAGCTTAGCGTATGCTTCGGATTCGTAATCGGTGCGTTCAGCAAGTTCTGTGGAAATCTGTTGCATTTTGCGTTCCATCACTTTGATTTCCGAGAAGGCGGAGACGGCTTCTTCCCACACGGATAGCGGGGAGTTTCCGACCAGTTCCTGCGGCAGATAGCCCACGCGGTGGCCGGAGGTGATGACCATCGTGCCGGATGCAGGTTCCAGGTCGCGGTGGATGATTTTCAGTAACGTGGATTTTCCCGCGCCGTTGTGACCCACCAGCCCGATGCGGTCTTTGTCGCCTGCCACGAAAGAGATGTCCTTAAAAAGGAAATCTCCCGTGAAGTTCACCGAAAGTTTATTGATTTGGATCATTCTTTTGGGTTGAGAGGGGGTTAGACGGTTAGGCGGTTAAAGGGTTATTAGTTTAGAGTTTAGGGTTTAGAGTTTAGGGTTTAGAGTTTAGGGTTTATGGTTTAGGGTTTATGGTTTATGGTTTAGAAGGTTAAAGGGTTAGAGGGTTATACGTTAATGGTTTATGGTAGGGGTTGGGTTTCCTCGAAGGATGGTCATCGGGTCTTCTTTTTGGCTTTCGAGGTAGGAGACTTTACCGACGTTGAGGAGCATGCCGATGGCGCAGCCGGAGACGAACAGGGAGGCGCCGCCGCTGCTGATGAACGGCAGGGTTTGTCCCGTGGTGGGCAGCAGTTCGCAGTTCACTCCGATATGCACCAGCGCTTGGCATGTGAACCAGAAGCCGATGCCGAAGGCCAATAGTCGTCCGAAAGTGCCGGTGGCTTCCATGGAGATTTTTCGCGCTCGATAGAAGATGATGAGGTAGGAGAACAGCACGATAATGCCCACTACGATGCCCGTTTCTTCGTACAGGGAGGCAAAGGCGTAGTCGGTTTCCTTTTCAGGAAGTCTGTTCTTGATGACGCCCTTTCCCGGTCCGGCGGGGTTGAATCCTGAGCGTGCGATGGCGGCCCGTGCCAAGATCATTTGGTCACCGTAGCCGTTTACATTTTCTTTGGTGATGTAGTACTCCCATCGGTTGATGAAAGTTGACATACGACCGATGCGGCTCTTTTTTTCATCGCTCAACTGCGACACCACAATCACCACTAAAATCAGCGCCACGGTCACGATGCCGATTAATCCAAAAATGTCCCTTGTCCTCATCCCTCCAACAAAAAAGATGGCCAATCCTGTGCCAAAGAGGATGATAGAGGTGGACATGTTCATGGAAGCTATACCGAGGCAGAAGACCAGCAGCAATCCGAAGAGGTATTTGACATTGGAGCTTGAGATTTCTCCGAATTTATGGTACTGACGTGCCATGTAGTTGGAAATGTAGAAGATGATGAGAAATCCGATGACGTAGAAAGTCTGCACGTCGCGCCCGAAGATGGTAATGCCGCGCACTGCCTGCGACAGCATGGTGAGCAGGAGCAGAACAGCGGCTGTGATGAGCAAAAACGGGGCAATGACGCCCAGTTTCCGATAGTCGATACGGTACATCGCGAACATGCCGACGTATGCGAACAGTATGTGCTTGAGGTGATTGAGCACCACATTGCCGCGCATACTATATACCATGACAATGGATATCGCCGTTAGGAAAAAGACGACGATAGGAATCACGTTGTCAGAATTCAGCTTGATTTTCTGAAGAAAAGAGCCTTTCGGCACGGTGATGTCAGCGCTCATAATCGTTCGGTTTTAAAGTTGGGCTACAGCTGCTTTGAAACGGTCGCCGCGTTCGCGGAAGGTGACCTGTCCATTGCCGTGGACCCCTGGTGCGTATAACACTAAATCGCCTTTCTGGCATGCGTAAAATGCGTGATTGACAGCATCTTCCATGCTCATGGTCATCATAACCGGAATCTCTTTTTCGGCAATTTTTTGGTACACGTCGATGTTATAGACGCCTTGCAGTACAACCTCTTTCACTTTCTCTTGCACTTGCGTCATGATATCGTCGGTCAGTAACTCAGGAGAGTCGATATTGGTGATCCAAACGGTGGGTTTGGTCATGGATTGCAGCGAAAACCAGACAGCGTTGGAGGTGTTGGAACGCGCGTCGTCCACGAAATCCACACCGGAAAAACTCTTGATATGTTCCAATTTATGTGCACTGCCCTCAAAGTCGGACAGAGATTCGGCGATGTTCTTCTGACGCAGTCGGATAAGCTGGTCCGAAAGCGTTCCCACGCGCGGGTTAGAGGTTTCGCGGGCTTGTTCGAATAAGCGGAAACTGTTGTTTTTTTTCGTAGGCATAATGGTTTTTGGTTTTGGTTTTGGTTTTGGTTTTAGGTTTATGGTTTAAGGTTTAAGGTTTAGGGTTTAGGGAATAGGGAGAAGGGAGTAGGGAATAGTCTAAGTCTAAGTTTAAGTCTAAGTCTAAGTTCAAAGTTACCTTATCTTCAAGGTCACCAATGTCAGTACGGCGAGGAGCATGCTCACGACGATGAACCGTTGTACGATTTTCGATTCGTGGAGGCCTTTCTTCTGGTAATGATGGTGGAGGGGGGCCATCAAGAAGATACGGCGGCCTTCACCATATTTTTTCTTGGTGTATTTGAAGTAGGAGACTTGCATGATGACGGAAATGGACTGTGCCAGATAGATACCACAGAGAATGGGAATGAGCAATTCCTTACGGATGATGATGCACGAGACGGCCACGATGCCGCCGAGGGTGAGGCTGCCGGTGTCGCCCATGAACACCTGCGCGGGATAACAATTCCACCAATAGAAGCCGATGCAGGCGCCAATGACGGCGGACATGAAGATCACTAACTCCCCGATATTCGGTATGTACATGATATTCAGGTAGGAGGCGAAGATGACGTTGCCCGACACGTAGGCAAGCAGTGCGATACCTACCGCTATGGGTGCCGTGGTGCCGGTGGCTAGTCCGTCCAAGCCATCGGTGAGGTTTGCACCGTTCGAGACTGCCGCGATGATAAAGACAATGATGGGGATGAAGAACAGAAATGACCATTTGCCGGTTTCATCACCCAACCAGCGAGTCAGCGCCGCATAGTCGAGTTCGTGGTTTTTAAAGAACGGAATGGTTGTTTTGGAAGAGTGGTGCGGTTCGTCAAAGAGTCTTGGCGTATGAACATTTTCCTGATTCTCAACTTGTAACAGCTCGGTGGCCGACACTTGTGTCACCTGTTGCTTTTGCACGCTTTTCTCACAAATCATGGCATCGGGATGGAAGTACATGACGATACCCACGACCAAACCCAACAGAATCTGACCAATCAGCTTCTTGCGTGGGGAAAGCCCTTCCTTGTTTTTCTTGAACACTTTGATGTAGTCATCGCTTCCGCCCAAGAATCCTAACCATAAGGTGGTGAAAATCATCAAGATAACGTAAATATTATGCAACTGGCAGAGTAGCAGAACGGGAATCAGAATGGCGGCGATGATGATGATTCCGCCCATAGTCGGGGTGCCGGCCTTCTCATTCTGTCCGGCCAATCCTAAATCACGAATACTTTCACCGATTTGTTTCTTTTTCAGGAAATAGATGAACGGTTTTCCGAAGAAGATGGCGATGACCAGGGCCAGGACAAATGCGCTGGCGGACCTGAACGAGATATATTGGAAAATACGTGTTCCAGGGTATCCGATTCGATGTAACCAAGAAAAGAGATAGTATAGCATAATATTTTGATTTATTGGATGTTAAAACATTTCTTTAATTCTTCCGTGTCATCAAAATGATGTTTAACGTGGTTGATCTCTTGGTAGGTTTCGTGACCTTTGCCTGCCACCAAAAGCACGCCGCCAGACTGTAGGAACATACATCCCGTTTTGATGGCTTCATGACGGTTCTCGATGACCAGCACGTTTTTGGATTTGCTGGCGGGAACGCCTTGAATCATGTCATTCAGGATGGCTTGCGGGTCTTCCGTGCGCGGGTTGTCCGAAGTGAGGATTACTTTGGAACTGTATTTGCACGCAATGGCCGCCATTTCAGGACGTTTCAGTGCGTCGCGGTCGCCGCCACAACCTACCACAGTGATCACTTCCGCCTCTTTTCCGGAGATGTCACGGATGGTTTTCAACACGTTTTCCAACGCATCGGGGGTGTGTGCGTAATCGACAATCGCGGTCCCGCCGTCTGCATTGTGCAGCATTTGGAAACGTCCCGAAGCGCTTTCCAGCATACTCATTTTCATGAGCACTTCGTCCATTTCCATGCCGAGCAACACTGCTGCGCCGCAGATAGCCAGCAAGTTATAGGCGTTGAACTGACCGCAAAGTTTGAAATAGACTTCGCGGTTGTTGATACGCATGTGAAGGCCCGTGAAGGCGTTTTCCATCACCATACCCTTAAAGTCGGCCGCCGTCCGCAGACTATACGTGTGGATGGAGGCTTTCGTGTTCTGCACCATCACGCGACCGTTTTTGTCGTCGATGTTGGTCAGTGCGAAGGCTGTTTTGGGCAGTTTGTCGAAGAAGGATTTCTTCGCGGCGATGTAATTGGCGAAGGTTTTGTGGAAATCCAAATGGTCGTGGGTGATGTTGCTGAAGATTGCTCCGGCAAATTTCAGTCCCGTCACGCGGTGCTGACAGAGAGCGTGCGAACTCACCTCCATGAAGCAGTACTGGCAACCTCTATCCACCATTTGGGCAAGCAAACGGTTGAGCTCCACAGCATCGGGAGTGGTGTGGTTAGTAGGGATTTCTTCGTCATCTATCTTGTTGACAATTGTGGAGATAAGCCCTGTGTGGTAGCCTGCGGACATGAACAGACGATGCAGCAAGGTCACGGTGGTGGTCTTGCCGTTTGTGCCGGTGATGCCCGTCAGTTTCAGCTTGCGGCTCGGGTGACCGTAGAAAGCATCCGCGAGCATTCCTAACGCGATGGAACTGTCTGCCACCTTGATGTAGCAAACCTTTTCGTCGAGGGTTTCCGGCAACGTTTCGCAAACCACGGTGCGGCATCCCTGCGCGATGGCGTTGGGAATGTATTTGTGTCCGTCGGTTTGCGTACCGCGCTGAGCCACATAGAGTTGCGAAGAACCTGCTGGCTGTGCAGCCACCGCACGCGAATCGAACAAGACCTCCGTGATGTCTATTTCCGGAGCTCCTGTCAACTCGTATGAGCGCAGTGCCTTTAGGAGTATATTCAGTCTCATTGTCTTTTTGTAGGTTTTGGGTTTGGTTTGTTGGTTTTGGGTTTTGGGTTTTGGGGTCGAGGGTCGAGGGGCAAGGGTCAAGGGTCAAGGGAGTAGGGAATAGGGAGTAGTCTATGTCAAAGTTCAAAGTCAAAGTTCAAAGTTCTCAGTTCATTCCAGATAGAGTTTCACGATTCCGGATGAGTTGTCGAGTACTTGCGATTTCACGCGGCCTATGCCGATGATGCGAGGGTTGTAGCCGGCGCGAATGAGTTCGGTGACGGCATCTGAGGCTACCATGCCGCGCACGTCGGGCATTTTTTGGTAGGTGTTCGGTGGTAGGGGTTTGGCAGTGACATGGCGGTTGGTGTCGGAGGTTTCCACGCGCACGTAAGGGATGTTCGATTCGTGAGTGACGGTGTCGTAGCCAAGTCCGCTCAACAGCGTGTTGAAATACTTTCGTTGAATGGGACCTGTTTTGCCAAGTGGCGTGAAGGGGGAGTCGGCGGTGCTTCTTGTGGCACTGTAGTTGGCGCTGTTCATGATGCTCCGTGCGATACGCGCGAAGGCGTCCACAGCTACATCACTGTGGAAAGGCACACCATATATATATATAATGACGGTGTATTGCGGCTTGTCCATCGGGAAGTAACCGCAGAAGGAGACGGCGTTGATGTCGGTGCGGTAAGCTCTTGCCTGTTCGTCCCAGATGTCGCGTGTGCCGGTCTTACCTGCGAACATACAATTTTTGTCGCGATAACGTCGCGCTGTCCCGTACGGACCCCAGACGACCTGTTCAAGGTATTGCTTTGCCCATTTGACGGTGGAGTCGGAGACAAAATGCTCTTTCAGCACAATCGGCTCGTACGTTTGGACAGTGTCGTAAGTGTCTGTGACATAGCGTACGAACAGAGGTGCCATCATTTTCCCGTCATTCGCGATGGCGTTGTAGTAGGTCAGCGTGCGCAAGATAGGGATGGTGAAACCCGCGCCGAAACAGGTTGCATAGTAGGTGTTGAAGTCGTTAGTGCCGTCTTTGATCTTGGCTGGGAGAATGTCGCCGAGTTGGGTATGGATTGTATCGAACATGCCCATTTTCTTCAGCTGATTACGGTAATCTTGGAAATTTTTGATGCCGTAGGCGCGGAAGACCATGGAGGCAATACCGATGTTGGAGGAGCGTTGGATGATTTCGCTGGGGGTACCCAAAGTTTCGCCGTGCACCTTCGAATCGCTTTTCGGGAATGTCCTGAAACTGCCGTTTTTCAACGGATATTTGAAGGTGTGGTTGAACATCGGGTAGATACAGGCGGTGTCGTTGCCCACTTTTTCCAAATATGTCAGCAAAGAGGCGATTTTGAACGTGGAACCAGGCTCTACCTTGGCGTTGAGCGCATATTCCATGCTTTCGTTGTAATAGGAGCCGTCAGAAGCGGCGCGGCGGAGGTTCGAGATGGCCTTGATCTCACCGGTTTTCGTCTCCATCACGATGGCACATCCCCATTCGGCATTCAGCTCGGAAAGCTTTCTCGAAAGTTCGTTGTGTACCGCATGTTGAATCTCTAATTTGATGGTAGTGTGGATGTTGTACCCGTCAACAGGGTCCAGCCGGTCGCGCAACGGCACCATCGCTTTGTTGATTTCGAGGTATTTTTTACTACCTCGTTCACCGCCCAGAATACTGTCCATAGTGTGCTCTAAGCCATACTTGCGGTCGTGAGATTCCACGCCGAGTGTCCGTTTGGCCATTTCTCCATACGGGTTGATGCGCACGCTGGTGGGTACGAAGTTGAAGTGCGTGTGTAATCTCCGCCGTACCGTATCCTCCTTCTTTTTGTCATATTTCACGTAGGTGAGATATGGACGGTTCTTGATGTATGACGTATCGACGCTCGTCACCCACGATCTTTCGTCCCAATCTTTTACCGGAAACAGACATTTGTATTGTTTACCTTTAATGTTAGAGGTCAAAAATTGGTAATAATACGCAGCGTTGTATTTCGGGAAGCGATCTTTGAACTGATAATAGAGGTCGTCGGAGAGTTGTTGGAGAATCTCGTCGAAAGCTTTGGGATTGCTCTTCAACGTGTCTTTATATTCGTTTGCGAAGCCCATGCCGTCGAAAGAGACCTCAAAAACAGTGTAATTAGCCACCAAAACACGTCCGTGGTCGTCATAGATTTCACCGCGCACAGGACGTAACATGTTCATTTTCACGAAACAAGTTCTGGGGTCCGTAGTGTCTCTTTCATAACCAGGTTCGGTGGTGTCGATGCATTTGGGAGAGGTTCCCAAGGCAAGGGTGCGCTCCACGATGGAGAGGTACATTATTTTCGCCAGGCATGCAATACCGAACAGTACCATGATCAGGTACACCAGCGTGATGCGCCACTTGGTGGTGGAAGAAATCTCGTTTTTGCTAGTTGTTTTCATGCTTCTTCTCCTTTCTTCTTTTAAACCAACGACGTTTTTCCACCGGTTTTGGGGTCTCCTTCACCGTGAAACACTGTTTTTCGTCTGTGATAAATCCTTTTTCCTCCATCCTTTGAATGAGAATTTTGTTTTTCTCGTACGGGATGAATTGGTTGTTGGCCTTCAGCTTGGTGATTTCTGTTTTGTAAGTGTTTTCTAATTCGGTGATTTTCTTTTGCTTACCTTTGATTCGCTGTTCGCTGAGCACCAAGGAGGAAACCAGAATCAGCACAAAAACGAAATAGAAATACCAAGGGCGCATCTTCTCTTTCACGAGGATTTCGCCTCCGAAGATGTTGGAGAAGAACTGGCCGAACTTGGTCTTCTCTTTGGGTTGTTCGCTATTGTTCCTAGATGTGGTTTCCATGATTGACGGGTATTATTTTCTCCGCGACGCGCAGTTTGGCACTACGGGCGCGAGGGTTAACGTTAATTTCTTCATTATCAGGCTGTATTGCCTTTCTGGTGATGAGTTTGAACGGGGTTTGCGGATTGCCGTAAAAGTCTTTTTCCACTTCGCCGCTTAGATTGCCTGCGCGCATGAAGTTTTTCACCATGCGGTCTTCCAAGGAATGATAGGAAATGATGACCAATCGGCCACCCACTTTCAGTGCATCGACGGTTTGCTCTAAGAAAGATTCCAACACCGACATCTCTTGGTTCACTTCGATGCGGATGGCTTGGAAAATTTTGGAAAGCGATTTGTTCTCTTTGCCGCGAATCAGAGCCAGTTTCAGCACGTCCACCAACTGTTGCGTGGTGGTAATGGGCTGATCCTCACGGGCTTTGATAATCCTTCTGGCCAAGGCGCGACCATCGGAAAGCTCGCCGTAACGGTAGAAGATGTCGCTCAAGGCTTTCTCATCATATTGATTGATAATGTCTTGTGCGGAATTGCCCGTTTGACGGTTCATGCGCATGTCCAAAACGCCGTCCTCACGGTAGGAGAATCCGCGTTCGGGTGTGTCGAACTGATGAGAGGAAACGCCGAGGTCCGCCAGAATGCCATCTACAGGATAGGCTTGGTGGTATTTCAGGAAGCGTCCAAGGTTCTTGAAGTTGGAGGCGACGAATGTAAGCCGATTATCCTCAATCAATTGCGATTGTGCATCGGCATCTTGATCGAAGGCGATGAGACGGCCTTGATCCAACTTATCCAAAATACAGCGAGAGTGGCCGCCGCCGCCGTAGGTGACATCCACATACGTGCCGTTAGGGTCGTTCACTAAATAATCTACAGAAAGTTGACGGAGCACGGGGTTATGATATTCCATTTGACTCCTCCTTTTCTGACAAATAGTGACCGAGGTGCATATCCTGGTTGAGTTTCTCGAAATCTTCAGGCATCATATCGAACTTCTCGTGGTATTTCTGACTGTTCCACATTTCGATTTGCCCGTTGTCCATTATCATAACCAACTCTTTGTCAATGGAATACATGTCCAATAAAGACTTGGGTATGACGATGCGATTTTGAGCATCGCATTCCAGCGTCGCGGTGTTGCGAAGGAAGGCGTTGCGATACAATTTCACGCGCATGAGGTTGCGGTCCAGCGAATCCATGTATTCCATTTGCTTGCGGTAGGCATCGTCTGACCAAAGCATGATGTATTCGCCAAAGCCGTGGGTGACATAGAAAGTCTTTCGTTCATTTTCCGGAAGTTTACGCAACAAGCCGGTGGGCAGCTTCAGCCGTCCACTTTTCTCTATCGAGACTTCCCAATATCCGTAACCTGTTGTCATAAAGTTTCTATGCCATAATTTAGGACGACAAAAATATAAATTTTATAAAACCTAGTTCCACAATTCTGTTTTTATTTGCCCGTTGTTTCTAAATATAGTTTGTAATATCTTGATTATCAGTTTGGAATGATATGGAAAAAGTTATTAACATTAATAAACATTAACGATAAAATGTTGATAAATTGAGAGTTGCGGATTGTTTGTTGATAACGATGTAATATATTGTTTGTCAAATAGTTAAGTTGTATAATGGAAAATGTCATTTGCAAATGGTTGTTAAATTTGGCTTTTTATGGAAAAAAATGGAAGAATTTGGGGCGAGATGGAGCATTATGGGTTACCTGGAGATGCGATTCATTACGTCCCTACATAACCCATAGCAAAAAAATGTATTTTTGCCGTTTGAATAGAGATTGATATCAATGGCTAAACAAAATACGATAGAGTACCCTGATAATTACCGCGAAACGGCTGTGCTGATTGCCGTTTCCACTCCGGATGTGGCGGAAGAGAAGACGATGGAATACCTTGACGAGCTGGCTTTCTTGGTGGAGACTGCCGGCGGCGTGTGCGTGAAGAAGTTCATCCAGAACTTGGCGCACCCCGACACGCGCACCTACTTCGGTTCCGGCAAAATTCGCGAAGTGGCCGACTATATTCACGAGAATGACATCGACATGCTGGTGGTGGACGATGAACTTCCGCCGTCACAACAACGTAACATTGAGGAGCTTACGAGATGCAAGGTGATGGACCGCACGCATCTTATCCTCGACATCTTCGCGAAACACGCGCAGACGGCGCACGCCAAGACGCAGGTGGAGCTGGCGCAGTACAAGTACTTGCTTCCGCGCCTGACGGGTATGTGGACGCACTTGGAAAAACAGCGCGGTGGTATCGGTATGCGCGGTCCTGGTGAGAAGGAAATCGAAACGGACCGTCGTATTATCCGCGACCGTATATCGTTGTTAGAGAAACGGTTGAAGGAGATTGACAAGCAGAAGAAGACCCAGCGCGGACATCGCGAACAGTTTGTCCGCGTGGCGCTGGTGGGCTATACCAACGTGGGCAAATCCACCATTATGAATGTGTTGAGTAATTCTGAGGTGCTTGCTGAGAATAAGCTGTTTGCTACGTTGGACACGACCGTCCGCAAGGTGGTGTTCCAAAATCTTCCATTTTTGTTGTCTGACACGGTGGGATTTATCCGCAAATTGCCGCACGGACTGGTGGAGTCGTTCAAATCGACCTTGGACGAAATCCGCGAGACGCATCTGTTGTTGCATGTGGTTGATATCAGTCACCCCGATTTCGAGGAGCAGATCCAGACGGTTCAGAGAACGTTGGACGAAATCGATTGTGGTGGAAAACCTACCGTCATCATTTTCAACAAGATAGATCAATACACTTGGGTGGAGAAGGCCGAGGATGACCTTACGCCCAAAACGAAGGAAAATATCACCTTAGACGAGCTGAAAGCCACCTGGATGGCGAAGCTCGGTCCGAAAACGCTCTTCATCTCCGCCAAAACGAAAGAAAACATCAACGAAATGCGGGATTTCTTGTATGAGGAGATCAAGAAGTTGCATATACAGATTTATCCGTATAATAATTTCTTGTATTAGGGTCGAGGGTCGAGGGTCAAGGGTCGAGGGAATAGGGAAAAGGGAATAGGGAATAGGGAAAAGGGAATAGGGAATAGAGGGGTTGTAGGGATGTCATAATATGGCATCCGTGGTCGAGGGTTATTCCTCGATTTCTTCGATGATGCTTTCTTCTACGGGATAATCGTTGTGTCGGTTGGTAAAATTTTCGGTGATAACATTGATGGTGAATTTTATCACTTCATATAAAATTCCGTGTTTCAGTCCGGGTTCGGCGTTGAAGTTCATGACGAAGGAGTTGTTTTCGAGATAACAGGTCAAGTCGTGGATGGGCAATGTGGTTATATCGCCTAATATTGAGCTTATGAGAGGATTAGGATATATCCA
>ONHS01000049.1 GCA_900317715.1 uncultured Bacteroidales bacterium | reverse complement strand
TAATTGCTGCATCGTATCGCGGAAAATATCTAACAAATTGCGCCGTTCACCCGCATAGTTCACCATCACGAAATGCTCGAACAGCCAGTTCTGCAATGCTTCCGATTTCGTTTTCCGTTGGTTTGCAAGCTCTTCAATATGTTTTTCGTAAATATCCGCCGCCGTTTTCGCTTCGGCTATCTTTTCCGTCCAACGCTGTTTCTCCCGCCGCAGCTCCGCCTTCAGGTACTGGCTCTCCTTCACGAAAGCGGCCTCTTCCACTGGAGAAAGCACTCTTTTAGAACGTTCGGCATCGCGTTTCTCTTTGGCAGACAACATGTTGGATTTGGCCTTTGCAATGGCAACCTCAGCATCCTCTTGTAACTGCAGATAAATTTTTCGGGATTCGATATACCGGCCATCTGACCCCAAGTTGTCGATTTCTTGATTAATAGCGGAAATCTCCGCCTCGTGAACCTTAAAATAACCGTCGGGGGCGAGGAAATCAAACACCGGCGGCACAAAGCCTGGCAGCATGGACTGGTCGTACAACTGTCCCGAAAAGGCCGCCAGATAATACAGCGTTGCATTCTGTTGATTATCGGAAACTTGCGAATTCTCCTTTGTCACCACCAGCACACCGAACATCTTGCCTTCGGGGTTCCCGCGCATCAGTTCCTCGACATGCGGCAGCAAATCCGCCACCGCCGCCTCACACACGGGATGCGGCACGTAATCAAACGGGTTGTTGAACGTTTCCGGCAACAACCCGTGAAATATAAGGGGATGTAGAAGGTAATGCAAGAACGTAGTTCAAAAAAAGTGATTACGGAATCTGGCTGTTAGCTATTAGCTATTAGCTGTTGACTGTTGGCCAAAAGCTAAAAGCCAAGCGCCAAGCGCTATTTCACCCAATACACCCAATTCTCCTTACGCGGTTTTGCCTCAGGATAGTCGCCTTTGGTGTAGCCGAGGATGCAGTTACCAACGCCCACGTAGTCGCCTTCGATGCCGAGTTCTTTCAAGATTTGCTTGCCCTCTTCGCTCTCGAAGACCTCACGGGCGCGGTGAATCCAGCAGGAGCCGAGGCCCTTGGCGTGGGCGGCATTCATCAGGTTGCCCATCACGAGGCTGCCATCCTCGACACAAGTATGCACACTCTTGTCGGCCAAAACCACCAACACCACAGGTGCTCCGTAGAAGGGGTCGTTGTCGGCACCCATCACAGCAGCATTGAGTTTGCTCATGCGGTCGCGCATCTCCTTGTTCGTCACCGCGATGATAATCGGGCTTTGGCGGTTCATGCCCGTAGGCGCGTACGTGCCGGCCTTGCAAATCTCTTCAATCACCTCCATCGGAGGAATACTGTCAGTGTAGCTGCGCACACTGCGGCGCGTCAATAAATCTTCCATCGTTGTACTTTTAACGGTTTCACATTCAGTTTGTTCAGTTGTCTCTGCCTTCTGCTGACAACCGACGCACAGCATCATCACAGCCGCGCATAAAATCATTGTAATCTTTTTCATATTTATCGTTTATTCGTCGTTTTTTTCATCGCCATTCATCGCCTCATTCATCGTTTTTTCATCGCCTCATTCATCGCCATTCATCGTCATCCAATCAATCACAACACCACCAAAATAGTGACAATCTCATGTTTCGTACCCCGGGCATCTCTATAGCGTATTAACACGTTATATACATTTTGGTGATACACTTTGCTCCCGCTAGAGTCATCCCATGATCTGTCTCTTATCTCACCCTTCCACTTAAAATGAGGATCGGAACTTTGAAATACCATACTCCCCCATCGGTTATATATAAAGACTTCTATATCACGAATATCCGTTCCAACATAATAGAGTTGGAAATAATCATTGATACCGTCTTCATTGGAGGGCGTAATCGAGTTCGGGAAATATATATTTCCCTGTCCGAAATAGTCATGAGTGATGAAGATTTGCTCTGTCACTGAACAAGCCCCATCCGTCACCACAACGTAATAATAGCCTGAGTCAAGATCATTGATCGAGGTCAAACCTTCATACATGGGCAGATAATTATCCAAAGAGTTAAAGTACCAACTGACTGTGTAATTGCCATAGTAATTCGGAATATCAATGTCTATGACCCCATCACCACCGTTAATGGATCCAAAAGCATTGATAACATTGACTTCTGGCGGGGGAATGTTCACGACTTCAATGTCACTAAGACTATTCGAGCACCCTAAAGCATCTGTCACGGTGAGAGCGTATAGCCCAGCGGAAAGGTTCTGGATGACAGAAGCCCCTTGTTCACCGGTAGACCAATAATAGTTGAGGGGTGGGTATTCGGATAATGCCACCACCGACACCGAGCCATTGTTTTGCAAACAGGTTTCGTTCAGAATCTCATCCACGGTTATCACCGGCAACGGCGCCACCTCTACCGCCACACTGTCCGTCAAAGTACAGAAATGATTGGTAGCATGATAGATATAAGTCGTGGTCACTTGCGGCGAAACCCAAACTTCCGCACTATCCGGTTCGGAAACCAGCGAACCCTCGGGGGACGAACTCCATGTATAATCAAAAGCATAGTCACTGAATGCACGCACCGCCAACGTATCCCCGGCACAAACCACGTTGGCCGTACTCAACATAAAGGCCGGGTATTGCAACACCACAATCGTGTCAAACACGTTTTTGGCACAGTTTGTACTTTGGTTGTAGGCCCAAATGGAATAGATGGCATCGTTCATCGGGGCGACCGTAATACTCTCTGCCGTACTACCCGTACTCCAAAAATGCTGATCCAATGCGCCCATATACCACAACGTCACACTATCACCCACACAAATGGTATCTTTGTCGTGATACAGCACCAATGCATAATCCGGTTGCACTGTCACAGTAGTAGAAACTGTTGTGACACAGTTATTTAAGTCAACGGAACTAACCGTATAGGTGGTCGTTTGAGTTGGGGTGACATATTGGCTGTTACCCTGGAATCCGTCGTTCCACAGATAATTCCAGCTACCCGCCACTGTGATATCCACGCCTGAACCGTAACACAGCACCGTATCCGCTGTGATTTGCAACGGCAGAGGCTCAAACACATAAACGGTGATATGGGTGGAATCCACGCATCCGTACTCGTTGGTCATCACCGCGGTGAAGGGCTTCGTGACAGCTGGTTTCACGATGGCAGTGCCCCCATTAGACTGCACCACATCTTCGGCGGGCAGCCATACACAATTCACATTCGAAGAGGAGAGCTGCAAGGTTGCCGAATCCCCTGGACACATATACGCGGATGGACCCGTAATCAAACCAGTCGGCAAAGGATGAATCGTGACATGAGCGGTATCAGAACGATGGCATAACGACGAATAATAACCCGTCACATAGAAATCTTCATTGGTGACATGGTTGATGATGATGGAATTTCCCACCTCACCCGTACTCCATTGGTACATATCCGCATCGCCGATTGCACTGAGCGTGACAATCTGTCCATAACATAACACACTGTCACTCTGCAAGATATTCACTTGCGGAATCGGCAAGACATTCACCTGATAAGAAGACATGGTCTGGCAGCCAAAGGCATTGGTCACCACGGTGGAATAGGTCGTGGTGTCCTGCGGGGAAACCACTATGGATGATGCTGTTTCGCCCGTATTCCACACCACCGTCTCCCCTGAGGCGAGCGGAATGGAAAGCTCTTCCGCGTCATTTAAGCACAGGAACGGCTGTGAAGGTGAGATTTGCCCCATCGGATTCTCCATCCGCACAATTTCCCGAGAAATGGAGGAAAGACATCCGGCGGAGATGTTAAACGCAGTGAGCGTGTATGTTGTGGTGGCTGTCGGATAAACCGTGATGATGGAATCGCGACTGCCGATGCTCCATTGGTAGTTGTCACCCGCGCCGTATGCTGTCAACGTCACTGCGTTGTCCTCAATGCAGAAAGTATCGCGCGTAGCGACAATATGCAGGTCAAAAGCGGGATAAACCGTCACCAAGAAGCTATCCGCCGCCTGACACCCAAACTGGTTGGTGCCCGTAACGCTATAGGCCGTAGTATTCAAAGAAGGATAAACCGTACGGAAATCATTGGTCGAGCCATCCTCCCATTCGTAGTAAGTGGCGCCGCTGACCCGGAAGGTAAACTCATCATCCTCGCACAGCACAGTGTCGTTCGGCAACACCAACACAGGCAAAGGATACACCGTCAACGGGTAAAAGAGTGTGTCGCGGCAACCATGCTCGTTAGTGATGGTCACGCTTAATGTCGTGGATTCGGAAACGGTCACGGTCACAGAAGAGTCGGAAATGTCCGAAAGACCTGCTGCCGGAGCCCACACACAGTGGTTATTGCCAGAGGTCCTCAGTACTATCGGGACGTATGCGCATGTGGAGGGTGCCCCGATGATGGTGTCCACCGGCGGTTCATGGACGGCGTTCACCACGAGGGTGTCGCGACTGATACAGTGATTGCTGTCGGTACCCGCCACGACATACCGCGCACCCACCTCCGACATCACTGTAATTTCGTTGCCAGTAGCCACTAACTGGTTGTTCAAGAACCACATATATTGGCTGGCACCCGTCGCCGAAAGAGTTATTTCGATATTGTCACAAGGAACTTCCGGATAAACCGAAGCGGTCACCACCGGTTTCGGATAAACGACCACAATGGCCGTATCGTGAGCGTGACATACCACCCCGTCAATCATATAATATCCATCAATCACATACATCGTAGTCGTGTCAGGCGACACAAAAGCTATATTCTGATCGTAGGACATCGAATAATCCGCAGGATAAGAACTCCATTGATACAAGGTGTTGTTCACATTACTCACCACCGTAAGGCCTATGAACTGGTTTCCATCATTGCAGAGGAATCCTGGAGCGGAAATCTGCGAGGAGATCTCCGGAAGCGGATAGACATTGATGGTTATCGGCAGGGTGTCACGACAGCCGTATTGGTCTGTGCCAATCACTTGATAGAAAGCTTCCGGCACAGACATCGGATTCGTCACCAAGGAAACTCCCTCATGGAAAGGTGTTTCCAATTCGTCCGCAAACCACATATACTGCTCTGCGCCGCTCAGTGAAATGGAAAACGACTCCTCTGCGCATGCGGCATGGGGGGCATTGGAATTCACCACCGGCGAAGGATGCACAATAATGGTCGTGGAATCGGTGGTTTCACAGCCCGTCACAGCATCCGTCACCGTCACCTTATACGTGGTCGTCTCCAACGGCAACGCCACCGGTGTACTGCTGGATGCATCGTCCAACGTACTGGCGTGACTCCACGAAAACAATGTGGCTGAGGAAGTTGCTGAAAGCTGTGTCGGGAATCCGTAACAGACGGCCGCATCCGAAACGGAGAGCGACAATTCAGGATGCCCGTTAACATTCACGGTATAATAGGTCGTATCCACACATCCTTTGATGTTTATGCCTCGGAGCATGTATCTTGTCGTCACTTCGGGAGAAACCGTAAGGGTCGGACCCGTGCCGAGCAGCGTATGCGGTTCATCCGCCAGATACCAGAAATGGGTAACTCCGCCCCGCGCCACCAACGTCACCGTATCGTTCAAACAAACACTCGTACCGGAAGCCACCAAATCGATATGCAAATCCGGCAAAGAATCCACCAAGAAGGGAACCGCCAGCACCGAACGACAGTTGAATCCATTCAAAAATCCTTGCACAATGAACGTGTCAACATAACTTACGGTACTGCGTTCGGGGTATATGATGGCCATCGGTCCCTCCTGCGCATGCAAATGCGGATGAGGAAGCCATAGATACGAGTCCGCGCCCGACACAACGATCACACCCGTGTCGTTCGCGCAAATCGGGGAGGTATTAGTCGCAACATTCAGTTGTGGAACTGGATAGACCCGCACCAAGACACTATCCGTGGTATGACACTGAATTCCTTCATGTTCTTCAAAAATAGTGGCGGAAAAATAGGAAGAATGGATCAAATCCGACCGCGTAATCGAATAGGTAGTGTCGCCCGTATTCCAAAGGATATGAGTAAAGAGTCCTTCCGCATGAACGGTGAAAGTGTCCAGTGCGCAGATGGTGTCCAACGGCAACACCTGCAGACTCAGTTCCGGAGCGGCGTGGACATTCAGCAAGACCGTATGGTTTCCTTTACATCCGTATGCATCAGTACCCGTGACCGAATAGGAGGTTTGGTTCAGGGGTTGAGCCAAGATGCTCGCGCCCGTCTGCCCATCATCCCACACGTATGTGCTCGCGCCCGAAGCGGTCAACGTATAATACTCATTACTACAGAATTGCGTCTGCCCATTTGTACTGATAATCACCGAAGGCAACTCCATCAAGGCAACCTCTTTCGTCAGAATCACTTTACAGAAATGTTCGTTCCGAGCCTCCAAACTGTACGTCACATTCGACGAAGGCGCATCCCAAACGGTATCATTGTGCGCTTGGTCCATTCCAATCGGATCATACCAAGAGTAGATGTATTGTCCAGAAGCATGCAAATGCAAGGTATCGCCACGACAAACATACGGCGGACCGAAAATCTGATCCCGAGGCAAAGCATAAACGGTGATTAACGTGTCCCTTACGCGTCTGCAACCGCGCTCATCCACCACTGCCAAGGTTAACGTATCGACATAATCTTGCTCCACATCCAACAATGGGGTGTAGTAAAAGTTGTACGCATTGAGCGGAATATTGGGATAATTCCATACATACTGCACATTATTCAAAACAGGCGTGACATTTACCGCAAGAGAATCTCCATAACAGAGATGATTCTCAACATTGATAGTGAAATCCTCCGGAAGCGCATTCACCTCAACAGAAAAATCATGCGTGGTTTCACACTGATATTCTGAATAAGCGGTCACTGAATAGGTAACCGATTCAGTAGGCGAGACCACCAAGGTGGTGGCATTAAATCCATTCGACCAAAGGTAAGAAGCCGCATTACCCACAAGGGTGATGGTCAGGGTGTCGCCCGAACAAATCGTATCCCGTAGAGCTTCGAAATGAAACTCAGGGAAAGGCACTACCACTATCGTGTCATAGACCGTGCGAGAACAATTGGTGGCCGGATTATCCGCACTCAACGAAATCACCATCGTGCTGTCTATCTGCAATTGAATGCTCGGAGCCGTCATCGATGGATTGCCGTTCCAGATGTACCCTGCGCCACCATTCGCCGTGAGCGTCACCACCGTATTCGGACAAACCGTATCCAAAGGAGCTGTGATCGACAAGTCAAAATAGGGAATCACATTCACCGTCACGGAGGCAGTAGAGGAGCACTCGAGATAATCATACACCATTACGCTATAGGAGGTAGTGTCTTCCGGAGAAACCAAAATCGAGGGGGTGGTGCTGTGTTGCGCATCGTCCCATTGGATATTGGCACCGCCAGAAGCGGTGAGCAGTATGGAATCTCCACGACAAATCGTCGCATCCGGCGTGATTTGCGGTTGCGGAAAAGCATACACGAAAATGGTAAACCGCGCCGTGTCCCAACATCCATAAACGTTGTCATACGCCACCGCATAATCCGTGGTAACCGTGGGCGACACAAACAACGAATCCCCAAAATCATTGTGCGCCAAATCGTTATCCAACCAATGATAGTGAGTCGCATTTCCCGACAGCACCACGGTGTCGTACGCACCCAAACAGATACTGTCATTCGAGATCCGCTCGGGTTCCGGCACTGGGTGGATATAGAGCGAAACATATTCTGTCGTAGTACAGCCGTACGCATCAGAAGCCTCAACGTAGTATATGGAATTGGACTCCGGCGTCACCACCCTTGGCATTGACCTTGTACTATCATCCCAATGCCAGTCCGTGATTCCCGAACCGCTCATCGTGAGCGTACTGCTCTGCCCAGGGCACACCGTGTCGGGGGAAGCGTGCAATTCTATGTTCGGACGAGGATAAACCAACACTGGGAAGGCCACGGTCGTATCACAACCGTTAAGATGGAAAACACTGAAATAGATTGTCGTAGAGGAATCTGGGACAAACTGAAACGTCGTGCCGGTTCCCAACACAGTGCTGTCGCCCTCCCTCGTCCATCGGAACGAATAATTGCCATCCATCAACACCGTTGCGGACAGTGTGACCGTATCCTGTGCGCATACGATACTACTCGATATCGTGTCCAGAATAGTGGGGTGCGGCAACACCTCCACATGAATCATCGCCTGTCCGTTGCTGGAGCAACCATTCGTGTCCGTACCGAAAACCACATAATCCGTGCTTTTTCTTGGAAAGACCAACAACGAATCCATAGTTCCCTGCGCCTCGATGTAATTATCAATCCGTGTGTTGTGATCCGTGGCAAGATAACCATAAATAAACATACTTACTGGATTGAGCAAACTATCCATCAATTGGTTATCATACAGATACTGACTTTCAATAAAGATCGTATCACCTTGGGACATGTTACAAAAAGAAGTACAAAAGACACGATAAAGATTGTCTAGCGAAGGGTGATTCCGCATATCAGCAATCAGCCGGGTTTTGTTTAGGGGATTGGAATAATGAATATATGTGGTATCCCAACGCACCGTGTCTTTTCGCACCCATGTGTAGTTCTCGACACCGGAAACATGGAGCCAAACACTGTCGCCCAGACATATCGTATCATGGCTATTGTAGTGTAAATTAGGAAGAAAATTAACATGAGTTCGTATAGTATCGCGGCCTTTACATTCATTATTATCGGTTCCCTCTACATAATAGACATTATCCTGATAAAACGAAGCAAGTTGTTGTGCATTCGGTTGTTGAGGAACGGATTGCTGTGGCAGCAATTGTCCTAGCGAATCAGTCCAAATATAAGTATTTGCTCCGTGTGCTGTGAAATAAATCGAGGGGGTATTCTGACAAGCGGTATAATCCGAAACATCTTCGTTGTTCACCGTGATGTAAACCTCTGGCAACGTGTCCACTATGATATGGAGAATGGCTCGCGTGAGGGAAAAGCCCTCCGTAAAAACATCCAGCATTATATAGCCATTTTCGTATAACGGCGGCGTATGGAAACAGTCGGCAATGTCGTTTGTATCTGCATATGTGATGTAAACATTGGTGTCGTTCACCGTATAAGAGGTGTCTATCGGTCTCGGCACCACCGAATCAATCTGATACCCAGACCTCCACGTCATTTCACGGAAAAGATGGACATTTTCAGGAAAATTGTAGCAGATATTGGCGGATTGGCCATAACAAACCCGCATCTGGCTTTCGTGAATGATGACATTGACATGATTAGAAGAGTCTATATAAGCGCCCTCCGGCACATATAGCGTATCCGTATTAAAACCGAAATCGACCACTTGATCGCCCAGCGTCACAAAATAGGGGTAACAGAAAGTGTTACTATAGGTCACGTCCATATCTTCGTCGTCACTGCCCGACTCCATCGAACAATTCGATTGCACAGAAATGGTAAAGAAATAACAATCATTAGGATTAAGCCCAACCACACGCCTAAATGTATCAGAAACCACATCCGTTAAAATAAGTACTGAATCTGCCGTGTAGAGCGACAAATTATAGACAATCTCATTACCTGCAGCTGGATTCCAAGTCAACAATGCCGATGTGTCGCTCGTCATGTGACCCTCCAAATCAGTAGGCAAACCAGGGTTTAAACAACACTTGGCCATCAACACCAGTCCGTCCCAAGTACAAGAAGAGTCAGTCTGCATCCTCAAAGTGATAGGTGCACCGGCAGGTTGAGACATAAAAATGGGGTTATCAATATTACCCAATTGCTGTTGACCCACAATCGTATCATACGGAATCAGATTAGGGTTTTGTGACAAATCTCCATTATAGATGAACAATGTATCCCCTTCCTTCAGCTTGCTATCACCCCACAATTTCAGTTTTGCCGTCTGGTCATCAGGATGAAGGACCAAATAACCATTCTCGTTATTTGCGTAATCACCAGTGGCATTATTACTCAAAGAGCCTAATCCAGAATCATAGATATAGTGAATGGCATCATCACAAGGAATCGTATCGGATGTACCATATCGTCCCCAAATAAAAAAGTATTCTGTTGGTGGATTTGCCAATTTATCATAACGAAGCAGCAAATTATCACCATTGCAGGCACAATAATCCTCGTTAACATCCAAATCGTCATCACCTCGCGTCACCATCACACCCACGATACCTGTATAATTTGCTTTCCAAGCCAAACCTGCTGCAAGTGTAGCAATAGACGTATTCACAGGTGATTGGGAAACAATGGCAGATGTTGTAAAATCATCGTAGAAAAGTGTAATTTTTGTCTTTAACCCATTACCTCCATGAGGAGTAACAACCCCTTGGCTAATATCTGTATTCCATTCGTATGTAGCACCCGCTTCAACATAAAATTTATATATCCACCCACAACGAACAACAAGCGTATCACCCTTATACGTGTATATATAATTGTGTCCATCATCATCCGTAACAATACTGCTTGTATTGTATAATGTGGTGTCGAAAGAATGGGGAAAGCTGTCAATTTTGGAAATAGGCGGTGCGGGACAAGGGAACGGTGTACACGGACCCGTCACTTGAGGTCCGTCCGTCACCTGCGCCTCCACACATGCCACCCCCGCACACAACAACAAAAAAACTAATATCTTTTTAACAACATTCATAAACGTCTTCTATCGTTTCATCGCCCATTCATCGCATCATCACATCATCGTTTTTCATCGTCCATTCATCGCCCCATTCATCGCCATTCATCGTCTCATCCGATGCTACCGGGCTTCTTGCCCCTAGCGGGACGGCTTAAGGAAGTAGTTTAATATATGGTCTTTCGCCCCCCAACTGCTAACTGCTAACTGCTAACTAATTACAGCACCGTCACCGTCCCCCTATACGTAAACTGCTTCCCATCCAAATTCTTCACGCGGATCACCCAGACATACACATCCTCGATGTGCGCGTTCTCGCCGTACCACTTGAAATTCATGTCGTTATTCCAATAAATCAGCTCGCCCCAGCGGTCGTAGATTTCAATCTCAAAACTGGTGAGGAAACGGTGGACGTATGCGGGCAAGGAGAGGTAATCGTTGAGACCATCTGATTTCGAAGGAGATATGGCATTGGGCATGAAGATGTTGAACTCACAAGTGGGCACCGTGTAATGCTCGGAAGCCTGACATTCACCCTCTGTTACGGTCACCGTATATAATCCCGGCTGAGTGACCGTGATGTACGGAGAGGTCTCTCCCGTACTCCAAATATACTCCTCGTAATCGGTCTCCGCTGTCAAAATTAGCTCACCGTACTCGCAAAAATCCTCCCCGGAGGTTACAATCTCCACTTCGGGCACCTCGATTTCCAGATGCATCGTCACGACGCTGTCGCAACCGTTCGCATCGTCCAACGTCTGGATGTAATCGCCCGTCTCCACATACGTATGACCATTCCAGGTGTACTGGTTGCAAGCCGTTTTGTTGAATTCCGCGCGGACACTGTCACGAACGGTGAGCTCGAGAATGAGCAGGCTGTCGCAACCGCCCCCTTCAGGAGTCAGGTGAACCGTATCCAGTAAAGTCTTAACTTCCAACGCACTGTCGGCAGGAAAATGGAAGAGACCGCCGAACCCGTTGTAGGCTTCCCCATAGCACACCTCATCGTAAACGGTGTGTTGTTTCACACTGTCGCGGATCGTCAATTCAAGGGTCACCACGCTGTCGCAACCGAACATCGACTCTTGCAGTACCATCGAATCTGTCACCGTGCCCAACTCGCCCGTAAGATCCGCCTCAATGTGGAAACCATAGCCTTCATAGGCTACACCCGGGCAAATCGTATCCCTGACCGTCGTCTGCAACGATGGGTGCACCTCAATCCAAATGGTGTCGGTAAAATTCTCTATCAAGCAGTTACGCGAGTCGTGGCCCTCCACTCTGTAAAAACCGGTGTTTTCCGGCATCACATTCGCCAAAAATTGGGGATCGGATTCATCCGAAAAGCCATTCGGACCATACACTCTCAATTGATTCACATCCACGGTGTCAAAAGCGAAATAGATCGTATCACCCTGACAGTAGTCGGAATGGACAAAACCCGTGTCCCAAGACAACTTGCTGGACGTGGAGTAGTCGCTGAAATAACTGATGGAGCAATCATCGTAAGAGTTACTTGATGGCTGATGAAAGTCAATAACACCGAGATGGAATTTGCCCAAAGAATTGGTAATGCGAATAGAAGAAGCCGTATTCAGCGAAGTGATTTCTTTCCGGCAATATTTGTAGCTGAAGGTTCCGGGTATCGTTTTCCAGTCATTCTCTGTCAGGTAATTGCTTTGCCCATTGATCAGAAATCCGCTGATATATTGTTGTTTACAAAGCAGCGTCAGATAAATGTGCTTCACATGGGAGCTTCCCTGTGGGTGAGGAAGCGGCATGTAAGAAGCCTGCGTGGAACCCGTGCAATAGACATGCGGAAGCAACGTGCCCCCCAACTCATTGCCCGCGCCCGTCACCTGAAACACGAGAACGGGCTTGCTGGAATACACAAAGATGGGGTTGTTGTTCGTGAAATGGTAACTGCGCTTGGCGCCTCTGTTCAAATTCGAATATTCCGTTTGGGTCACGTTTGTACTAGTGGCACTGGCGTAACTGTAAACGATCACATTCGTTGCATCCTCCAAAGCAAAAATGAAGGCATAGTCGCTCAAACCTTGGGAGCCGTTCGTATTATTGGCAGCGGTGGGGGATGGCACTACAATATATTCTGTACCAGCCAATTCCTCAGGGACAATTTGGTCAGCCACCAAGTCTTGGTTGCTACCGTTCGGCGTGGCGGAATCGTCGGATACATCCACGACTATCGGTTTGGTAGAAGTTATCACTGTGCCGCAAAGGTGCCCACTACCCGACTGCTGTGCGGATGCGAAACTATACACTTGCCCCTTATTCAACATCACTGTAAACGGAGTGTTAGCAGGATGCGTACCACCGTACAAAGCAACGGAAGGCGTGATCGTAACTGACGTATTATCCTCTGTAGCAATTACTTCCACGCTATTTCTAGCATCATTATAAAGCGTGGCATTTGTGTATTGATACTGCATCGGAATGAAAAAATGCGTTCCCAACGCGTTAGCCCCTTTCAAAGCATAAATCTCACTATTGTTGCTTTGAATGGCGATATAAGCGTTCACTTTGGCCGTGGAATGAATATACAAACCGTAATTGGAAGTCTGATTCTGATTACACTCAAAATCGGCAATATTAGAGAGATTATCTTGGTCGCCACCCACAATTTGGTGATAATGAGACGAATTCGCCGGCACCGTGAAGGTTCCCACCACCGCATTTCCGGCAGCGGGTTTAGTGATGGTGATCGTGGCGGGACTATCCAGCGTCGTCACACACAACTTAATGGGACGCCCCGCATGATCGTGCGTGATGTGAGGCACCGCAAACCAAAATGCCGTATCCACCTGCGCAAATACGGCTGAACATGACAATATGCAGATTATCAGCAATAAAATGTTTTTGAATAATTTCATAAAAAAAACGTTCAACAATTACAAGCTGCAAATATAAGATTTTTTTATATGTGAAAAAAGTGTATGTTTGCATTTTCTAGAAGAAAAACTCAAAGCATTTATAATCAATAATTTAGTATAAAAGTATGAAAAGAGACGAACAAATTTTCAATCTGATTCAACAGGAGCGCGAGCGCCAGACCAACGGCATCGAATTGATTGCTTCTGAGAACTTTGTGAGCGACCAGGTGATGGAAGCCATGGGTTCTGTGATGACCAACAAATATGCGGAAGGTCTTCCGGGCAAGCGCTATTACGGCGGTTGTCAGATTGTGGACCAATCTGAAGAACTGGCCATCGCCCGCGTGAAAGAGCTCTTCGGCTGCGAATGGGCCAACGTGCAACCGCACTCCGGCGCACAAGCCAACATGGCTGTCTTGATGGCTTGCCTGCAACCGGGCGACACCTTCATGGGTCTCGACCTCAACCACGGCGGTCACTTGTCACACGGTTCCCCAGTGAACTCTTCCGGTATCCTCTATCATCCTGTGGCTTACCAAGTTGACGAAGAGACTGGCTGCATCAACTACGACACGATGGAGGAAGTGGCTCTCCGCGAAAAACCGAAGTTGATCATCGGCGGTGCTTCCGCTTACAGCCGCGACTGGGATTGGGCACGCATGCGCCAAATCGCTGACAAGATCGGTGCCATCCTGATGGCTGACATCTCCCACCCCGCCGGCCTCATCGCCAAAGGTCTGTTGAACAACGCTGTGGAGCACTGTCACATCGTGACCACCACCACCCACAAGACCCTCCGTGGACCTCGCGGCGGTCTCATCATGTTGGGCAAGGACTTCGAGAATCCGTGGGGCAAGACCACCCCGAAGGGCGTCGTGAAGATGATGTCCCAGATCCTCGACTCTTCCGTGTTCCCGGGTTGCCAAGGCGGTCCTCTGGAGCACGTCATCGCCGCTAAGGCTGTCGCTTTCGGCGAAGCTCTGACCGACGACTACGCTCAATACGTCAAGCAAGTGAAGCTCAACGCCAACGCTATGGCCAACGCTTTCGTGGAAAGAGGTTACAAGGTGATCTCCAACGGTACCGACAACCACTTGATGCTCATCGACCTGAGAAAGAAATTCCCCGAAATGACCGGCAAGGTGGCTGAAAACACCCTCGTGAAGGCCGACATCACCATCAACAAGAACATGGTGCCGTTCGACACCCGTTCCGCCTTCCAGACATCCGGTATCCGCGTGGGTACGCCCGCCATCACCACCCGCGGCCTGAAAGAGAACGACATGCCCGTCATCGTGGAGATGATCGACAAGGTGCTCTGCGACGTCGAGAACGAAGAACTCATCGCCAAGACCCGCAAGACGGTCAACGACATGATGCACGACCGTCCGCTCTTCGCATGGTAATCAACGTTTCCAATGATAATAAAAACGCTCCGATGTTGATCGGAGCGTTTTTTTATTCTATTTGTTTACCTCAACTTTTTTCTTTTCTTTCGGATATTTCTCACGCCAATTCTTGAAATGTCCCCAATTGAAGACAATACCTGCGGTGGCGGTCAGCTGGGAAGAATCCTTGAAAGACAGCAGGGATACTATATTCTGGGTTCCCGCATAAACATTCAGATAACCGAGATTCAAACCTATGGCAAAACCCAAGTTGTCAAAGGATTTACGTTGCATCGTATAAGCCACACAGATATCGATAATATCAAAGAAACTACCATCGTAAGCAATAGTAAAGGATGGTTGAACATAGCGGCTGGCAAAACGGAATTGCACGGCTGCACTAACCGTATGGTGCTTGGCGAACTCGTAGTCCCCTTGGGCCACCACTCTCACAGGTGTTGCCGTGACATACGATTTTGTCGGCCCCACCTCCAACGGGAAATAATAGGCAAGAGTATCCAGATAATCCCCAATCTTTCCACCATCAATCAGATACTGGATGTCATCTTGTGTCATTCCCCCAAATACCAGACTGCCATCTTCGTAAAAACGGCCGGCATCATACAGCACACTCTGCATCTGCGTGGTATTGGTCTTCCAATTGATAAAGCCCAAATCCAAGACACTGAACGACACATTGAAGGCGGGCAGCGGCTTGAAAGTGAATCCTAAATCAATTCCAACTCCTGGATTCTTGAATAAATTATCGATAATATCACTCGATTTCGTAGAATAGTCGAAAGAGAACCCGTTTTCCTTGTCGAATGTCAAGGAATAAGGCATAATGGCGGAAGCCTTGATCAGCGCGTCATACTGCATGGCAAGACCGTAATTCACCGGGTCGGTGGTCAAGAGCGCAGAGACTTTGTCGGCGCGCAGGTTGGCCATACCGAACAACACTTTAGGACGGACACCCCACGACATGCGGTCGTTGATTTTATGCCTGACGCTAATTCCAATTTCCTGATAGGTACTCACATTCGCGCTGATATTCATATCTGCAGGATCGTCCACGTATGCCATATTGCCATATACTGGCAACCCAAACAATGCCTTGGAATATCGAATATCCGCATTAAAACGCAGCCGATAGTCCATCGTGATGAAAAACTTCTTTTTCACACGGAAGCCAAAACCCAGCAATTCCATGGAAGAGATCGCACCCACGTAGTTATTCTTGGATAGGCTATTCGCGAAACGAGTGGCTGTCAGCGTGGTCGGATATCCCTCATTATCCGTCGCAAAAAGGTTATTGTAACGGATAGAGCCAAGGTTTCCACCCACGTGTACCTGACCACCCGGAAGACTCACATATCCATTGTAGATGGTTTCGCAAGAAGGCGTGTCAAAATTCCGAAAGGGCGATGTACGCATAAAATGGAACACGTCAAGGTTTTGTCCGTACGTGGCAACGATTCCGTTCAATATTACCGCTAAAATGACTAAATATCTCTTCATAATCTTCGATTTATGGTTCATGATTCACTAAGGCATTCACATCCATATTAAACTTGACCGAAAGCTGGACGCCCAACTTCTGGTCCGACTTGATATAGACGGGAGCGTTGTCATTATATACGGTTGCTCGTAGAATAATATTGTCACACGAGAGCATTTCTTGCACGGCCCTCAAATCCTCGCGAGAGGCGAAGAGTTCTGATTCACGAGGATGCTCTTCTGTTCCACTCGAAATGATTTGTGGATTCATAAAGAGACTGTCTTTGACAGTTTGCGTTTGAGAGTCATAGAAATAGACTTGCATGCCGAAATTAAGCGGGATGCCATTGTTGATTCCCAGGCGGACAAACAGATTGGAAAAAGCCGGTTCGTCAGGAATATCGATATTCCCAATAGGGATAGTATCTCTGAACACGATATTGTCCGTGGTTAAGTGCAACGGCAGCACCACCGTGAAACGAAGATGGATGAGCTGATTTTCGGACAGCACCAACTCAGAACCAATACCATTGGGGTTAATCACGGCATCTCCCTTGAGCTTAAAATGCTCGAAGTTAGGGGAAAGCATGATGGATGTTGCCAATGGCAAGTCCACAGGGGTGAATTGTGAAGTAGCTCCGGGCACATAAATGGTTGCAGGGGTGGTTCTGAGCAAAGAAGACTGCACGCCCACACCCGAAAACTCCGCTTTCTCCAGTTCGATGACACCGTCCACAGGAAAAGTGTTCATAATCTCGCACTTGATCTGCGGATTTAACAAGGTAAGTGAACCGGACAAATGGTTCTTCAGAAAATCCAATTCAAAATCCCACTCGTTATCAATCGGCACTGAAAGGGGCGCGAAAGAGCCTCTGATTTCAGAAAAAAGAATTTGAGAAAGGGAAAGGTTATATGAGAATGAAAGTTCGCTAGGCAATGGTGCGCCGCTTAACGGACAAGAAACCTCCAAATATACCTCCAGGCTATTATTGGAAAGGACCAATGAATAACCGCTCAAATCATAAGTATTATGGAGAGTGCCGTTGGAAGAGATTTCATCCACACGGAGCGGTTGTCCCGACGCATTCACGATTTGAGGACATGTGGCCACCACATGAACTTGCCTATCAACATTGTATGTGATATTAAACGTGATCAGTCCAGACTTCAAATCGGCACGGTTAATCACCACCAAATCAGAAGGGAATGCGACAGGAATCGTATCGCGATACAGCACCTGCATATTACCCGATGGAATGGGCAGATCCATGGAAGGAAACGACGCACTTCCAGAAACTTCTATGGGGTTATTGAAATAGGAATCCAAATATTTAGACGCGGAAACGACGGAGTCAACCTCATACTCATAATGGATTTCCAACGTGCCGTCATTGCCTACCTGGATGAGTTCCGGATTGTCTGCCAACGACAGTATGTCGCCAATGGTGTAGTCTGCATTCATGAGCGGCAACCCCCATGTACCCTCAGCTTCTACATCATGCAAGCGGGAAAAATCGAAAGCATGCTCGCTGTTACAACCAGCCAACAATGCCACTACGACAAGACCCGCTAATAAACGTTTCAATTGATAGACTAACATATTACTTGCTTTAATTACGTGATTATTTACCATTTTAACTGTTGACAAATCAGAAAATCATTATTTATCAGCAACAACTTGCTATTCTCTTTTTTTCCACCTGTTTTTGCGATGGTATAAATGAATAAACCATTGATGAAAAACATGGCAGCAAAAATACAAATTAAAAACTATAAAATCAATAGTTACGGTGGATTTTCTCCATCAACAATCAAATTCGTTCACGTATTATTGGATTTTGTAGTTGAACTGAATGACGGGGGTCTTCGATGCGGGTTCATAGTACGCTCCCATACACCATTTCTTATACTTTGCTTGACGTGAGGCATTCACGGAACCGCGAATAAGGGTGTACAACACATCGCTCACATAAATGACAGCCGCCAAGCCCGCAAAAGCGTACGAAGTGTAGTAGAAGATCCGTTTAGGCTGTCCCTTTTCCATTCCCTCAAACGATTCCTTGGTGTACTTGCCCACCTTGAAGAAATCCTTCATATCCAAATTATTGTTCACATTAAGCGGGTTGTCATGCAGCGACCAATAGCGCAAGCCGATAGTTGCGCCCAACGAGCCAAAGAAGAAAAGGGTGGTGCCCACACCGGTTTGTTCGCCGTAAGTGACGCGATGACGACCTAAACC
>ONHS01000048.1 GCA_900317715.1 uncultured Bacteroidales bacterium | reverse complement strand
AGGAGTAAACGGTGCTGCTTATAGGAATATTCAAAATGATTTGGCGAACTTTCAAGAAGTGGGTATCTCGAACTATTTTGGCTTATCTGTCCGTTGTCTAAAGGATTAGGCTGGTAGCGTACAGCACGGTGTGTGCATGATGCGTGTTCGCCGTTTACTCTTTCTTCAACGCCTCCGCAGGATTCGTCCTCGCGGCGCGCAAGGTTTGCCACAACACGGAGAGAAAGGCCATCGCGAGGGAGATGACCACGGCGACGAAGAAGATCCAACCGTAGTGCTCCAGCCTGACGATGAAGCCCTCCAAGTAACGCTGTGCCGCCCAGACCGCTATCGGTACACCGATGACGCAGGCCACCGCGACCAGCAGCATATACTCCTGCACGGTGCGACATGTTTCGCTCTTGACGGTGCTCCCGAACACCTTGCGCACAGCGATGCCCTTGGCGTTCTCGCCCGCATAGTAGGTGCTCATGGCCAGAAGCCCGAGCAGCGAAATCAGCACGGCCAACAGCATGAAAATCTCCAACAAGCGCATGTTGTTCTTGGCGGGTTTCAACGCATCACGGTAGAAATCGTCAATAAAACCGTTGGCATAATAAAACATCTGCTGTTCGCCACACCAGTCATCAACCACCTTGGTGATGGCTTTCGCGGCTTCCGAATGGTCGCCTGCAATCTCCATCAGGAAACCAGCCACTGGAACATCTGCCTCCCTCAAAACGCTGATGATGACATTGGCCTCTTCGCCCATATTGTTGTTGTTGACGGGAATATCACGAATCACACCCGCCACCTGCTCGCATTCCTTCTTTCCCGGTGTAATAGGATTACTGATGACGTGGTCCTCTTCGCTGAAACCTGTAGCGGCAAAAGCCCGCTCACCAAACCAGATTGAATTGTAAATTGGGGTTTTGTAATCTTTAAGTATTTCAAAATCAAGCATCTGAAAGGCGACCGTATCCATTTGCAAATGCCAATACGTGATGTTCCGGTCCTCTGTCCAATTATACTGTATCCCAAAAAGATAACCAGGGGCACCTGCACTTCGGCCAATCCGCTTCACGCAGGGCAGTTTCTCAAGTTTCTCAAACAACTGTGGTTGAGGTTTTTGAGTGGGCACGAACAGATAGTATTTGTCTTGTGTGTTGCAGTGCCTCGGACGGTGGAGCGAGGTGCGGTACTGCGCCTCCATCACGATGGCCATCGCGATGAGGAAAACCGCAAAGATGCCTTGAACAACGATGAACACCTTGTTGAACACCATTTTCGTGTTGCGGCGGAAAGTGCCCTTCACCACATCGATGGGCTGCACGCGGCTGGCAAACAAGGCCGGAATGATGCCATTGAGTACACCAACCACCAAGATACCAGCAAGATAGGCCAAGATATACGTAAACGACATCCGTATCCGAATGGGCACATCGGGATTGTTGAGCAAGGCATTGACCGACGGTGCCAACAGATAGGCCAACAAGAGTCCGAAACTGAAGCACACCGTTGTAAACACCAATGATTCAGCGACATATTTCCAGACAATTTCCCCTTTCTGCGCTCCGAGCAGGCGACGAGTGGCCATCTCCTTGGCGCGTTTCCCCGTGAGCGCGAACGAAAGGTTGATGTAGTTTAACACCGCTGAAAGCAGCAACAACAGCCCGACGAGTGCCAGCAGTTTCAGCGTTTTAAGGTCTCCTTGATTGAAAAAGCTGTTAATATCCTCTTTGAAGAACAGCTGGTCGAATCGGGTCATTTCCAACTCTTCGAAGAAGGATCCATGACCGTAATGGAGAGGATAAATCTCCTTGCAGACCTTTTTCACTTTGTCGTAAACCACCTGTGGGTCAGTGCCTTTAGCGATTTTCGCAAAGGTGATAGTCGTACCGAAACCATCGTAGGGCGATTCGGTGGCAAACCGGTTGGCGGGATGGCGTACATTGACAATCAGATCGCTGTTTTCGAAAATGGTGTTTTCAAAATCCTTGATGATGCCCGCGACGAGATACTCTTCTCCTTCCATACGGATTGTCTGACCAAATTTCAGGTCGTGCTGCCGTGCAAAGGTCTCGCAAACAATCACATTCGAAGGCGCATCAAGGCATTCTGGACCGCCTTCGACGAAGCGGCCGAGGTGCGGGAACATCGTGAAGAAGTCCTTCTCCACGGCAACCGCATTCACCTGCACATACTCGTCCCCCAACTGGGCGACCGTCGTCTGGCACCCGCAATAGCGCACCGCCGCCTCCACCTCGGGAACCCGCGCAAGGAGCTCGTCGGGGAAGGCGTAGGTGAGCCCCGTGCAGTTTGGCGTTCCGAAGGTGTAGATGTCCTTCCGGTCGGAGCTCTCGCGTGTGATGCTGTACTGCTGCCATACGTAGCTGCCGATAATGATCACGAACGCGAGACTAACGACGAGGCCCACCGCCTCGATGGCGGTATAGAGTTTGTTGCGAGATAGGAATTTGAGATAACTTTTCATATCTTCATCACAAGTCACAAATCACAAATCACAGTTCCGGCAACACATCCTCCACAATCCTGCCGTCGAAGAGGTTGATGATGCGGTCGGCGTAGCCCGCGTCGCGCTGCGAGTGGGTGACCATCACGATGGTGGTGCCCTCGTTGTGCAGCTCGGTGAGCAGATCCATCACCTCCTTGCCGTTCTTGGAGTCGAGGTTGCCGGTGGGCTCGTCGGCGAGGATGAGCTTGGGGTTGGCGACCACGGCGCGGGCGATGGCCACACGCTGCTGCTGTCCGCCTGAGAGCTGCTGCGGGAAGTGCTTGGCCCGGTGGGTGATGGCCATCCGCTTCATCATCGCCGTAACCCGCTCCTTGCGCTCCGTGGCGCTGATGTTCAGGTAGCGCAGCGGCAGCTCGATGTTCTCATAGACGTTCAGCTCGTCGATGAGGTTGAAGCTCTGGAACACGAACCCGATGTTCCCCTTGCGGAACTTGGTGCGCTCCTTCTCCTTCAGACTGCCGACCTGCTGGCCGAGCAGCTCGTAGGTGCCCTCGGTGGGGTTGTCCAAGAGGCCGAGGATGTTGAGCAGCGTGGATTTGCCGCAGCCCGACGGTCCCATCACGGCGACGAACTCGCCATCGTTGATGGTGAATGACACCCCGTCTAACGCGAGGGTCTCGATGTCTTCCGTACGGAAGATCTTGGTGAGGTTTTGTACTTGTATCATATCTAAGGAATTTTGATGTTTCTATATGACAGGGCTACCGAGCTCTTGCCCCTGCCGGGGCTGCTCAAGGAATATGTCTTTATATAATTCGCATAATTCGTTCAATTCGCCGACGATTGTTAGCCGTTTACTCTTTCTTCAGAGCTTCCGCAGGATTCGTCTTCGCGGCGCGGAGGGTCTGCCAGAGGACGGAGCCGATGGCGATGACGAACGACAGCAGCACCGTCACCACAAAGATCCAGGGATGCAGGTCGATGCGGTAAACGAAGTCCTCCAGATAACGTCCGCACAACCATACGGCCAAGGGAATCGCTATCGCGTTGGCTATCAGTATCATGATGACATACTCATTCAGATTGCGGCGGGTTTCGCTCTCCAAGGTGCCGCCAAACACCTTGCGGATGGCGATGCTCTTTTCGCGTTCGGAGGCAAAATGGGTGCTCATGGCCACCAGACCCAGCAACGACAACAGCACCGAAATGCCCATAATCAGCTCGATGAGGCGCATCTGCCGCTTTGTCTTGTTATATTTCGAGGCAACAACATTCTTCAGGAAATCGTTGTATTCCGGCTCCATATAGGTGCCTAACATCTTCTCGCAGTGCTTTTTATAAACCGCATCAATGGCACGTTTGGCCTCCTGGTGGTCGCCCACGATTTCCAACAACGGATGAGCGCTTCCCACAAAAATAGGATTGTCATTGCAAAAGACAATGGTAAAGTCCTCGTCGGCTGCATGCAGGGCATCCAACATGTTGAAATCTTTAATGACACCGCACACATCATTACCGATATTGCCCTGCTTCCAGGCAAAAATCGTGTCGTAGTTATAGACTCCGCGTGGCAACCCCGTCATGCCGGCCACGGTACTTTCCGTCATCCAAAAACTCGTTGCCTCCGGTTCATGAAACTGTTCAATCACTTGAAAACCCATCATGCGGAAGGCCGCCGAGTCGCAATGAAACGAAGCGACCCTTGTGTCTTTTTCCGTCTCGCCCATTTTAGCCATTAGGAAATACGTGGTTGAAACGCCCGGAACATTCTCAGTAAAAGCCAATTCCTTCACACAAGGCAAACTGCGGAGCTCGTCAATGAAAGCAGTCTTTTCAGGAATAACATCCAACTTGGAACTGATAAAATAGAGGTTGTCCGTCTGCAGACCGACGGGGCGATTCACCATGTGCCGCATCTGCAACTGCATCGTAATCACCAAGGCTATCAGCACAATGGAGATGACGTTTTGGATTACCATGAAGATCCGCGACAACTCTTTGCGTGAACGGAAGCGGAAGGTGCCTTTCACCACATCAATGGGCTTGGTCTGTGACACAATGACCGCAGGCAAAATACCAGCCAGCAGCGACACCACCGCCACCATCAGCAGATAGGCAAGGAGATAACCCGTCGTGAACGGAATACGCACCGCCATATCTGCCCTCAACAAATCGTTGACAAAAGGCACGATTGCATCGGCTAACAGCAAACCGACGACAAAGCAGCAGAGGGTGAACAGGAACGATTCGGCCAGAAAACGTCCGATGACAGCCGACTTCTGCGCTCCAAGCAATCGCCGCGACGCCATCTCCTTCGCACGTTTTCCTACAAGCGCCACATTCAGGTTGACATAGTTGATGAGAGCGGAAAGCAGCAGCAGCAGCCCGACCACAACCACGTTGCGGAGCATCGACCTGTCACCTTGTTGCAAATGGCATTTTGTGTCGCTGAAAAAGATTTCATCCAGCCGAATAACCGTGATGCCTTCCTCGTAAAAAACGGTAAACAAATCACCATAAGTCTTCTTGCAAAGTTCAGTCACCTTTTCTTCTAAAAGCACACGGTCAACATTCGGCACCACCTTCATGAAAGTATGGATAGAATTCTGATAATAAAGCGGGTTTTGTCTGTAAACAGCCATGCACTTACTGGGTTCTATGTGGCCAATGATATCGGCATCATACAACAAAGAACTACCCAAATCGGAGAACACGCCTACCACCGTCAGCGTGTCTTCGTCCGCAATCACCTGTTTGCCAACCACTTCCCCTCCCATTTTGGAAGCCAACTTTTCCGAAATGAAGGCAACATGAGCTTTTGTAAGATTGTCGGGACCACCTTCCTTGAACTGGACGGGAAAGATGTTGAAGAACTCTCGGTCGCAGAACAAGCAATTGCCGACACACGACTCGTCTTCCGTTCTCAAAAGCTGGTCGTTTTGGAAATAGAAATGGGTCACGCATTCCACTTCGGGAAGTTTGTCGCCAATGATTTCCTTCATGCCGTAAGGATTGGTCATATTTTCGCTGCCCACGGCATATATCCGCTCGCGGTCTGGGTTCTCACGCGGCACGGTATATTGCTGCATCACGTAGCAGAAGCTGATGATGACAAACGCGAGAGACACGCTCAGCCCCACCGCCTCGATGGCGGTATAGAGTTTGTTTCTGCTTAGGAATTTGAGGTAACTTTTCATATCAAACCATAATAAAACCTGATATGGACAGACAGCAATCGTGCCAAACTCATAAACCTATGATATACAACAGATTAGTAATACAAGCAACACGCACAATGTAAAGATCTTTTACAGTGGTGTAAGAGTTCTTTACAGATGGTCTGCGCGGGTTGTTATGGATTTGTAGCCAACTCAATCAACAAACAGATCGTCCAGCGTAACCTGATATTGGACAGAGACGGAATATTCGTTATGAAAGAGACCGAATGGAGTGATCCAAGTGGGAAGAATACCGTTTCGGGTCTTGGTCTCCCGGACGAATGCCGCCGTACGGTTACGGACTTTCAGGTCCTCATTGGAAGTGATGGTGTATTCTGATTGGGTGTATTTGATTTCGCAGAGGTTAACAAGACGATCGGCACGTTCGATAATCATATCCACTTGGGCACGTGGAGCTGTGGAACTTCGCCATGAGTAATATTCAACGGCAATCTTGTCAAGGCCAAGAGCATGTCGTACCTGCCTAATATGAACCATGCACACATGCTCGAAGGCTAATCCTTGCCAACTGTTGAGAACTGGGGTGTTGAGACGCTGCTCCCAATAATCTTCAGTAGTTAGCTTTTTGGAGAAGGTGAGATGGAAAAGTGTAAAAAGGTCAACCAGCTGGTAATAGGCCTCGTTGGTCTTTAGCCTGCCTCCAATTTTGGTCACATATCGGCGGATGATGTCGCAATATTCCAGATTTTCAAGCTGTTTACTCAGCGTCCCGCTGGATGATATTTTCAGTTTTTCTGCAATTTCTCCTCTCGTGAGTCCCTGCTTGTTCTTGCCTAATATCTCAACAATGCGAATGTAAGACTCTGGCGACTTGAACAGAGAGGCGTAAAGACGTTGATACTCCTGTCCAAGTTCAGAATTTTTATGGAAATAGAGTCTGTCGATGTTTTGGGCAAGGCTCTCTTGAGGGTTGAGCAAACTGAGGTAATAGGGCACGCCCCCAAGCATCATGTAAGTCTCGACAATCATCTGCCGTGGCCAGTGGATTTTTTTAGTCTGCAGATAGGATTCGGTTTCTGCTAACGTAAACTGTCTCAAATAAATAGTGTGTGTGGTTCGGTCATGGAGCCCTCCGTGGTCATTGACTATGTTTTCAATCATCCAAGAGGTGGCGGAACCGCAAACAATAAGTATGACATCTTTACGTAATGCGGCCCAAGTGTTCCAAAAATGTCCTAAAGCACGGACAAAGCCAGACTTGGGCGTATCAAAGCAAGGGAGCTCGTCAATATAGATAACCTGACGACCTTTGTGCGGCTGTCTCTCTAAAACAGATTTGAGTCCCTCAAATGCTTCGAGCCAAGTTTTGGGCTGAGGTCCCGTATAACCAACAGCAATCAAGGCACTCGTAAAGGCAAAGAGTTCCTCTTCGCGGGTGCCTTCTATGATACCAGTGGCTGAGAAGGCGAACTTATTGTCGAAAAATTGTTGTATCAGATATGTCTTACCCACGCGCCGACGACCATAAACGGCCACAAATTCAGCTTCCCCAGAATCCTTAATAGCTTGTAACAACCTGATTTCCTGTCTTCTACTGATAAAATTTTTATCCATGACAATACCGTTTTATGACAGGCGCAAAGATACAATTTTATTCAGATAGTTCGCCAAAACAAATAAAAATGATTAAAAATGGCGAAATATAGGGTTTATAAATCGCCATTTTTACAATTTATGATTTGTTTTGGCGATGGATCTACCCTCTATAGATACGCAAAATTTTGCCTCTCTACACCTCTTTATTCCTTTTTCAGGGCCTCCGCGGGGTTCGTCTTCGCGGCACGTAACGTCTGCCATAACACGGAGAGGAAGGCCAGCAGCATAGTGACCACAACCGCCACGACAATGATCCAGCCGTAATGCTCAATGCGGTAGGCGAAACGTTCCAAGTATTTGCCGCAAAGCCAGACAGCAATTGGAGTACCGATGATGGCCGCGATTCCGACGAGCATCATATAACCTTTCACCGTGCGCCGCAACTCGCGCCGCACATCGCTGCCGAAGACCTTGCGCACCGCGATGCTCTTGGTGTTTTGCCCGCTGTAGTAAGTGCTCATGGCGATGAGGCCGAGCAGGGAGATCAGCACGGAAAGAACCATGAACAGTTCCAACAGACGCATTGCGGTTTTGACGGGCTGGAGCAGAAGACGGTTGAGGTCTTGCGTGTAACCATTCTGCGCTGGAGCAACGTAGATACCGTTCCGCGCTTTGGAAAACTCCGTGTAAGCTTTCAAGATGGCTTTCTCGGTCTCCTTGTAATCGCCTGACACATCAATCATTATGCCGTTTCCCCACTCCAAATCCTCATCCTTTGCGATGATAACCGCCGAATATTGGTTGAGGTCGGAAGACGAAGCCGGGCGCGTCGGGATATCCTCGTAAACGCCGCCAATCACTTCTGGATTTGATCCGTTGATGTGCAAATGTTTGGCGTAATTCACGGACATGGTATCGCTGACAGCCAGTTTCTCGGCCAGTGCTCTCGACATCCATACCGAGTTGCAAAGCGGCTGATTGTATTCTTCAACAACTTGTAAACCAAGCATTTTGAAATACGTTTCATCACAAAGGACAATTTGCATCTCCACAGACTCTCCTTCGGGTGTGATGACGTTGGTGCCCATATTCAGCTGCCCGGCGAAACCGCGCCCGTAGCCCACCGCTTTCACATTGGGAATTTTCTCCAAACGGTCGATGAGCGGTGCCACATCACCGTAGTCTTTCGCCCAAAACTGCAAGTTGTAGAGTCCCTCGGAACGCATGTTCATGGGGCGGTTCACCATGTGCCGCATCTGCACCTCCATAAGCAACGACGTGGCAATCAAGATGATAGTGACAACGTTCTGAAACACGATGAAGACCTTGCTAAACAACATTTTGCTGCGCAGCCGGTAGGTGCCGCGCACGATGTCGATGGGCGCGAATCGCGAGGCCACAGCGGCAGGGGCAAGTCCCGCCAACACGCCCAATAGCACGACAGCCACAAAAGATGCCGCCACGGTGCCCGCCGACCATTCCAATCGGATTGGAACAAACCCGTCAGTTGGTCCGTCAATACCCAATTCGCCAGCTGAAACGCTTTTCAGCAAACCGTTCATCATCGGAAGTAAAGCGTAAGCCAACAAGAATGCCAACACAAAACAGACCGCTGCAAACAACACGGATTCAAGGATATACTTTAGCACAATCTGGCCTTGCGTGGCACCGTTAAGCCGCCGCGTGGCCATCTCCTTGGCACGTTTTCCCGAAAGGGCCATATTGAGGTTGATGTAGTTGAACACCGCAGAAAGCAACAGAAGCAAGACCACCACCGCCAATATCTGCAGCATGGATTTGTTACCCCGCTTAAACACCCACTGGTTTCCCAAGAAAAAGACTTCCGGCAGGGAATAAATCGGCATGGCGTTCACGAAACCGTTATGATAATGTGGTAGTCCTACTTCCTCAACCTTCTTTGCAAGTTGCTCACGGTCAACACCTTCACATACTTTTATCAAGGTGACGTAGGCTCCGATAGAAGAGAAAGGCGCCTGGTTGTACCATTCGGTAAATGTTGGATTTAGCAACACATCGGTGTAAGGAATCATGGAATTTGGGGAATCCTTGAAGATACCGCAAATCACCCTTTCGATTTTCTCATCATACTGGCAGTATGTGATTGTAATCGATTTGCCAATGGCATTGCCGTTGAATAGACGTTTGGCGAGCGATTCGGAGATAAGGCAGTTCCCTTTTCGGCGGAACGCGTCCATGCTGCCGTCTATGAGGGTGAGACTAGGAAAAAGTTCGAAGATTTCGGGATCGGCTTCGTTGACGAGGGCACTAACCGGCTCGTCATTGACGAAGACGAAGCCGTCGGCATCGGGCATAGAGATGCGGGCAACAGCCTCCACTTCAGGCAGTTCGGTCTCGAATACGGACTTGTCCCACCAGGAGAGTGAAAGGTACTCCTGGTTTCCCACCGCATAGACGCGGTCACCATACGGATTGCTGTGCGCAACGGCGTACTGCTGCCACACGTAGTTGCCGATCAGGATGACGAACGCGAGACTCACGACCAGCCCCACCGCCTCCACGGCGGCGTATAATTTGTTTCTGCTTAGGAATTTGAGATAACTGCTCATAATCATTCGGTTTCTATCTGTAGAGACGCGCCATGGCACGTCTCTACAATTATCATATCATTTTCCGTGCCAAAAACATAAACCATTGGTTTTCAATCTTCTAAATATCCGACAAAAAGGCCGCTGTAAAGATTTCTTACAACGGTGTAAGGATTCTTTACAGACAATATCGTTTTTCTCAAAAGGCATTATTGAGACTTTCACAATGGCAAAGATACTATTTTTGGGACAATTCGCTCTGGTTGAAAAAGTCACGCTCGTCGGAAAAGTGTAGCATCTCCGATTTTTTCTGTCAGAAAAATGTCGAGATAGTGATTTTTTCCGTCAGAAAAGTGTATTGATGTCAACCGTTTGGCAGAGGAAAGTGTTGCTTACAACCAGTAGTTTTTACGAAAAAGTGTTGCCCGTAGACAACACTTTTTGTATTACTTTGCATTCCATTTTTAGGAAAAGTATTTACTCTCCCCTTCATTCATCATTCTACATTTCCAGCACCTCCGCCTCCCCATAGCCGTCATACGACGACGTGATCACCCTCTCACCGGGTTCCAACCCCTCTAAAACCTCGTAGTACTGCGGGTTTTGGCGACCGATGCGGATGTCGCGCTTCACGGCACGCTTGCCGTCGGAGGAGACCACGTAAATCCACTTGCCGCCGGTCTTTTGGTAGAAGGCGCCGCGCGGGATGAGGACGGCCTCCACCGGCTGACCGAGCTGCAGGTTCAGATAGAACGTCTGACCGTTGCGGATGTTCTCTGGCTGGCCGTCCGCGAATTTGAAGTCGGCCTTGAACTTGCCGTCGCGGACCTCGGGATAGACCTTGCGTATCAGCACGTTGCACTTGCCGCCCTGCCGCTCGAAGTCGGCCTCCAAACCCGCCGTCACCCGGTCGATGTAGTGCTCGTCAATCAGGGCCTCAATCTTGTAATTGTCCTGATTGTTGATCTGCCCGACCTTGCTGCCCATCGCGACAGACTGTCCGAGCACCACATCCACCAGACCAAGTTCCCCGTCAATCGGAGCCTTGATGGTGAGGTTGTCCTTCCGCTGTCTTATCATCTGCATGTTGAGTTTCATATTCTCCAGACTCTCACACATTTGCCGGATCTCCACCGAACGGTAGAGGCTGTCTTGCTTGGCGCGGTTCTCCACCAGCGTGAGGCGGTCTTTGGCCAACTGGTAGTCCTCCTCGGCCTGCAGAAAAGCCTCTCGGGCTATGAGGTTGTCGTCGTACAGCGACTTCTGCGCCTCGTAGGTGCGTTTCTTGCGGCGCACCTCCATCTGCAGCTGCAACTTTTCCTGCTGCAGGGTCAGCTTCTGCTGCTCCATCTGGATCATCGTGTTGCGGAGGATGTTCTCCTTTTCGGCCAGGTCGGCTTCAGCATTGAGAATCTGCATATCAAGACTTTCGTTGCTGAGTATCAGGATGATGTCGCCTTCGCGGACGTGTGCGCCTTCCTCCGCGACGATTTCCTTCACTACCCCACCCTCCAACGGGCTAAGCTGCACGGTGGTCATCGGCACCACGCGCCCGCTCACGCGGATGTAGTCGTTGAACTCGCCCCGCCGCACCTCGCTGACGGTGATTGCCTCGCCGCCCACGCGCAGCTTCCGCGCATCGTCGCGCAGCACTAACCACCCGATGAAGACGAGCAGAAGCGCCCCGCCCCAGTAGGGCAACGCCTTGCGGGTGAAGAGTTTCCGGAATCCTTTGGTTGGTTCTATCTGTCTGTCCATAACTGCTAACTACTAACTGCTAACTACTAACTCCAAGATAATATCGCACCACCCACGTCTTCAGAAACAGCTGCAACCGCGCGTTGAGGAGGTCGGCAACGGCGGTGAGGTGGTTGTCGGCAACGGTCTGGTAGTCAAGGGCGGAGATGAGGCCCTGTTCGAACTGGCGGACGCTCATGGCGTACAACTGCTGTTGTAAAGCGGAGTGCTGCTCGGCCTGCTGAAGGGCAGCGGCAGCTCCGTCGCGGTCGGCAATGGCGCGATGAATCTCGGCCTCAACGGTTTGCCGGGCCTGCGCGTATCGAGCTTCGGCACGGTCGCAGTCGTTGCGACGACGGGCAATCTCCGTCTGCCGCGACAGCCGGTTGTAGATCGGGATATTCAGCGAAAGCTGCACATACTCACCACCGTTGTTGGCAATCTGCTGTCCGTATGGGGCGGTCACATAGTCCGTTCGACCAGGATAGGTGAAGTACGTAGAGGACCAGCCGCCATTCAGCGACAGCGAGGGTAGCAGCTGCCAGCGGGCGGTCTTGAGGGCGAGGCGGGCGGTCTGCCGCTCATTTTCGGCTATGATTACAGCGGGCAGACGATCTGCCGCCCGACTCACCTCCATCGTGTGCACCGCATCCGACAGCATCGTGTCCGCCTCCACATCTGTGACGGAAAACGACTGTTCTGTCGGAAACAACATAATGTCTTTCAGTGTGATATAAGCATTCTGAAGCTGGTTCTCGCAGACGATGTACTTGTATTTACGGTCGGAAAGTTCCGCCTCCATCTGCAGTACATCCGCCTGCGACTTCTGCCCCAAATCTTTCTGTCGTTGCGCAAGACGCAGAGCCGTCTCCGCTGTCTCCATCTGCGCCTGCACTGTCCTCGACAACTCCGTGAAATAGAGCACATTGCAGTAGGCTTCTATCGTGGCAAGCGTGATTTTGTCCTCCGTCTGCTGAATTCTCGTCACACCCGTCGCCTCCGCAATCTTCGTGATTTTCATGTTGTTGATTGCGCGAAAGCCGTTAAAGAGGGTGATACCTGCGGATAGACTGTAGCCATTGTGGAAGGAGGTGGTGTTGCTGTAGGTATTGGTCTCAGGGTCAATGGAGCGCCCGAAGTTGGAGTAGGCGTAGGCTCCACCATCGATTTCAGGGGTGAAGGCGTTGAGGATGGCGTTGCGGCGGGCCAGCTGCGCGTCCCCGAGGTCGGCCTGCAGCACGCGCACCTCCGCTGAATGCGACAGCGCGTAACGCACGCAGTCACGCAGGGTCATCACTGCCGTGTCCTGCGCGTGCGCCGCCCCGAACATCATCATCAATATTATAATCGTTCTTTTTGCCATATCATTTCGTTTTTGCCATTGTAGAGACGCACCATGGCACGTCTCTACAGTTGCCGTGAAACACCATGTCCCACGTTTTGACGAATACAATGCCAAAAGAATGCCAAACAATGTTATCCGTTGGACCACAAAGGTTTAGCAAAAAATATCAAATGAAAATGTGTAAGAATTTCTTACAACAAGTGTAAGGGGATTTTACAACATGAGGACTATGCGAAGACTATGGCAAAGACCGTTTGGCGGTCATCGCTTTGGACCAGCTTCAGGTCGCCGTTGTGGGCGTTCATGATGCGACGGGAAAGACTCAGACCAATGCCGTTACCGCTAGGCTTGGTGGTATAGAACGGCACAAAAATTTCCTCGCGCACATGCATGGGCACTGGCTTGCCGTTATTGCTGATTCGGATAATCGTGCGGTCTTCCGTGTCTAGATCCGCCACAATGGAGATGGTCGTGGCGGAAGCTTCCAACGCATTCTTTATCAAGTTGTTAAAAACATGCAACAACTGTCCTTCGTCAGCATAAATCAACAAATCGGTCGTATGAACTTCCATCGTCAATTCTGCGCCCTGCTCCTTCACCGCCGAATCGTGCAAACGAATCACCTTCTCCAATAGTTCGCTGACCATCAATGGTTTACAGACAGGTGGAACCGATTTGGCAAAACTGCGATAGGACTCTACGAAACGAATCAACTCATTTGAGGAATCGGAAATGGTCTCAAGCCCCGCCTTCACATCCAAACGGTCATCTTTGGCAAGCGCATCGCTCAAGGCCGCAATAGGAGTAACCGTGTTCATGATTTCGTGCGTAATGACTCGGAAAAGCTTGTTCCAAGAAAGGGCCTCATTGCGGGTGTTCTTACGATCCAAAATACCACGTAACCGATTGAGTTCGCGATTGATAGCAGTGTTTTCACGGAAACGGAAATTGGTCTCGCCATCTTCCAAGGCATCCATCAAAAAGGAGACCTTTTCGCGGTCACGCCTAGCTATAAAGCTCGCGGCGAACAACGCAGAAAGGATACACCCCGCGACAATGATGAGAATCCATATCCAAGTACTCATATTCCGTACTTTTTAAGGCGGTTATACAATGTTGGACGACTGATATTCAATGATTTCGCCACTAACGATAGATTACCGTTGTACTTTTTCACCGCAGCACGAATCACCCGTTCTTCAGCCGCCTCCAAGGAGTTTTCAGTCACTAAACTACGAGCTATATTTATCTGGTTTTCAGCAATTTGAAAATCTTCTGGCAGCAACACTTCGTTATCGGACATAATGACGGCCTTTTCAACGCAATTCTGCAACTCGCGCACATTACCCGACCACACACAACGTTCCAGCAACGCTATTGCCTCGTCGGAAACTCCCTTTACGTTTCGATGGTATTGATTCACGTAACGTTCTGTGAACAAATGCACTAATGAAGCCACCTCATCTGTCCGTTCGCGCAAAGGCGGCAGCATTAAGGTCACAGTGTTGATACGGTAGAAGAGGTCTTCGCGGAAACGTCCATCGCGCACCATCGCGGACAAATCCTTGTTGGTGGCGCAAATCAGACGAATGTCGATGGGCACGGACTTGGTGTCGCCGACCTTGGTGACACAACGGTTCTGCAACACCCGTAACAGTTTGGACTGCAGATGCAAAGGGATATTTCCAATCTCGTCGAGAAAGAGCGTAGTGCCGTTGGCCAGCTCAAATTTGCCGGTATGGTCAGTGCGTGCATCCGTGAACGCGCCCTTCACGTGACCGAACAATTCGCTCTCAAACAGAGATTCCGACAGCGAGCCGATATCCACACTCACCATAGGTTTGCCCGCGCGGTTCGAGAGGCGATGTATCTCGTTGGCTAGCACATCTTTACCCGTACCATTCTCGCCTGTAATAAGCACCGTGGCATCCGTCGGGGCAACCTTCTCCACCGTACGGCGTATATCGGTCATTGCAGGACTGCTTCCCCACAGCATTGTCGCGACAGGAGCACTCTCTTTCGATTCTTTGCCCGACTTCCGCTGCCGGCACGCCGACGACAGCGTCTCCATCAATTGTTCGTTGTTCCAAGGCTTCACAACGAAGTCAAACGCACCGCGTTTCATACCCTCTACGGCCAGCGGCACTTCCGCGTACGCCGTCATCAGAACCACCTCAATATCAGGAAATTGTTTTTTCAGCTCCGTCAGCCAGAAGAGACCTTCGTTGCCCGTGTTGATGTCAGTTTCAAAATTCATGTCGAGGAGCACTACGTCGGGCCGGAAAGTTTGCATTGTGCTAACGAGCGTTTTAGGCGATGCGATGGCCTCCACCGCTCCGCAATGCGGTGCCAGCAGGATTTTCAGTGTGGCACGAATGCCCGCGTTGTCATCGACAACCAATATTCTGGAATTCAAAGTTGACATATCCTTTCTTTTGCCGTTATTAAGGCGGCAAAAATACAAAATAATCGTAAAAACGATGTGCACATCTCTCTAAACGAGTCACCTACGTCTGTTCATCACCACCGAACCCACCAATCCCGTGGTGCCCAGACTGATAAAGCATATTGCCAGCAGCAGGCAAACCTTCGGAAAAATCATGGTCAGCGAGATGGAAAGTGTCGGGGCGGAGAATTCGGGTACTAGCCATGCGGGATGCATCAGCGTGATGAGCATCAGGATGCCGCCGGTAAGGACGCCCGCGACGAAGATCAGCACCATCAAACGACGATAACGTCTCGTCTGTTCCGCCTTGTACTGTTTGGCATATTCCGCCGTCTCCAACTTCTTGGTGAGGTGCGCCATGTATTCTCCGCTGTCGCCCAAATCCGGCTGATAGTGGGCGAACATCTCTTCTATCGTTTTCTCTTTCATTGTTCCAAAATTTGTCTTAATTTACCGCGGCCTCTCGAAAAATGCTGTTTTACAGCCATTTGGAGAACTTGTGCCGTTCCACGAAGCGGTCCGAGGCGATGTACGCCTTCACCATCGCCTCCTGCGCGATGTCTTCCGCCTCCATCCGGTCGCCGCAGCACAGGGCAAGCAGGAACCTTCGCAAAGACTCCTGCTCGGATGAAATGATGGCTATGAATTGTTCTCGCTTCATCAGTGCGATTATTGCTGTTCTTTCAACTGTTTTTCTTCGGCCTCAATCTCACCGCTCAGCTGCTTTTTCGACACCAGGTAGTAGAGGAGGAACGACACGCCCATGGCCACCATCACGCCGCCGATGAAGATTCCGTTAGTCTTGTTGCCGAAGAAGGTGAGTCCACAGAGATGCGGGATCAGGATGGCAAGACCCATCAGCAGCATCAAGCCGCCATTGAAGACGTTTTCCAGCAGCTTCTGTTTGGTGGTTTTATGCGATTTGCTCGACACGTTCAGCTTTTTCATCACCTCGGCGGGGTCAAGGTCGGGGTGTTTCTCCATCATTGCCATCAGAAGTTCCGTCTGTTTGTCGATTTCGTGCTGTTTCCGTCTGTTTACAAGCCAGACAATCACGATCGGGACACCACACAGCATCCAATTACGATGATGATAATCATTATGATTCCTAAAATATCTTGGTCCATTTCTTTGAATTTTTAAGGTTTGACATTTCTTGTTATCGAATCGATTCAATGGTTAAACGCAAGAGAGGGGCAAAAGGTGACAAGGGGTGTAAAAAAAAAAAAAATTAGTGGATATAACGAGGTGATTATCATTGATTTATGACGTGAGACGTATGACGTATGACGTGTGATTTATGATTTGTGACTTATGACTTATGACGTAAGATGTATGACGTTTGATGATTAGAGGCCTTTATTGAAAACATAATAATTCAAAAGTAATAAAATTTTCGAAGGTGGAAACAATAATAATTTTTTATATTTTCGCCGAAAATTTTGATATGGAGTAAAAATGCAATTGGCAGTTGGATAATCCAAATTATTGTATTTTTGCATTTTAATTTTTCAAGACAATATTAAAAAATGATGAAAAAGACCTTCACAACTATTATGTTTGTTTGCGCCACGCTAGCTGGAACATTGCGGGCACAAACTCCCGGTGATATCGAAAACCTTTTGTCACAGATTAATGCGGACAGTTTGCTGCGCACGGTGATGGATCTGCAGAACTTCGGGAGTCGCTTCGCACTGCGCGAAGGCGGCAATATCGAGGTGGCGGAATATCTGATACAACGTCTTAACAACTACGGCATTACAGCCGAAATCGACTCGTTTTACAAAACAGATTACAACTGGTTAGTTGGAAATGTCGGACAGTGGTTTTACAACGTAAAGGGCGTTTTGCAGTCCCCGAACCCTAAGGATGACTCTTTAGTGCTGATTGGTGCCCATCTCGACGCCATTTCTTATGATCAGAATTACCAGCTGCAGTCGTTCGCACCCGGTGCCGACGATAACGCCTCAGGTGTGGCCGTGATGCTCGAGTTGGCCCGCATCTGTCACGAAAACGGCCTCCAGTTCCGCCGCGACATCCACTTCATGGCGTTTGACGGTGAAGAGCTCGGCCTTTACGGTTCCTATTTCGATGCGCAGAAACGCGCTCAAGCCAATGAGAAAATCGCCATTATGCTGAACAACGACATGGTGAGCTACCAACCAGACGACAATTGGCGGGTTAAGCTGCACTGGTACAACAACGCGCTCGACATTGTCAGCCGCGCCGCCGACCTCTGCGCCCAATATACCAACATTGATCCGGTAATCCCTTCCGAATCCGAGAACGAAGATTCGCAGTATAGCGACAGTTACGCCTACTATCAGTCTGGATTTCGTGCCGTTTTCGCCATCGAATACACCTTCTCGACCTCATATCACTCCATACACGACGTGTGGGATTCCAACAATTATGCCTATCACGCGGACATTGCCCGCTACAATATGGCAATGCTGATGGACTATGCAGAATCTACTAACGTAGGCATCGACGAACATCCCGCCGTCTCCAACACGCATGTCTATCCAAACCCAGTAGCCAATACGCTGACCGTGCAGTATCGTTTAGATGAAGACTCTCCCGTCAACATCTCGGTCTTGGATTTGACCGGCCGCATGGTTCTTTACAAACCAGAAGCGTTGCAATCCGCCGGCATCAACCATACCGAGCTCGATTTCACGTCGCTGCCTGCGGGTATTTATATGTGTCAGATTCGCACAAAGAGAGGAGTTGAAACAGTGAAGGTTATCCATATGTAGAGACACGATTAATCGCGTCTCTACAAATGGGAACTTATCCGAAACAACAAACCCATATCCTGAAAATGAACAACAGCCCTTCCCGAATCATCCGGCCCGCCACCACGGCGGACATTCCCGACATCATGCCGGTTTTTGACGAGGCGCGGCAGAAGATGCAGGCGTCGGGCAACTGGAAACAGTGGATCAACGGCTACCCATCGGTGGAAGTTGTGCAGAATGACATCCAACAGCAAGGCGGTTTCGTAATCGAGGATGACGGAAAAATCGTGGGTTATTTCGCGTTTTTGCCGTCACCGGAGCCCACCTACAAGGAGATTTTCGACGGTCAGTGGCTCGACGACACCCTCCCCTACCACGTAATTCATCGCATGGGCGGTAAACACGGTACGCACGGCATCTTCAGCAGCGTGATGGAGTTCGCCTTCTCCCGCGACCACAACATCCGCATCGACACGCACCGCGACAACGTCATCATGCAACACAACCTCCGTAAGCACGGGTTTTCCTACTGCGGGATTATCTATTTGCTGTCGGGGGATGAAAGGTTGGCGTATCAGGAGGTAAAAGGTTAGAGGGAAGAAGGAAGAAGGTTATTCAAGTATTTCTTTCAGTTGCGACATACTTTGACTGTTTTCAACTTATTTCACGAAAAAAAATTGAGAGGCGTTGGGCACCGCACT
>ONHS01000047.1 GCA_900317715.1 uncultured Bacteroidales bacterium | reverse complement strand
CTTCTGCAGGACACGGTTTGTGATTAAATGGCTCTCCTGCACATATTTCATCACGATATCCAGGGTCTCTTCGGGATGTGCCGCCGCCCATTCCCAACCTCTACGGCTGGCCTGGGCGAACTTTTTAGCTTCATCGCGATGTTTGTTGTAATACTCGCGGGTTACATACAGACCGTCCTCCTGCACGTTGTAGCCGTGGTCGCAGAAACGATAGACACTCTTCTCATTCACTGGCAGGCCTGTCTGCACCAGTTGGTAATATTCGTTGTAGCTCATGGCCAGGGTCGCATCGATGGCACCCGCCACAAACAGATTCACATTCGAGGCAAAGGGAACCCATTCATAGTCAAGATGTTCCTTCTTGCTCATACAAATGGCTAATTGGCCGAACCCCGCACTCCAGATCCCGATGCGCTCACCTTTTTGTGTCAGCGGATTAACTCCGCGGCGCGACACGATGACCATTGAGTTATTCATCGAGGTTTGCAGGATGTTCACTAAATCGATTCCTTCATCCACGATTTCTATTGCCTGGCAGAGTTGCAGCGTGGTGGCATGGCTTTCCTTGTTCTGGATGCGCTTCATGGCCGGCTGCGTGAGCGAAGGGTGGACGATCTCCACGTTGAGCCCGGCTTCCTTGTAGAATCCCTTTTCCTGCGCCACATAATAACCGGCGAACTGCGCCTGCGCGGTCCATTGAGGGGTGAAAATGAACTTTTCCTGCGCTTGCAGATGATGGACACCGACCAAAAACAGTAAAAAAACGCAGACAGGACGCGATATCCTGTGACAGTACGATATGATTTTTTTGTCCATTTACAAGTTGGGGCTTGATTATAATCATACAAAAATTGAACCCTGCAAAAATAAAATTTTTTTTAACACATCAACAATTCGAATATTATTTCCCATCCCGCCCCAAATCGATTCCATAAAAAAATTATTTTTGCGACCTGTAACATTTGACGAATTTTCATACTTACAATTACGAAACGTACCCTAACCCCTGACCTACAAACCCATAAACCTTAAACCTATAAACCCTAAACCAACATGTCCTTCCTCCAACAACTCTCCGACGCCATCGACATCCAGCAGCAGCGGCAAGATCAGGAATACAACGAACTGATGAGCAGGCCGTTGCAGGAACGCGTAAACAGAGGCTACACCATGACCAACCTGCACGCGGAGTTCGAGTTTTATGACGGTGCACCCTCACGATGGATAACCATGCCCGCCGCACCGATGCGCTACATTAGCCGCGTGCGTATCCGTTGCGCGAACAACATCTCCAAATTCCGTGAAGGCACCCAGGTGCGGCTCAGTCACGGGTCGCTCTCTTTCCTCATGGAAATCGAGGAAGACGGCGTCAACGATTTCGTGCTGCGGTCGGGCAGCTACGACATCCAGCGTAACCTGATGGACGCCAGCCATTTCCCGATCGACGGTTGGGAAATCAACGCCGTGAACACCAACATCACCCAGCGGCTCTTACGAACTTCTTGGGATATTCTGTACGGCAATCCCGACTACTGCGACCACCTCGAACGCTTCCTGACGGGAAAATTCCCGAACCAATATCGCGAATCGCCGTCGCCCTCGTGCGGCAATCCTTCCCAAAACGAGGCCATCCGCAAAGCATTCACCTGCAACTATTTCCATCTGATTCAAGGTCCTCCGGGCACAGGCAAGACCTTCACCATCGCCAAAATTGTACGCTTTCTGGTGCAATGCGGCAAGAAGGTCTTCGTGACCGCACCCACGCATACGGCCATCAACAACTGCTTGAACGCCATCGCCAAAGAGTTGCAAGACGCAACGCAAGTGGTGAAGGTGGGTGAACGGTACCAAGCGGAGGAAATTCTGCACAATCCGCATATCACCCGCAAATCCTCGCTGAAAAAGCGCGACTATGAGAACAATCCGGCCTATTCGCAACAGGGATTTGTCATCGGTGGGACTCCGTTTGCACTGTGTTCTCCCGCCAGTAAAAAACTGGAAGGCTGGCTGTTCGACTACATCATCATGGACGAAGCCGCCCAAATGAGCATCCCGCTTGCGTTGCCCGCCATCATGCGCGGCAAAAAACTTGTCTTCGTCGGCGACCACCAGCAACTCGATCCCATCGTGCCGCAAAACACCAGCAACCGCTTCTTCGACTGCAGCATCTTCAAACGTTTAGCCGACCTTTACCCGCAGGACATCACCCTGCTGGATCAATCTTACCGACTGAACGACAACCTGATACACATTCCTAACCAATTGTTTTACGGCGATCGGATTTCCGCGGCACATGAAACAGATCAACCCTACATCCGCTTCACTTGTCCCGCCGCACCGCAAATCGTCAACCATCCCTCCAATGAACTGTTGGTGGTGCATCACGAGTTCGACTCGCTCGGCCGTTCGCCCTACGAGGCCAGCCTTACCACCAGTATCGTGTCGGATTTGTTGCGCAACGGCGTGTCAATCCGCGAAATCGGAATAATGAGTCCCTATCGCGCACAGATTCGCGAAATCAAACGTGCCTTATCGGAAAACGAAACCACACAATCCATTGTCGATCAGCTGTTTATTGACACTGTAGAGCGAATGCAAGGTCAGGAAAAGGACTACATCATCTACAGCATGTCCAATTCCAACCCCGCAGAAGTGGAAGACCGTTTGGAATTTTTCTACAGTCCGAACCGCTTGAACGTAGCCATCACCCGCGCCCGCGTGAAATGCATCGTCATCGCCAATGAGAAGATTTTCACTTTCTGCGACGAACTTTGCCAACAGCCCGGCACCTCAGACCAGCTGCGCAACGGCGCGGAAGTTTTCCGTCGCTATTATCAGATTGCCACGAAATTGGAGATGACGGCGGAAGAGGATGAGTGGTAATTAACACCATACAAGTGAAGCGCAGTGTGGTGATTGTCCCGCACCCACCTCAAAATGGTACTTTGCGATGCCGAGGTCAAGATGTGCGTAGCCGATGAGGGAGAATTTGGCGATAGCCTCCACCCTATTGTCGTCGTGCAGAATAAACTCAAACTTCTGCTGGTTGACGGCGGTGGGGGCGAGCAATGCAGCTTCCACGCCATTCACGAACCAATCGGGGAATACGGCAGCGGAAGATTTGTTCACCGCCACGTCGGCAACGGTCTTCTTTTGCGAATGCTGCACTCCATCGTTAGCGCCATAGCCGAAGGAAATCACGCACTTCAGCTCTTCCTCCGCGCCAATCTGGAACAGCGACATGTCCTTCTTGTAGGAGGCACCCACCCAGCAGGTACGCAATCCCATCATCTGCAGTTCCAACACCAACTTCTCGCCCCAGTAGCCTGCGGTGACGCTGCCAGGCTTGCCTTTGGGCGCCACTATGGCAATATAATTGCTTACATTCTGGAACTTGCCGTATTTGGCCATGAGCGAAGTGAACGCTTTCGGCTCATTGGCAATCAGCTGGATATGCACGCCGCCCTCGCGGTTGCAAAGGTCGATGCACGCTTGTATGGCCTCGATTTTCTCCGCCTCAATGGGCTTGTCGAGGTATTGCCGCACACTGTGACGGGCTTTGATGGCTTCTAATTCGGTCATAACGTTGATTGTTTTTCTGTGGGCAAAAATAATAATTCCGGGAACATGTATGCAAGTGAGGTTTGTCCTTCTGTAGAGACGCAAAATATTGCGTCTCTACGACCGTCCTATCTCCTCCAACGCCCCAGTCTCCGAGTCAATGATAAACCCTCTGACCACGATGTCTCTCGGCAGAATCGCCAACTTCTTGTCGGGATACTTGTCGGTAAGATACTTCTCGTAGCCCTTTTGCGCCACGAAAGTCTTGTTGTATTCGATAATTTGGTCAATCATAATCAGTCGTTCTTCAAAATTTCCGCAAAAATAGCAAAATTACTAAATGAAAAAATATTTTTGAAACCTATAAGTTGCAAATATAAAAATTGTATCTTTACAGCACTAATCTGAAATATTATCTCATCGCAGAAGTTGGCTCCGGTTGTATGCCATCAAGTTAAGCATGGGTATTTATATCATTACGGGTGGCGCCATTAAATTGACACGGACGATGCAGGAAAGGGAACATACGTTACAAGAATTGGAAAAAATGGAGAAAGTGAGGAACTTTCTGATTCGGGAACATGTTTTTGACGAAGACAGTTTCACAGATTATCAACAGGAGGTAGAATTATGACACAGGAAGAAGCAATTGCCCGGTTAAGCCGTTACCAATCCGATGAGCCTTCCGAATGGCGAGTGGAAGAAGAGAGAATCCGCTACGCCAAAAGCAAAGGCTGGTTGCAATATTCCCGCAAGATAGCCATTAAAGTGGCTGTGGCCATGAAACAACAAGGCCTTACCCGCCAGGATGTCGCTGACAGGATGGGGTGTTCGCCTCAATATATTTCCAAATTGTTGAAAGGGGAAGAGAACCTTTCCCTGGAAACTATTTGCAAATTGGAAGACGCGCTGAATATCGCTATTTTGCAATACGAATTTGCATAAGTTACTCCTTGCACATTCTTTCTATCAACTCCCCGTGCTGCGGGTAGAGTTTCAGCAACTCTTCCTTCTTGGCCAACTCGAAGTTTTCGAAACGGAAGGCCGGACCAACGGCGCAACCCACGAGGCAAAATCCGCGCTTAGAGGGGATGTCGGCGGCGAACCACTGCTCCGGCTGGATGAGCACCTGCATCTCATCTTGTTCGGAAAGCTGATGGACGGTCAAGTTTCCGTCCGGATCGATTACATAGATGTTGAGGGGTTCGCCCGCGTGGAAATACCAGATTTCCACCATGTTGTGCAGACGGTGGAATGCCGACATGTCGTTGGCGGTCAGCATGTAATAGATGGTGGAGACGGGCTTTTCGCCCGTCTCGTCGTTGCCGAACAGTTGTCGGTAATAGCCTCCTTCCGGATGGGGTACGAGGCCTAATTTTTCGATATATTCTGTTGCGTTCATACTCGTTTCAAATGAAGGTTTTTCCTTGCATTTACAATTTCTTTCGCACTCTCAATCACAATTGTGTGACTGAGGCGATGTGATTAATCCTCTTTGACAATCGGATACAGCTCCACAAACTCCCCTTGGTGGCTCTTGCCGTCGTTGAGAAGCTCTGCAAATTTCTGTCCCACCGTGTCGATGTCGTGGAAACCGGGCAGACTCATGTTGCCGTTGAGGTCGGTGGTGGTGGGACCCGGGTGCACGGAGAAGATTTCCACCGGGATGTTGTTCTGCTGGAACTCCATAGCCATCACGCCCATCATGGCGTTTTGTGCGGCCTTGCTCGTCACGTAGGCTAGCGGATGCCAGTAAGGGCTGATTTCCGACGGCACGGTGACGTTGACAATACGGCCGCTGTTCTTCGCCATCAGGGGAATCATCAGCTTGGTCAGGGCGAAAGTGCCGACGAAGTTCACGTCGAGGGTTTCGCGGATGTCGCATAACTCCGTATGCTGGCTATCGACGCTCATGTCGCCAGGGATACCGGCGTTGTTCACTAACATCGAAATCTCGGAATAGCGGTCGCTCAGCTCGCGGGCAGCCTTTTCCACGCTAGCAAGGTCGGCCAACTCAATGTTCACCCAACCGGGCACTTCAATGCCCAGTACGGCCAGTTCGCGAATCGCCTTCTCAGCGCGTTCTTGATCACGTGCCCCGATAATGATTCTCCAGCCGCTTAAGCCAAGGTGTTTTGCTATGCCGAATCCGATGCCTTTGTTGGCACCCGTAATGAATGCTGTTTTTTCTTTCATCTTTATTTACGTCTATAACTTTGTTACGATAATCGTTTCAATAATTCTATCAACACTTGCCAGATGTCGTCGATGGTCTTCAATTCTACACGCTCGCTGGTAGAGTGGGGTTCCACGATGCGAGGTCCAATACTGGCGATTTGGATGCCGGGATAGTGCTGCACGAAGAAGCCTGCCTCTAACACGAAATGCATCGCCACCATGCGAGGACGCCAACCGAGCGTGTCTTGGAAGGTGTCGCTGACCAGTTGTAAGAAGGCCGACTGCTGATTCTCCTGCCAGGCAGGAGCCGACATCACGACTTCGGATTCGGCGCCTGCGGCTGCAAAGCTCTTGGCGATGTTCTGGCTCAGTTCGGCCATGTCGCTGTCGATGAAGCTGCGTGTGTGGGTCGAAACGAAAATATGGTCGGCTTCCGCCACGATGCGTCCCACATTATTGGAGGTCTCCACTGTGCCGGGCATCGCCTCGCTCATCCTCACCATGCCTTGCGGCACCTTCGCCAGGCAGTTGGCCAATGCCATTAACGTGGCTTTGGGGATAACCGTGTCCTGTTTTTCACATTCCTCCACACGGCAGACGATGTTAGGGTCGGTGCCTTCAAATTGCCGGTGAAGCGTATGGTTGACACTGTCCAACAGTTCCTTCAGGAACTCGTAAGTGTTGTCATCGGCGACGCCAATCACCATTTCCCCCTTTGAGGCAATCGAAGCGTTGGCTTCGCCTATTTCGATGTCGGCCACCTCGATGCTGCTTCCTTGACAGATGGCTTCCAGGATAGTCCGTGCGGGAATCTGAGCGCTGCAACGTCCTTTGTTGATATCGACACCGGAGTGGCCACCCAATCCTCCTTCGATGCGGATACGATACCAGCGGTGCATGTCGTTAGGCACCGGCATTTTCTTAATCGGGATACGGTGGAATTGCAGGCAGGCACCCGCAGCTCCTGTAGTGATGGTGTCGTAGTCCTCCGAATCGAGGTTGATGACCTTGCGGCCTCTGAGGAAGTCCTTTGACAAAGCCGCTGCTCCCGACATGCCGTCTTCCTCATTAGTGGTGGTGATGACTTCGAGTGCAGGATGCACAATACTGTCGTCCTCAAGAACGGCAAGCGCCATTGAGAGGCCGATGCCGTTGTCTGCTCCCAGAGAAGTGCCACGGGCTTTCATCCAGCCGTTTTCCACGTATGATTCGATGGGGTCGTTCAGCGGATTGCTCATCCCCACGCAGACCATATCCATGTGATTGAGCAGCACAATGGGATCGGCGGCTTCGTGTCCAGGAGTGGCGGGCTTGCGAATGACCACGCAATTCCGGGCATCGCGCTCATACTCCAAATGGAGGTGTTCGGCAAATCGGCAAAGATAGTCAGCCACGCGCTCCTCGTGATGCGAAGGACGTGGAATATGGTTCAGCTCCCGGAAGATGCTGAACACACGATCATTGTTGCTATTTTCTGTCATTATTATCTAGATTAATATGTTTTCTGTTTTATTTCAACGCTTTCACGGGGCACGCTTTCTTACATTGGTTGCACAGAATGCATTCTGTGGCGTTTTTCCGCTTGCACGATTCGTTATTCACCTCCACATCCATCGGGCAGACTTTCAGGCATTTACCGCATTGGATGCATTTTTCTTCATCGCAGTGGACGCGGAGCGCGGAAAAGTAGCTCATCGGCTTGAGAAAGACCGTGACAGGACAGATGTATTTACAGAAGGCGCGGTTATCCTTGAATGCGATGGCGAGAATAATGCCCACCACGTAATAGACCAGATTCCCGATGAGGAAAATCACAAACATCGTGTGTTTGGTGGCTTTCCCGAAATGGAACAACAGAAGAACAAGGATAAGGGAAAGGGCGAACACGATGTAACGAATGTAACCGATTTTCTTTCGCGGACCTTGCGGCTGCTTGTAGGGCAAGAGGTCGAGGATCATGGCCGTCCAGCAGCAATAACCACACCACCCACGGCCAAACAGCAGCGGACCGAAGATTTTGGCAATGGCATAGTGCAGAACACCAGCACCCACAACTCCGGAAAACAGATAGTACCAAAAGCCTTCGATCTGCATGTTCTCTTTGCAGATCAGTCCCAGAAAGACGAGCATGTAGGCACCCACACCGAATTGCACAAACTCACGGGCGTATTTCTTTTCCGCAGCCATCAACCCTGCCCCTATCCCGATGCAGAGTCCGATGTAGCTGAAGTTGAGCAGGAAGAACAGGTTGCCTGTCGATAACCACAACGACACGGCGATGGCCTCGAATATGGCAAACAATATAATAGCGGTTTTATACTTTTTCATTGATGATTATTTTTCAACGGCAAAAACAGAAAAGTTCGCAGCCATATCTAGCAAAACCAAATATAAAAAGAGAGCTTACCTGCTCTCTTTCAATATCTCCGTAACATCCTCCGGCTTCAAATCCATATAGCCTGCGGGATAGCAGATGGTGCCTTTGGTGATGCCGGGAATCATCGCTTCGGTGGCGCCGAGCTCGCTGATGGTCAGCGGCAGACCGATTTCCAGCATCCAGTTCTTCAAAGCTTCGAGACCGGCTTCGGCAATCTGTTCGTCGGTTTTGCCCTCAGGACAGACGTTCCAGACGTTCTTCGCGAAGCGCACGAACTTAGCCAAACCAGGCTTCATGGCACGTTTGTAGTAGGCCATCGAGACAGCAGCCAAGCAGAAACCGTGCGGGGCGTGCGTCCAAGCGCCTACACTGTGACCAATCATGTGCACCATCCAGTCTTGCGTTTTACCGCATTTGAGGAGTGTATTGAGCGCCCAGGTAGCCGTCCACATGATGTTGGAGCGGGCTTCGTAATCCTGCGGGTTCTTCACCGCCGCGCGCGAGGAGACGATGAGACTGCGCATCAGCCCTTCGGAGAGGTAGTCGCTGGTATTGTCGTCGAAATCGGAGAAATACTGCTCAAAGATGTGGTTCATGATGTCGTAGATGCCCGCTTTCATCTGTTCGTCGGGCACGGTCATCGTGTATTTCGGGTTGAGGATGGAGAATTTCGGCATCAGACGGTCGTCGAACACGTGTCCCACCTTGAAGGTGTGTTCCGCGTCGGTGATCACCGAGCCGCCGTTCATCTCCGAGCCGGTGCCCGCCATCGTCAGGATACAGCCGATGGGCAGGATGCGCTGATTGGCATCGGGGTTTTTGCCCTGCAGCCAGAATCTGTCCCAGTAGTCGCCATCGTAAAACACAGAAGCGGCCACGCCTTTGGAGTAGTCGCATACACTGCCGCCGCCGAGGGAGAGAATCATATCGACGTTGTGCTCGCGGGCGATTTTAACACCTTCGTGCAGTTTCTCCAACGTGGGGTTGCTCATCACGCCCGGATTCTCCACGATGGTCTTGCCGGCCCCTTTCAGGATGGCCACCACCTCATCGTAGATGCCGTTTTTCTTCACACTGCCGCTGCCGTAGTTCAGCAGCACAACGGGTCCGTAGTTCTTCAATTCGTCCTTGAGATAATTCAAAGACTCATCACCAAAATAGAGCTTGGTGGGATTATGGTACGAGAAATTTCCTAACATATTCTTAAAATTTCAAATGGCAAAAATACGATTTTTTTCACACCCATAAACGACAATTGTTACGCGCATCACGAAAAATGAACGAGCCGCCAAAACTATCCGAAAAAAATCGTATCTTTGCCGCCGATTTTTTCAAACTAAAAATTCTAATTTAAAATTAATATTGTATGGCAACAACCGCTGATTTTAAGAACGGCCTTTGTATCGTTCATAACAACGAGATTTGGTCAATCGTTGAATTCCTGCACGTGAAACCCGGTAAAGGCAACACTTTTGTCCGCACCAAACTCAAAAACCTCAAGAATGGTAGAGTCCAGGAGTTCAGATTCGACGCTGGTGTCAAGATTGACCTCGCCCGCGTGGAACGCCGTCCTTACCAATTCCTTTACAAAGAAGGCGACAGCACTTATATTTTCATGCACACCGAGACCTACGAGCAACTTCCTATCGAGAAAGACCTCATCAACAATCCCGGACTGCTGAAGGAAGGCCAGGATGTGGAAATCATGTACCACACCGATACCGACACCCCGCTCACTTGCGAGCTTCCTCCTTTCGTGGACCTCGAAGTCATTGAATCCGATCCCGGCGTGAAAGGCGATACTGCCACCAACTCCCTCAAACGCGCTGTCGTGGAGACCGGTGCTGAAGTGTATGTGCCTCTCTTCATCAACGTGGGTGAAAAAATCAAGGTGGACACCCGCACCAACAAGTATTCTGAACGTGTTAAAGAATAATCTGTTCGCATGACTTTTCAGCAGTCGCTGACCATTGACGAACTGATACAACTGATTGGACATCCCGTCACCGTCAAGGGTGATTCCTCCCTGAAGGTGACGGGAATTAATGAGTTGCACTCTATCCAGAAAGGGAATCTCACCTTTGTGGACCATGGGAAGTATTATCTCCGTATTTTGCAGAGCGAAGCATCCGCCATCCTTATCAACAGTGATGAGGTGGAGTGTCCCGAAGGTAAGGTGCTGCTCATTTCTGACGATCCGCTTCGCGACTATATCGCTATCGTGAAGCATTTTACACATTTCACACCACAAAACACCCCCATTCATCCGAGCGCAGTCATTGGCGAGGGGACCATCATCCAACCGCTGGTTTTCATCGGCGAGAATGTGCGCATCGGCAAAAACTGCATCATCCACTCCAACGTCAGCATCTATGCGGACACTGTGATTGGCGACAACGTGGTGATTCACTCCAACAGCACCATCGGCGCCGACGCCTGCTATTTCCAGAAGCGTCCTGACGGATGGTTGAAATTGGCCTCTTGCGGCGACACCTTCATCGGTAACAACGTGGAGATCGGATGCAACTGCTGCATCGACCGCGGCGTTTCAGGCACCACTTACATTGACGACGGCTGTATCTTCGACAACCTCGTGCAGGTGGGTCACGACACACACATCGGCAAGCGCACGCTCTTGGGCGCGCAGTGCGGGGTAGCTGGTTGCACCTACATCGACGACGACTGCAAGATTTGGGCCAAAGCCGCCGTCAACAAAGACCTCTACATCGCCAAAGGCACGGTGTTATTAGCGCTGTCTGCCATCGACAAGGACGTGAAGGAGGAGGGCAGAACCTTGTTCGGGATGCCCGCCGGCGACGCGCAGCAACGCTGGCGAGAAATGGCCATGATGCGCAAGCTACCCGATCTTTACCGGGAATTGGAGGAAATCAAGAAGAAACTTGGCTTTTAGCTATTCGCTTTGGGCTTTTGACAAAAAACGGCCGGCATTCTTTGAGAACGCCGGCCGTTTTTTTTTTGCTAATAACCAATGGCCGAAAGCCAACTGCTACCAGTAGAACGGATCATACCACGGATCGTACCACGGATAGAACGGATAAATGTCCCAATACCAAATGATGTAAGCATCCCAATCCCATGGAGCTGAAGTGTGGATGAGCTCGAAATCGGTACTCTTGGAACCATCCAACGTGGAGATTTTACCGGTGAATTTGAGGCTGTTGATGACGTAGGTGCCGATCTTCATGTTGCCCTTTTCAGCATATTCGTTGTTGTCCGTTTTGAAATGAAGATAGATGACCTTGTCTTTCGCCTCCCAAGTGAATTCGTAAGTCAGGTCTTTGATAGGGGCGGTGTTGCCAAATTGGTTGCACCATTTGCCAGTACCGGAAGTGGTGCTGTTGGCATAGTTCCAGAATTGGACGTGCGTGCCCGTGGAAGGATAGTTCACGTCATTTTTGGTGTAGCTGATGTCCATGATACCGTCCCAGCCGCCCTCAACCAACATGGCAAGGTATTCATCATCGGTGGGTTCGTTACAGCTTGTGAACACAAACGGTGCTGTGAAAAGCATCATCAAAAGCACTAATGTGGATAATTTTTTCATTGTTTTTTGATTTTGATTATTGTTTGAAAATGTTTTTCGAACTATTTATAAAATGAAGCGGCAAAAATAACATTTTTCCACGACAACGCGTTTTAATGCCGTTTTTTCGTGTTTTGCCTGTTTTTCGCTGTTGATAAAATGTGACAGATTTCTGCCCAAGAAGTCGAAAAAAAGTGTATTTTAGCTTTTTATTGTTCAAAAGCATAAACTTTTCATTTTAAGACAGTTAGAGAATTAATAGAAGACAAGAAATGGAAGAGAATGAGATTTTAGACGAGAAAATTGTTCCGTATAACATCGAAAACCTGATGAAGACGGCCTACATCGACTATTCGATGTCCGTCATCGTGTCACGTGCGCTGCCCGATGTGCGCGACGGCCTCAAACCCGTGCAACGCCGCATCATCTACGCCATGTGGGACATGAACATCACCGAAAGCGGCCCCTACCGTAAGTGCGCCCGTATCGTCGGTGAAGTGCTCGGTAAGTACCACCCGCACGGCGACACCGCCGTCTATGACGCCCTGGTGCGCATGGCACAGCCCTGGACCCTCCGCTACCCCTTCGTGGATGGACAAGGTAACTTCGGTTCCGTCGATGGCGACAGCCCCGCCGCCATGCGTTACACCGAAGCCCGTCTCCGCCGCTCCTCAGAGGAGATGGTCGCTGATATTGAGAAAGACACGGTCAACATGGTGCTCAACTTCGACGACTCAATTCCCGAGCCCACCGTGCTGCCCGCCAAGATACCCAACCTCATCGTGAACGGTTCCTCCGGCATCGCCGTCGGTATGGCCACCAACATGGCGCCCCACAACCTCAGCGAGGTGTGCGACGGCATCTGCGCCTATATCGACAACAACGACATCACCATCGAGGAACTGATGCACACCATCAAGGCGCCCGACTTCCCCTCCGGCTGTATCATCTACGGTTACAAGGGCGTTCAGGATGCCTTCCTCACCGGCCGCGGCCGCATCGTGATGCGCGGACACGCCGAAATCGAAACCGAAAAGAACCATAACTGCATCGTGGTCACCACGTTGCCATATATGACCAACCCCTCCGATATGATCAGCCACACCGTGGATCTCGTCAAGGAGGGCAAAATCGCCGGCATCACCGACGTGCAGAACCTCACCAACAAGCGCAACGGCACCCGCATCATCTACGAACTCAAGAAGGACGTGGTGCCCGAAGTGGTGCTCAACAAGCTTTACCAAATGACCGCGCTGCAATCCTCCTTCAGCGTCAACAACGTCGCCCTCGTCAATGGCCGTCCGATGACGCTGAATCTCAAGGACATGATTGTGGAGTACGTGAAACACCGTCACGATGTGGTGGTCCGCCGCACCCAATTCGACCTCAAGAAGGCCCAGGAACGCGCCCACATCCTCGAAGGTTTCCTCAAAGCCCTTGACATCATCGACGAAATCATCGCCCTCATCCGCGCATCGCAAACCGTGCAGGAAGCGCAACAGGGATTGATGACCAATTGGGGTTTCACCGAAATCCAAGCCAAAGCCATCGTCGAGATGCGTCTGCGTCAACTCACCGGCATGGAACGCCAGAAGCTGCAGGACGAATACGACGAACTGATGAAACTCATCGCTTACCTTAACGACGTGCTCAACGACGTGAATCTCCGTATGGGCATCATCAAGGACGAGCTGCAGGACATCAAGAAACGTTTCGGCGACGAGCGCCGCTCCCCCATCGAATACAGCTCTTCCGAGTTCCGCGTGGAGGACACCATCGCCGACGAAGAGGTGGTCATCACCATTTCGCACCTCGGCTACATCAAGCGCACGCCACTGGCCGAGTACAAGGTGCAGAACCGCGGCGGCAAGGGCTCCCGCGGCAGCAGTTCCCGCGACGAAGACTTCATCGAACACCTCTATATGGCTACCAACCACAATTACCTGCTCTTCTTCACGGAGAAAGGTAAGTGCTTCTGGATGAGAGTGTTCGAGATTCCGGAAGGCATGAAGACCTCCAAGGGCCGCGCCATCCAGAACCTGTTGCAAATTGAGGAAGGCGATAAGATTACCGCCATCATCAACCTCAAGAGCATCGACGATCCCGATTACATCAACAACCACTTTATTATATTGTGTACCGAGAAGGGTATCATCAAGAAGACTTCGATTGAAGCCTACTCTCGTCCGCGTAAGAAGGGCATCATCGCCATCAACGTGCGCGAAGGCGACCGCCTGTTAGCCGCCCGTTTCACCGACGGCAACAGCGACATCATGATGGCCCTCTACTCCGGCCGCGCCATCCGCTTCCACGAGAACGAGGAGTTGCGTGCCATAGGTCGTACCGCTGCCGGCGTGCGCGGTATCAGCCTCGAAGATGAGAACGACCGCGTGATCGGTATGCTCGCTATCGACAACGACCGCCTCAACGTCTTGATCGTGTCTGAAAATGGTTACGGAAAACGTTCACTGTTGGAGGATTACAGAATCACGCACCGTGGTGGTAAAGGTGTCAGCACCATTAAGATCACCGAACGCACCGGCAACCTCATCGCCATCAAGGCGGTGACCGACGACGATGACCTGATGATCATCAACCGTTCCGGTATCGCCATCCGTCTGCACGTGGATCAACTGCGCATCTTGGGTCGTAACACGCAAGGTGTGAGACTGATCGACCTTCGCGGCAAGGACACCATCGCCGCTGTTTGCGAGGTCCCGCGTCAAGAGGACGAAGAAGAGTTTGACGAAGCCGAAGTGGTGGACAACCCTCAAAATGGCGAAACCGCTCCGTTAAACGAAACTCCTGAGACTGAGTCTGAATAATGACGTGTGACGTGTGACGTGTGACGTGTGACGTGTGACGTGTGACGTGTGATGTATGACTTATGACTTTTGATTTCTAACCTTAAACCCTAAACCTTAAACCCTAAACCTTAAACCTTGAACTTTGAACCTTGAACTTTGAACCAATTACCAAAGCGATGAAAAGAATTCTTCTGTTAACCGTAAATTTGCTGCTGCTGGTCAGCCTTTTCGCGCAGAAACCTTCTTTGACGAAGGCGTACAACTGTTTTTACGACAAGGACTTCGACAAAGCGAAGGTGCAAATCGATCTCTGCGCGGCTGACGAAAAGCTTTCTGAAAAAGCGCAGACTTGGCTCTACAAAGGCAACATCGAGTTCATCCTTGCGAACCGCGAATATAGCGAAAAGCAGAAGAACGAAAGTTATCAAATCAAATACCCGAATGCTCCCGTGGATGCTTTCGACGCTTTCGAGAAGGCGATCTCCATCAATCCTAAAGTGGAAGCTTTGGACATGATGAACGCCAACGACGCGCTCAAACAGCTGTATCCGTATCTGCTCGTGCGTGGCGTTGACCAACTGATCGCCAAGGACTTTACGGGTGCGAAAGCCACATTGGCAAAGGGCATCAAGAGTTACGAGATGGACAAGCCGCAATATCCGATGAACGGCGACCTCTACTACTATTATGCTTACGCGCTGGAGAGTCTCGGTGAAAACGACGAAGCGATAAAATACTACCAAAAAGCCCTCGATGACGGCTCACAGAACCCTTACGTCTTCGCCAAGGTCTTCGAATTTTACAAAGCTGCCAACGACCGTCCGAACGTCGAAAAGACACTGGCTATAGCCAAAGAGAAGAATCCCAACGACATCAATGTCAAGCTCTTGGAAATCGACCTCGCCTATTGGAGCGGTGACAGCACGAAAGCGCGGACATTGGTGGACCAACTGGACCCGTACGCGCTGAAGACTCCCGACGAGATGGTGAACGTGGCCAACTTTTACATCAAGGAGAAACGCTACGAATCCGCCGAACGGCTTCTGAATCGCGCCAACATCCTCAGTCCCAACAACTTCGTCATCCTCTACAACTTAGGCGTATGCAGTTACAGCATTTCGGAATACTATTTCAACCGGCAGAACCAACTGGCCATTCAACAGGGGGACAAGGCGGACATTGACGCTGCTAAACAGCAGTCGGAAAAATACCTCGCCGATGCTGCAAACTATTTCGAGCAAGCGCGTAAGCTGCAACCCAACGACCTCAACCTGCTGAACACGCTTCGTGCCATCTACGTGCGCCAACAATCGCCGAAAGCCGATGAGATCGATGCTTTAATTAAACAAATGGAAAAATAGTTAGTCAAATTAATAAATCACTTAAAAATTGAGAAAAATGAAAAAATGGATGCTTGTGATAGTCGCGCTCTTCGTGAGTGCAAGTGCTTTCTCGCAAACTTGCTTGGATGACGTCTGGCAATGCCTCACTAACAAGCAAGTGCCTAAAGCCAAGAAATTTATGGAATCCTGCATGGCTTCCAATCCAGACAATGCAGCCGTATGGTTGATGCAAGCCAACGTCAACGTACAGCTCTACATCTACGATCAGGAACGTATGGAGAAAGATCCCTCCGTTAGCCCACGTTACCCCAACGCTTTGGAAGACGCTTATCTTGCTTTCCAAAAAGCAATGGAACTTGATCCCAAGGTAGAGCCGAAATCAGGTTTGTTAGGTGCTAAAGAAGGACAGCAACTGCTTGCCGATGCTTTCAATGCAAAAGGTGCTGCTGCTCACGAAAAAAACAAATACGATGAAGCACTGAAATACTATGGTTACGCTGCAAAATGCTACGAATTGGGCAAGAAGAAAGAAAATGCCGCTGTCGTCTATTATTATACCGCTTTGGTTTACAACGACATGAAGGACATGACCAATTTCGAGAAGATGATGGTGAAAGCCATTGAATCGAATCCGAAAATCTCCGCTGGTGCCTATACGGAATTGTATTACATCTACAAAGACAGAAAAGACACTGTGAAATGTGCGGAACTCCTTGCGAAGGCTGAAAAGAACTTCCCTGACGAAAAAGCCCTCTACGAACCTCTCATGGACTACTGCGCTATGACCGGCAATACGGAGAAGTTAATGGAGCTCTGTGACAAAGCTATCGCTTCTGGCGACAAGGCGCTGATCCCCACTTGCGCTACCTACCTGAGCAACGCAAAATCTTACGCAAAGGCAGAGCAAATTCTTAGAGAGGCCTTGGCCAACGACCCCAACAACTTCGCATTGCTCAAGCAAATGGGTTACCGTTACGCTCTGGAATACTACGATTTGATGGATCAACGTAAGAGAGCCATGGATACCCGTCAATGGGATGAGGCCAACAGAATCTACCAAGGCCCTGAGCGTAAAGCCGCCATGGAAAACGCACACGAATGGTGTGAAAAAGCCTACAAAGTGAATTCTGACGATTTGGACAACAACCGTATCCTCCGCGAAATGAAGGTGTTGTTGGGTCTCCCCGCAGATCCTGAATTGAACGCCAAGATTCAGGCCCGTCAACAGAACTAATCATTGTTTTACGAATACTAAATCCCCCTCTGTATTAACTCAGGGGGATTTTTTTGCATTTATAGCATAAGTATGAAACATATCGAAGAGACGACACCCTGTGAAGCTCCTTTTATAGGCATCAACCGCCACCGCATCGGGGTGGACGGCGAGGGCGTGACCACGTTGACCGCCTTCCACGGCTGTCCACTTCACTGTCGTTACTGTCTGAACCCCAGCTGTCTGGATGCAGATGCCCGCGTGCGTCGGTTCACGCCGGAGAGCCTCTACCAGGAACTGCTCATCGACGACCTCTACTTCATCGCCACGGGCGGCGGAGTCTGTTTCGGCGGCGGCGAACCGCTGTTGCGTCTGGAGTTCATCCACCACTTCCACACCCTCTGCGCCGACCGCTGGAAGATTACCCTCGAAACCTCGCTGAACGTCCCGCTGAAATCCCTGCAGACAATCGCCCCGCTCGTCCACGACTTCATCATCGACATCAAAGACGCCAACGACGAAATCTACACGTCCTACACTGGAAAATCGAACACCCAAGTATGGGAAAACCTGCAATGGCTGTCCGAAAACTACGACCGCGACCACGTCTTCATTCGCGTTCCGTTGATTCCAGAATTCAACACAGAAAAGGATGTAGAGCGCAGTGTGAAACAGTTACAAACGTTAGGATTCGAAAAATTTGACCGGTTCACGTATAGGGTAAAGTAGGGGTCATACAATGGCAGCCGCTATCTTAATATGGCAACCGCAAATGTTCAAAATGAACAAATATACGTGCAGATACGAGCGATACGCGGAGATATTCCAGCAATTCGCGGAGCATAAACCTCGGACGAGGAATCAGAATTTTGGGGTTTCTTCCGACAGCCAACCGAACACAACGGGTTCCACTGTGTACCCTTTTTTGCGCAGAAGCGCGATGACGCCTTTCTTGCCACCGAGATGTCCGGCACCCACAGCACAGAATAGCGTATGTTCATTGGCGATTATCTCAAAATGTTTCGCCATGGTGACGTTACGATTGTTAATCAGCACTTTTTCGAACTTTTTAGGCAAAGTCGTATCCTGCATCATCTTGGTCATCTTATCCAAATCAAAACGGAGGTAGGCATCCAGCATCTCCTCAAATCCTCGGGATGACGCTGTGTCGTGCAGCATGTATATGAGCATTTCAGTCTGTTCCTTCAAGCTGAATGCGTCAACAACCTTGATTTGGTCCATATACTCCTCCACACCATAGCAAAGCTTATTTTGCTCACGCGCTTCTTTCAGGAGAAAGAGATCCAAGGCCATCTCCTTGTCTTGCGGCATATCGGCCTGTTCTATGGCATTGGCCACAAAGAAAGGTTTCATCCCGTTCATAAAAACTGCACTCACTCCCACTTTCGCCTTGCAGAGGCTGTCCAACAAAGCAAAGTCTTCCTTCGACAACATATCCTTCAGCACCTTTCCTTTGGGCATCATCATGGCTTGCTTGACGCCTTTCATACTGATTTCATCCAAAAGCACCTCCATGGCAAAAGCCTCGCAGGAGGAGAATGCATTCGTCACAGTGCTGTCGAAGGCAAACACCCGCGCATCCTGTATATGGATGGTACCATACAGGTAAGACGGTGATTTCATGTTCTTGCCGCTCACTTTCCACAGTATTGACTGTGAAAAAGCCATCGCCAACGTAATCAATAGGGTTTTCTTATTTTTCATTCTTCATTCTTAATTTTTAAACTGAATCGGCACCTGGTAATAGCAGCGCACCGGTTTCCCCATATTCTTGCCGGGTTTCCACTTCGGCATGGACATAACGGCACGCCATGCCTCCTTATCGCATTCGGGGAAAAGCGGGACTTTCACCACGGCGTTGGTCACACGCCCATCTTCCTCCACCACGAACTCAACCAAAACCGTGCCTGAGATACCATTATCCTTCGCCACCTGAGGATATTGAATCTCTCTTGCTAAAAAGGCTTGCAAGGAATCCATTCCTCCAGGGAATTCAGGCATCTCCTCCGTCAACAAGCCCATCATCGGCGGCTCATCGTAATCATCATCAACTTCAACGATCCCCTCATAGTCAAAAACATCCTCCCCAAAATCGGGTTCATCTGTTGAAACACAAAGACCGTTTTCCACGATTCGAAGAATTTCTTCTTTCGGAGCGGAGGCGGGCCGATTGCCTCTGATTGGCTCGTTTGCGGGTTCGTCAGCCGGTCCGGGGGATGATTCTGCAGGCTGCGACAGCGTGTTGACGGATGCGGGCACAGATTCGCTGCCGGCGGACGTCGCAGGCGTTTTCGGACTATGGCACGCGCCCATCATCATAGTGGAGACGGCGATGCCCGCCACGGTGACGGCCTTGCCGAGCGTCCGGCGTTTGGAGAGCTCCCGCTCCAAGTAGCGCACCTCCGATTCGCAATAGGGACATGTGCCCCGGCAGTCTCCCTCGTGGGTGCATTCGCGTTCCACCAACGGGATGTCGTTCTCTTGTGCG
>ONHS01000029.1 GCA_900317715.1 uncultured Bacteroidales bacterium | reverse complement strand
AGGACGGTGTCCTTGACGGTGAGATGGAGGACAGTGGTGGAGTCACAGCCGTTCGCTCCGGTGCCACTGTTGGTCTTGACAATCACGTCGCCAGCGGTACCCGTCTCCGTTGCTGCGACGTTGAAGCCGTTATCCGTGTAGGCCGTGTTGAGGCAGACCTCGTCGTAGATGTGGCGCAGGACGGTGTCCTTGACGGAGAGGGTCAGGGTAATGATGCTGTCGCAACCGTTGATAGTAGGCAGTGTGTGGTTGTACTCGCCAGCCTCAGTCAACACCTGTCCGAAGAAGTCGTAGCTTCCGCCAGTGCAAATAGCCGCGTTGACAGGTGTGTGGAAGGACTTGTTCACCGTCAGGCTCAACGTCACCACGCTGTCGCAGCCCGCCGCGTTGGTCGTGACCCACGTCGGCGTGTTGCTGCTCTCGGTGTAGGTGACTCCATGCCATTGGAACGAGTCGCAGGCGGTGACGGTCTCTATGGAGTCTGTGGCTTTGCTCACCGTCAGCTTGAAGTAGGTGACGGTGTCCACCGTCTTGGAACCGTAGGCCTTGTCGCCGTGGAACTCGTAATATCCAAGGCTGTCCACCGTCTTGTCAGAAATGTAGTGATTCACACCGTTCCAAGTCCAAAAATAGCCGTCCACGTTGTCCGTCCATGTTTGGGCACTTGCGTCGAAGCTCTTGTCGCAGATGGTGTCGCGGTGTGGCTCCACCGCGATAAGGTTATAAACTATAATGCTGTCACAATTATTGCTGCAGGACGCAGTGTCTGAGACGGGGTGGATGCCGGGCTGATTTACGGAATAGTTCCGCCCGTCATGTTCAAAACTATAATAATGGGAACAAATATGGAATCGGATGTTGCTCCTGAATTTGGCGAGATTGCCTGCCACGGATGTGCTCCATTTTGTAGCATCATGATGGTAATAAAGACATAAGGTATCGGATGTGTTTGTATAGTAGAAATGAGACTCAGCAGTAATGTAGCCGTCGGCTTCGTCAATCACTGTTACGAGCAGATTGTCGCTGCCGTTGTATTCAAAGGCATGGTCAAGCGCAAAGGCATTCCAGCCGTTGGTACAGTTCAGACTTCCTTCGTACACCAATGTCATGTTGCTGAGGGACTCCCAATCGTAATTGTGTGTGAAGGAAGATTTAGGGGTGTTGCGGAGGTAGATTCTGCCATGGTCTAATCTGTTGGTGGTTCCCGATCCGGCATAATGGAAATAGATGGTGTCAATCTCTCCTCTATCACCAAGTTCATCGGAGGTGAATATTTGTTGGGAACAAGAATTGTTGTCGCGATAACTTAACGGAGTGTGGAAAGAGTGCAGACTTTCGTTTAATTCACCGATGGCGTGGTCACCGCAGACTTCAGTGTGCGTGAAGAGGGAGGTGTCGAAAGGAATGACGTAATAGACAGAGTCGCGCTTGGTCGGGTTGATGGTGAGGTGCAACGTCACCACGGAGTCGCAACCCACTGCGTTGACGAGTGTGTGGGTCGGCTCGTTTGTGCTGGCGGTGTAAGTCACACCGTTGATCCAGGTGTAGCTGTCGCACGCCACCTGCTCGTCAATGCCGGTGGTGGACTTGCGGATGGTGAGCTTCAAAGTATCAACGCTCGGACAGTTGTCGTCGTTGTTGTACGCGTAAGTCATAATGCCGGAATCGTTGTAAGAGATTCCATGCCAGGTGTAGGAGTCGCAGGTGTCTATCGTGAAAATGTCGTGGGTGGCGTAATTCACGGTGAGCTTCAACGTCACCACGGAGTCGCAGCCCACGGCATTAGCCCCGACAAGGGTGTGGGTTGCGGTGGTGTTGCTGATGGTGTAGAGGTTGCCGTCAATCCACCGCAGGCTGTCGCACGCCACCTGCTCGTCAATGCCGGTGGTGGACTGGCGGATGGTGAGCTTCAAAGTATCAACGCTCGGACAGTTGTCGTCGTTGTTGTACTCGAAAGTTCTGGTGCCGGAAGTGTTGTAAGTGGTATTATGCCAGGTGTAGGAGTCGCAGTTGTCTATCGTATCGACCTTGTGGGTGGCGTAATTCACGGTGAGGTCCAACGTCACCACGGAGTCGCAGCCCGCGACGTTGGCCAGCGTCCAGGTCGCCGTGCTGTTGCTGGAGGTGTAGGTGTTGCCGTCGATCCACTTCAAACTGTCGCACGCCGTCTGCGTGTCGATGCCCGTGTTGCTATGGTTCACGGTGAGGTGCAACGTCACCACAGAATCGCAGTTCGCGGCGTTGGTGAAGGTATGTGTCAGGTTTTCGCAAGATTGGGTGATGTTCTGGTGCTCGTACCAGTCGAAGCTGTCACAGGCTGTGGCGATAGTGTCGCCGATAGTGGACTGGCGGATGGTGAGCTTCAGGGTATCGACGCTCGGGCAACCGTAGCTGTTGATGTACTCGAAAGTTCTGGTGCCGGAAGTGTTGTAAGTGGTATTATGCCAGGTGTAGGAGTCGCAGGTGTCTTTCGTGAAGGCATCGTGGGTGCTGTAGTTCACCTGGAGCTTCAACTTCACCACACTGTCGCAACCCGCGGCGTTGGTGAGCGTGTGGGTGGCCTTATTGTTGTTGCTGGTGTAGAGGTTGCCGTCGATCCAACGCAGACTGTCGCAGGCAATAATTTCGTCAGTACTCGTGTTGCTGTGGTTGATGGTGAGCCTCAACGTCACTATACTGTCGCAACCGTTGGCGGCCGCGCCCGGGTAGGTGTGGGTCGGTGCTGTCGCCGGGGTTGCCGTATAGGTGTAGTCATGCCACGTGAAACTGTCGCACGCGATTGCGAACGTGTCTCTGCGAGACGGCTCTTTCACCGTCACATTGACGAAGGCTCCCTTTTTGCACTTCGTGATAGTGTCTTCGACGGAGAGTGCGTAGGTGCCAGACAGGTTGGAGGAGATGTTGTTGATGATCGGGTTTTGATCATTGGAACTGAAATCGCCGGGCCCCGTCCAGCTGTATATGATATTGGACGCTACATAATTACCTTTTAACTGGAGGTCTGTGCCTTCGCAGGGTGTGTTGGCCAAGGCCTGCACCTCTCCTATGTTGTTGTCAACGGATGAAACGGAGACAGTGTCTGAAATACTGCAGGAGTTAGTGTCCCTGACAGTCAGGATATAAGAACCGCCTTCCAAATTCTTGAATACCGGGTTCGATTGGAAGTCGATGCCGTTGATAGAGTAGGTGTAAGTGCTGTTCAACGGACTTGTGACCGTGATAGAGCCGTTGTCCGCCTGGACACAGCCGATGTCAGGCGTTTGGACAGAGACAGGCAGATCAGGCAAATCAAGAACGTCTAAAGTGATGGTGGAAGTTGCCTGGCAGTTGTGGTTGTCAGTGGCAGTGAGTATGTAGTCTCCTTCTTGTAAGGATGTGACGTTGTTGAGGATGATGTCTTTTTGATTGAAGGTGAAGTCGTTCGGACCACTCCAATGGTAGGAGATGGTCGTAGCAGGCGTGTTAACCAGCGGGGCTTCGATGGTGATACTGCTGTTTTTACAGATGCGGATAATGGTATCCTTCAATCCCACGGCGGGTGCGTGAATGAGGATATCGGTCGTTCTCTCTATCGTCTTGCAGTTCCCCGTGCGCCCGTTATCGGTGATAGTCACTTTATAATATATATGTCCTTCCTGATCTAGCGGGGCGTTGTAGGTGGCGCCGGTGGCGGTGGTAATGTCCACCCAGTCACTGCCGTTGTACGAACGCTGCCATAGGTAGGTATATCCGCCTACGCCGTTCAGCCCGCTCACGGTTAGAGGCATAGTCGTCCCTTCGCTCTCGATACAGGTGTCTGTCGGGGATGTGATGGTGGCCGTTAAAATGGGCCATATCGTAACGTTCACCTTCTGGTAGATGGTGTCGCAGGCATCGGTTATCATCACTCTGTACGAAACGGTTCCTTCTTCGGCGGTTGGAACATGGAAGGAGGAATCGGTGGCATTTGCCACATCGACCCATTCATCTGAAGTGGCGTCATGTTGCTGCCATTGATAGGCGTAGGTGCCGCTGCCATTCGTGACGTTTGCGGTCAGGGTGGTATCTCCTCCTATGCAGATACCCGTGATGTCGAGTATCTGCTCGACGGCCAAAGCACCGTGTACAGTTACGGTGTAAGTGGCCGTGTCGGTGGCTGTGCATTCTCCGATGGTGGACGTGGCGGTCACGGTGTAGGTCGTGGTCTCGGAAGGAGAAACGGCCTTGGAACTTCCGTCGCCGAGTTCATGGCTCCAGGAGTAGGTCATCTCGCCGCTGTTGTCGGTGGTGGCGGCAGTGAGAGTGGTGTTGCCGCCTCCACAGATGGTGTCGATGCCGCTGATGGTGGTCGTTCCTGCAACGGGTTTCTTGATGGTGAGATGCAGGGTGACCACGCTGTCGCAACCCGCCGCATTAGTGAAGCTGTGCGTCAGGTTTTCGCAAGATTCGGTGATATTCTTGTGCTCGTACCAGTCGAAGCTGTCGCAAGCGACGACGGTGGTGTCGCCCGTGTTGCTGTAGTTGATGGTGAGGTTGAGTGTGACGATGGAGTCGCAGCCTTGTGCGTTTCCTCCCACGATGGTATGCGTTGCGGTGCTGTTGCTCTCGGTGTAAGTGTTGTCGTCGATCCACGTGTAGCTGTCGCAGGCTTCCTGAATATCGATGCCGTAAGTCTTGTGCTTGATGGTGAGGTTGAGTGTGACGATGGAGTCGCAGCCCTGTGCGTTGCCACCCACGATGGTATGAGTGGCCGTATTGTTACTCCCGGTGTAAGTGTTGCCGTCAATCCAGGTGTAACTGTCGCAGGCCGTCTGAGTGTCGGTGCCGTAGGTCTTGTGGTTGACGGTCAGGTTGAGCGTGACGATGGAGTCGCAGCCCTGTGCGTTGCCACCCACGATGGTGTGTGTGGCGGTGCTGTTGCTTTCGGTGTAGGTGTTGCCGTCGATCCAGACATAGCTGTCGCAGGCCGTCTGCGTGTCGGTGCCGTAGGTCTTGTGGTTGACGGTCAGGTTGAGCGTGACGATGGAGTCGCAGCCCTGAGCGTTGCCGCCGGCGATGGTGTGTGTGGCGGTGCTGTTGCTTTCGGTGTAGGTGATGCCGTCAATCCAGGTGTAGCTGTCGCAAGCTTCCTGAATATCGGTGCCGTAAGTCTTGTGCTTGATGGTCAGGTTGAGTGTGACGACGGAGTCGCAGCCTTGTGCGTTTCCTCCCTCGATGGTGTGGGTAGCGATGTCGTTGCTCTCGGTGTAGGTGATGCCGTCAATCCAGGTGTAGCTTTCGCACGCCACCTGCTTGTCAATTCCATAGGTTTCGGAATTCACGCGGATGGTTGCCACCACCGCCGTGTCGCTGCCGCAGCCGTTGTTGACAATCACCGCGTAGGTGCTGTCGCCCACGGTGGCGGTGCTCGGCGTGTACGTGGCACCGGTGCCGATGTTCTTCACTGTGTCGGTGCCGCTGATGCGCATCCAGCTGTAGGTCGGTGCTGACGAACCCTCCGTCATGGAGGTGATGCTGAGTGGAGTGGGGGAGCCGTTCTGGCAGTACTCTGCGGATTGGTCGCTCACCGTGATCTCGGGCTTCGGCCATACCGTCACCGTGCCCTCAAGCGTCAACGTCTTACCCCAGTATTCCACTGTGGCCGTGTAGGTTGTCGTCTCCGTTAACGGTCCCACATTTATGGTGTCTGAACTGCTGAGAGTGGAAATATCCGTAGGCTCATCTTCGCTATGTGTGGGGTCTTCAGGATGGTCATTCCAATAGGCAATGGCATCCGCAGTGTTGAAGTCGCGGACAAGACGGATATGGTAAGTGTTATTGGCTCCGGATTTTGTTTCAAAATAGCCATTCGGGAATTTCATGCTGCCAAATTCGTCCGCATTTCTTGTGCCTGTGCTTGACCAGTAGTACTGTGTTTCCCAATTCGTATTCGGAAGTTTTATGCCTTGAACATCCTTGATGATGGGGAAAAGGGCATACCACTGCCGCAGTTGCATCATGTCGGGGATGTACCAATTGTTGGTGGTGTCGATACGGCCGTTTAAGGGAGAATAGATTAAGCGGAGCAACTTCCGAGTGTTCTCCATTCCGCTTGCATATCCAGACTGGTCTTCCCACACTGTTCTGCCGAATCCGGTGTAATCGTTGGGTGCCACATAAATCGGATTTCCATTGTCGTCAGTTGACCAATTTGAAAGGAAGGGTATTATTCCACTTCCGGAAGGCGAAGGCGAATTTGGAAGTAATTTGAATGTTCCTGCAGTGCTTGTGTTCTCGTCGTTGTCAAGGTCTTGGAGTGCCAAGGTCTTGGAGTGCGGCAACCCAGCCTTTGTGTGGGTTCTTAGGGTCAATATGGCAGACAACACCTTTGGATCCATCCGAGAAAGTGATGACGTCTCCGATATTATAGGGTGTCAATGTCGGCTCGGAATGCTCGCTTTGATTCAAAATAAACGAGAAAACCGCACGGGCATTTCTAGATTCACTTTTGTTCTTGAGGGATATTTCCCCCTCTTGGTTGATATATTCGGCTTTTGTACCATCATCCGTTGAGGTCCAGTATCCTGTGTATTTTGTGTTATTGTTGTCAAAGGGGATGTTTATGTTGAAATCAGCAGGTTTTGTTGTCCAGCTGGATTTCAACAGTGCCATGGTTCTGTTGATGGCTAATCGATGGGCATACCAAAGGCTCACTTCACCGGCGGATGGCAAATACCAACCTTTGCTGTCTGTACCAGTTGCTTGTGTCAAGGGATCGTAGTAGTAGCAGCGATATGCAGCGGGAGCCTTCGTGGAAAAGTTCGCACTGTTCGCACTGGCAGTTGTTTTTATCTGTTCTGTATTGGCAAAACCGTTCAAATCAAGGGCTGCGTTCAAGAAATTATTGCCGTTCTCGGAATTTCCGTCGTTAACGGACGAAGTGTTATCGTTTGCCCATTTACATACATTCGGGTTGGCATCCACTAACGCCAACGCCTTTCCTTTCCGGTCGTCGGTGGGATCTACGAAGAAGACCACGCCGATGGGCAGGAGGGATTCGCCATTGTTCGCCCGTGTAATGAACGTGTCGGGGCGGAGAACCAAGGTGTCGTACGTGTCGGGCGCGGTCTGTTTCAGACAGAGCACGTCGCCCACGGCGGGGCGCACCTTCATCACCGGGGGCTCCACGCTGACGACAAGCTCGACAGATTCGCCTTGGCAAATCGCCGTGTCGGGAATGTCCGCCTTCAACACGATGAAATGCACCCGAATACTACCGCAACCCTCCTCGTCAGTGTAGTCACCATCTACTGTCATGGATTCCGTATAGGTGTCACCACCCCATTCAAACGAGTTGATTACAACACTGTCTTTTTCTATCGCTGCCAAGGGGGTTATGGGAACAAACACCTCTATCTTTGTGCTGGCACTGTTGCCGCAACTGTCTATTACAGTGATGGTTACGGTGTCTGTCTGCGAAATTGCGCCAGTTTCAGGATCTTCGCTCGGGCAGGTCCAATAGATGTTCGTTTTACCCAAGGAACAGCTGTCAGTATATTGGATATAATTCAACAGATTGGGCATTTGGAAGGCGCAATCACCAACTGATATGGCTTCCACACGCCCGGCCAAGCGTTCGATAGTGGGGGGCTGGGCCTGCATCACAATGTTGTTGGAAACAATTGTCTGGCAACCGTTGCTGTCGGTGAGGGTCAGCGAGACGTGGTAAGTGGTATCACAGAACTTTTTCAGCGAGACGGTAGGTGTCGGGGCATTCCAGGGGGACACACTTGCACCGTTATCAATGCTCCAAAAGTAGATGTATGGGGCTCTGTCGGACGAGGTGATGGTAGCATTTAGCTGTTGTGAGTAGGTGTCAGGACAAACAGGTGTGTTCAAGTCGATGGCTACAACGGGTTTCGGATTCATCGTCATTGTTTTCGTCCCCGTATGGATACAGCCGTTGTCGTCCTTCATCATCACCGTGTAAGTGCCGGGTTCGGTCACGGCCAAACCTCTGGTTTTCGAAATGATGCTGTCTGACTCCTTTGTCCATCTGTATGATTGCCCGGATTGGGCGTAGATGTAGGAGAACGATCCTTCACAGAATGTGCTGTCACCAGTAATGGACATGGGCTCGGTTGACATGTCCACGACCTTGATGGTGACGGTATCTTTGATAACCCCGCATTGGTCGTTGGGGAAACTTCTGGCCGTTATAACACAAGTGTACTCGCCGTCGTTGTTGGGATTACCGGCGATGACATGGTCGCTTTCGTAGAACGTGACCCCCAGGGGCAGGTAGCCGGAGGTATCAATGGTAGAGTAGTAGTTGTTGATGTGGATGGGGGCAAGCGTGGCACCGAGACAGAGGGTTTGGTTTTTGTTGGTGATGGAGAGTTCGGCAGTGGCATCCACCTTCACGACGGTGTCTTTTCTGGCCACACAACCGTTTTCCACCACTTTGGCCGTGAGGACGTAGAGGCCTGGCTCGGAGGCGGAGAACAAGGTGTCGGCATCGTATGTGAATGTGCCGTTTGGATTATCCACTGACCAGTGGAGCTTGGCGGTGTCGCTGATGCCTGTCATGGTCGCTTTGATGACGGTGGAACTTCCTACGCAGAACTCGGGGGTCACCACCGACGGTTCCACGGTCGGACGACCCGGAATGGTCACGCTGGTGTTGACCATGGTGGAGTCGCCGCATTTGTCCACTGCCGTCAACGTGATGACAATCGCCGTGTCGTTGGCTACTTGTTGGACACGCTCGGTGGGAGCGGGGTTTTGAGTCACCAATACGTCCGGGTTGCAGTCAAATACGGTGTATCGTACCTCAGGTATCTCATACCAGCAGTCGTTGATGGGCTTCGGAGGCAGAACTGAATCTATCCTGATGACGGGGGCTTCCTTCTTCACCAAATAGACATAATTCCAATATTTGTCATTGCCTTCGCAATCCATATACATATAAGTATATGTCACGGTTCCGCTGCAGGAGAGGTCTCCCGGTTCCAACAATTTGTTGTAAAACTTCGGTTCCAGCAAGTTTCCGCAACCGTCAGGAATGGTAGGGACGAGTCCGGGTGTGGCGTCAGGGAGCACTGCGTCTTGCACACAATGGACGGTGACGGTGTCGTTTTCCGGCACGTTCCATTCTTTCACGCGCACCTTGAAAGTCTTCAGCGCATTGGCGCGACAAGCCGTGACATCTGCGTAATAGACTTCTAACGAGAAATCGCCACGGCAGGTGTCGGGCATCGTCAGCCGCCGTAGGATGGTGTCGTTGGTGGCAGCTTGGGAGCAGAAAATGGTGTCCCCGTGGAACACCCACCCCAGGGTATAAGTACCTTGATGGTTTTCGCCGCTATAGCTCGTGATGCCGGAGTTGACGTTGGCGACTATGTTCAGTGTGTCGCCTCCGCACAACGTGTCAGCCGAGGGGTCGAGGGTGATGGTGAATTCCGGATAAGAGGCCGTGGAGACATCAATGTTCAACACAACATCTCCTAACTGGCAGTAGCCGAGGATGAAGTGGATGTCATAGCTCACGTTCACCTCTCCATCTGTATTGATGATGGTACCTGTGATGCAGTCCTTCGGATCGGTCAGGTTTGCCGTGTCAGGAGTGAGGGTCACCCCTGAATATTCAGGTGCATTCCACAGGTATTTTACGTCATCGTTGGAGCTGGGCTTGATGACGAACGGTGAGCCGCTGCATACGGTCTGTAAGCTTTGGTCTGTCTGTATTTCCGTAGGATTGAGGGTGATCACCGTGTCGATGGAGCGTTTACAGCCGGAGCCGGTGATTACCTCCACGCGGTATTTCCCGCGTGGAAGATGTTCTGCCGTGATAAGGGTGTCAGAACTGGTTATATACCAGACTGTGTCGGCAAGGGTGTTGGTCAGGGTGTCGATTTCCATCACACGGTAGGTGTAGTTGGGCATGCTGATACCTTGCAGGTCGATGTTGAGACTGCCGAGAGTGAGGCAGGTCGCGTTCTTCGGGGTGACCACCAGCTGCGGGTTCTCGTCGTCCCATTTGGCATACAGGTGGATGAGACTGTCGTTTTTGGAGGTGAGATTCAAAATCTCCTGCTCATTCGAAAACCTCACCAGAGCCGTGTCGTCAGGATGCAATGTCCAGCCCAAGAAACGGTGACATTCGTACAGGAAAGCGTTTTTGGAGAGGAATTGCATCTTGTCATAGACGAACTCCTGATCCGCCATTTCTCCGGTTGCCTCCTCGTTGTTTTTGTGGAACCGGATTTTGTATCGGATGGGTTCCCAAACGGCATAGAAGAAATCGTAAGGGGTGATCTCGTCGGCTCCCACACCATACGCAAGGTATTCGTCGGAGTAGGGAGGTTTGATCGAGTAGTAGTTGTGGCTTACGGAATCGTACCACAGGAAATTGACGGTGGAGTCAGGATTAATCAAGTTTCCAGGGTGGGTGGTTTCCTGTCCTGACTCTTCCGGATAGCGGCTCTCTTTGCGCCAACCTTGGTAGATGTAGCCTGTACGGGTGCCGACTTTTTCTGCCGAGGGAATAATAGCTGTCATGTTGATGGTCAGCGTGTCAGGGATGTCGTACTGCACGGTGTCGCCGTCAGGATGTCCTGTCCAGTTGCGGTACCAAACGATGAAGGTGTGGTTGTCGTCAAACTTCTCCAATGCCGCGCGCAATTGGTAGGTGTAGGTCGATTTGTCTGTTTCAGGATCGTATTCGTGTCTGGCATCAGGCAGATGCAGCACGAACGGGCCGCCAGGGTAAACGATAACGGGAGACCCGTCGCTGTTCAAACTGTCCACGAAGGATTTGGTGAGATTGTCCCAACGTTGCAACACCCAGCTGGAGAATATTTTGTGGCTGCCTTTGGCCTTCGGGGCAGGCTCTGCCACCATTTTCGACTTGTCCAAGTAGAGATTGGTGTCTCTCGGGGGCATGGTGCTCTCAATGCAGGAATCGCAGAAATACTGCACGTTCACACCGTCGGCATTGTCCAGCTTGTGACGCCATCGTGCATACAAATCCAACCTTTTCTTGATCCAGAAACGGTTGTTCTTGCCGATGGTGTCGTTGCCGATGATGACTATGGTGTCACTGTTGTAAGCGCTGCGCCCGACCGGGTCGTGTATGTATCCCCATCTGTCCATGGAGTCTGTCATCGATTCGCCTTTGATGTATTTCGTGGAGACAGTTGATTCATTAAGGGTGGTGACATCAGGGAAGAACCGCCTGTGGCATTCCGGGTCGAAGTACCAGCCTTCGAATTCGTAGAGGTCGCGAAGGCCGGTGGGGGTGCTGATTTTGTCCCCGTAACTTTTACGGAAGTTCATCTCCTGTGTGGTGTTATCCGTCTCACCCCAGTCGAGGCTTGGGTCGCGATCGGCTTGCGGGTGCAAGAACACGCGGTATTGGATTTGCCTCCAGCGGGCATATACGATGAGGTTGTTCATCGGCATCTTGTCGAATGTGTAGGGCTGCTTGCAGGTCTCGTCTAAGTACCATCCGTCGAACTCAAATCCCACCTCGCCAGGGGCAAGCCCAGGTTCGTAATGGTTGAAGGAGCTAATATCGCCCTTGTAGGAGACGTATTCCATACGGAACGTATAACTTGAACTGTGCGGAAGCTGGTTTCCGTTGCCGTCCCAATAAACTCCGTCCTCGAATACTAACTGGTAATCCCTCGGTTTGTAGTAAAATTTGGCCACTCTTGGCGTATTAGTGGCGGTGTTATCACTTTCGATGTTCTTATATCCGTCAACGGAAGGGTACTTCGTCAGTTGGGAAGTTGCGTCTCCGCCGGATCTTGCATAGATGGAGTCGGATGGAGTGCTGGGATAATTCCCGTCTGCATCGGCTAAATAGATTTCATAAGTCCAGTCGTTCGAGGTTCCATATCGGGCCATCAAAAGGTTGCCCGTGGTATCATCCAGCCGTCCCAATATGCGTTCGTCCATAATCTGGACATGACCTTTTATCGTGTTTCCCCCATTACCGTTACCTGTAGAGTCATTTGGATTTTTGGGGTTGTATGGGTTAAACGCTTTGGCTTTGGACATTAACACCCAACTCACAAATCTGTTATTGCCTTGGTTGGTGAAATGAGGGACGACCTTGTCATACGTTGGCCATAAAGTGTCGATGAGAGCTCCGTAATAGGCCGTTATCGGGTAGTAGTAATAACGGTTGCTGTCGGCATCAACATCGTATTGGCTAGGAACACTGTCGAAGATGGTGGTGATACTGTTAAGACTGATAGTGTTGTCCCAATGGGCCAAAAAATAGGGCGATTCGGGATGGAGGGAGTTGCCCTTTGTTGTTCCCAAGAAATTTCCTGTGCCGGCAGCGTTGGTGCGGGTCACGTAGAGCTTTATCGTGTATTTCATACGGTCGAAGTAGATGTTGACCACTGATTTGCCGGAGGGGAGCACCACCGTGTCTATGATGGGATTCACGGTGGAGAGCGTGAATCCTGTGTAAGGGTCGGTTTCCGTGTTGATGCGTACCGACTTGATGCCGCCGAGCTTAACCTCCTTGCTGGTGCCGGGGAACAGGACCACGTAAGTCAGATGGCCAGTCACTCCTGTCGTGATGGCCGAGTTCACGATAGACTGCCCCACAGCGCCTCTTCCGGCGTAGGCTCCCGCAAAGTCGTAGCCGTCGCGGTTCAAATTCTGACGCCAGATCATGATGGCATAGTCGGCGGAATCGTTGGTGATCCATTTGGCGTGAATGACGGTGTCTTGGTTCAGATAACCTTCGAAAGAGAACTCTTGGGTGCAAGCGGGGTCGGCATACCATCCTCCAAATTTGTAGCCGTACCGGGTAGGGTCGTCGGGTTTGGCGCTGGAGAGCGAGTCGCCGACAAAACCTTCTACATCATTGGATATGAGGAATTTGGGTGCGGTGTAGGATGCGCCGGCGCCGTTTTCGTTGAATGCCAGCCAGTAGCCGTAGGCAAGATCTTCCATAAAGGTGATGTCGCCTGTGAGGTGGATAACCGTGCCGTTGGGGTATATGCCGTCTTCACGCCGGTCCGCTTCCAGAATGTTGCTCTCGCCTTTCACCAGACGCCATCCCAGGAAATTCGCGTTGGCTTCATTGGGTATGTATGATTCGTTGATCACATACTCTTGCAAGGGTGGATCGTCGCGTAGGTAAAGCACGTCCTCCACACCAATGACCACGTTGGATTTGCTTTGGCTCCGGTAGTAGATGTTGTATGTTTTCAGAAGTACTGCGTAGAATATCATGGTGTCGCCAAGGTCTTCCGTGAGTACATTGGGCTGCTTGAGGTGCTCTATCACAAGCGAGCGCACCCCGTCGATGGTCATACGGTCAGTAGCGGCGGCGGTGTGATTTTTGTTCAGCGACCAACCGAAGAAGTCCGTTTTGGGAGGGATGTAGGTGATGTTTGGCGGGTAGATGAGCCGGGGGATGTACAGACTGTTGTAGATGGTGTCGCGGCACTTCACCAGCACAGAAAGCGTGTCGTAAAGAAGCACATCGGGGGATTGGGCCGTGTCGTAGCCTCGGGGAAAGACCAGGGAGACCACCATGCGGTTTCTGCCGTTGGGGGTGCCGATCACATAGACGGAGAAGTGCTTGGCGGGGAAAGTGACGGTGTTGTTTGCGGAGATCACCGTGGTCACATACTCACGACCCTCGTCGGTTTCGTGGTAGATGTCGAGCTTCTTGCCGTGGCCGAAATTGGGGTCGGTGATGGTCACCTGCGCGGGTTGCCCGTAGGCGGGCTGCCACTCCTGGCCCCGCCCGTCGGTGAGGGTGATGTCGTAGGCGGCCAGCATGGGATTGCCCTCCTCGTCTTCGCGTTCCACGGAGGTCACGCTCATGCGCGCCTGCTCAGGCATACGACCCGTGACGGTGAAGTCCACCACGGCGCCGTCTCTGTCAATGCTGCAACTTTTCCGCAAATGCGAGGGCGCGACGGAAGAATGAACCTGCGCCACCGCATGGTCATAAAGCCCCAAGGTGACTAAAATGAATATACCGAAAAAAATGAAAAAAGATGTTGAAAAAGAACGATGTTGCTGCTTTTTTTGCGTCATTATGCTATTTATCTCGTTTGCTATGCTGTTTTTCTTGCCTATTATGCTTTTTCCTTGTTTTTCTATGCAAAAATATCCTCTGTAAAAAATGTTGTTTTTGATATACATTACCCCTTATATTTTAAGCGGCGCAAAGATACAAATTTTTTTTTATACTTTGACAAGGAATTTGTGTATGGTGGTTTAGGGTTTAGGGTTTAAGGTTTAGGGTTTAAGGTTTAAAGTTTAGTGTTTAGGGTTTAGGGTTAGGCGCGTAGTGGTTGGTGATTGGTGATTAGTGAATTGTGATTGGTTGATTGTAAATTATGATTTGTGAATTTGTTTGTTTATTGTTTGATGGTGTAGTATTTTTTGTTTGTTGACAATTGGTTTGTTATTTATGATTTATTGCTTAATTATTTGTTGTTTGCTAATAAATATGAAGTGGTGAACTGTGAATTGTAAACAGTAATGTTGTTTGTTTTTTGTTGACAAAATGTAAGCGGTGAACAGGGGACATTGGACGATCGACAATCATCCGTAAACCGTAAATAAAAAACGCATTCGTTCTGCACGAATGCGTTTTTTTTTAACCGCCTCTGTGCGAGTCGGAGGTTAGTCCGTCGTCGCCAAAATGGCGGGTTTAGGTCGAAGGATGATGTTATTCGCAGAAATGTTCGTAGAAGTGTGTGATCACCTCGATGCCTTTGCGGAAGTGGTCGAGTTTGTAGTTTTCGTTGGGAGAGTGGATGTTGTCCTCGGCGAGACCGAAGCCGCAGAGGATGGACTTCACGCCCAGCACCTTCTCGAAGTGCGCCACAATCGGGATGCTGCCGCCGCTGTAGGTCGGGATGGGACGTTTGCCATAGACATCCATGTAAGCCTTCTCGGCCGCTTGGTAGGCGGGCACATCCACGCCGCAACGGTACGCTTCGCCGCCGTGCGCGGGAATCACCTCCACCTTCACGTAGTCGGGTGCGATGTTCTCGAAGTGCTTTTGGAAGAGTTCCGCAATCTTGTGGGAATCCTGGTTGGCGACCAAGCGCATGGAGATGTTGGCGGAAGCCGTCGCGGGAAGCACGGTCTTGAATCCTTCGCCCGTGTAGCCGCCCTCGATGCCGCACACGCCCAAGTTCGGACGGATGCCCGTGCGCTCGATGGTGCTGTAGCCTTCTTCGCCGTATAAAGCTTTGACATCCAGTGATTTCTTGTATTCCTCTTCGTTGAACGGGGCTTGCGCGATGAGTTCGCGTTCCTCTTTGGAGAGCACCACCACGTCGTCGTAGAAGCCGGGGATGGTCACTTCGCCCTTGTCGTTGATGAGACCGCTGATGAGGTCGCAGAGCACGTTGATGGGGTTGGCGACCGCACCGCCGAAGATGCCGGAATGGAGGTCGCGGTTCGGACCGGTGACCTTCAAGATCATGTTGCACAAGCCGCGCAGACCGGCGGTGATGGAGGGCGTGTCGCTGGCAATCATGCCGGTGTCGGAGACGAGGATGACATCGCACTTGAGCAGGTCTTTGTGCTGCTCGCAGAAGCTGTAGAGCTGCGTGCTGCCGATCTCCTCCTCACCTTCGAGCATGAACTTGACGTTGCACTTCAGATTGCCGGATTTCACCATGTACTCGAACGCTTTCGCGTGCATGAAGGACTGACCCTTGTCGTCGTCAGCACCGCGTCCCCAGATCTTGCCGTCTTGGATGACGGGCTCGAAAGGCTCTGTGTTCCAGAGGTCAATGGGATCCACGGGCATCACATCGTAGTGGCCATAGACCAGCACGGTCTTGGCGTTGGGATCGACCATCTTCTGTCCCACGACAATGGGGTTGCCCTCGGTGGGATAGACTTCGCATTGGTCAGCGCCGGCGGCCATGATCAGCTCTTTCCAACGCTCGGCGCAGCGCACCATGTCGCCTTTGTGCTCACTCTCCGAACTGATGGACGGGATACGCAACAGACTGAACAGTTCGTCTAAAAATCGGGTTTCGTTCTCTTGAATGTAATTTTTGATGTCCATATTTTTGGGGTTATTTGTTTGTTCGTTCGTTTGTTTGGGTTGAGGGTTTAGGGTTTAGGGTTTAAGGTTTAAGGTTGAGGGTTTAGGGTTTAGGGTGGAGGTTAAAGGGTTAGAAGGTTAAGAGGTTAGGTTCAAAGTTTCAGGTTTCAGGTTTCAAGTTTAGGGGTTAGGAGGTTCAAAGTTCAAGGTTCAAGGTTCAAAGTTTCAGGTTTCAAGTTTGTATTTTCATCTTCTCATCTCAAATCATAAAACCCACGTCACACGTCACACGTCATTATTTCACCGCGCAAAGATACGATTTTTATGAAAAAAATGTATCTTTGCGCGATTATTTTGAATCGTCACAAACAATGGAGAATCAGTCGAATCAGGCGACAAAAAAGGGTATCATTCTGCTGTTCGGTGTCATCATCGGGCTGTTGGTCGGCGTGTTGGTGGCGTTCATCATCGTGGGCAAGCTCAATCTCAAGGGTCCGTCGGTGGTGAAGGTGATGCAGCCGTCTCCTGCCTCGGGAACGAAGGACACCGTATATAAATATATTGTACATCAATATGAAGGTTCTCCTGCTTCCGGTCGCGATTTGTCGATGGCTGATTCCACACAGACGGATTCCATGTTCGTGGAAGATTATTCCATGGATTATATGTTGGAAGAGGATGATCCTCAGACGGTTGCGGAAAATGAGAACACGAATGTGACTTCCACGAAGATGATTTCCAAGTATGAGGCGCCGATTCTCTATTTTGACGCGAAAAAGAATGCCATCGAGGTGCCTGCCAACGCGCCGAAGTTTGTGGAGGTGCAATTCTGGAGCACCCCTGTTCAAAACAAGCTGGTATATCAATTTTCTGATAATACATTGAAAATCAAAGGACTGAAATATAATGAGGTGTATGTCATCCATTATAACAACCACTATTACCTGCAGAGCGACAAGCGCGTTTTCCTGATTCAGCCGACCACGGAATTCCAACGCCTGTCGGAGATCCACGATGTGCAGTTCTTCTAGCTTTTGGCTTTTGGCTGTTAGCTTTTAGCTGTTGCCAACAGCAAAAAGCCAATAGCCAAAAGCCGAAAAATTTTTTTTCAAAAAATTTTCCAGAACTGTTGCGCCGATTCAAAAAAAGTGTATTTTTGCCGCCGCATTTGAGGGACGTTAGCCCAGTCGGTTCAGAGCGCTGCCTTCACACGGCAGAGGTCACTGGTTCGAGTCCAGTACGTCCCACGAAGAACGATCATTTTGGGTCGTTCTTTTTTTTGTGCTCTGCTGTTGGATTTAGTTTCAGGTTTCAAGTTTCAGGTTTCAAGTGACAACCACGGTCTAACTCATAAACTCTAAACCTTAAACCTTAAACTTTTAAACTGAATTTTCGAAAAAAGTTAAGCTTGGAAGCTTAACCTCCTAAACCCTAAACCTTAATCCTTAAACCCAAAAAATTGTATCTTTGCCGCATCAATAAAGCAAGTGAATATGGCAAATTTGCATCCTCATAAATCCCAATTGGTCAAGAAGGACCCCTATTTGAAGCCTTTCCGCGAGGCGTTGCAGCGGCGGATGGAGCGTGCGCGTCTGCGGGAATTGCAACTCACTGACGGTCAATGCACCCTTTCCGATCTCGCTAACGGACATCTTTACTACGGTTTGCATAAAACCGCTGAGGGTTGGGTGTTCCGCGAGAAAGCCCCCAACGCTGTGGCGCTATACCTCTATGGAGACTTTTCGGAATGGCAGATTCGTCCTGAGTTCGCGTTGACCTCCATCGGCGACGGCGACTGGGAAATCCGACTGCCTGAGGGGACGCTGAAGCATGGGATGCTCTACAAACTCTGGATGGTTTGGCATACGGGTGCGGATGAGCGTCTGCCCGCATACGTGCAACGCGTGGTGCAGGATGATGTCACCAAGGTCTTCTCCGCACAAGTTTGGGAACCAGATGCTTACGAGTGGAAGAATCCGCTTCCGCCGAAACCGAGACACCCGCTCATCTACGAAGCGCACGTGGGCATGTCTTCGCAGGAGGCGAAAATATCTTCTTACCACGAGTTTCAAGAAACGATCCTGCCTCGCATTAAAGAACTGGGTTACAATACGATACAGTTGATGGCCATCCAGGAACATCCCTATTATGGCTCCTTTGGCTATCAGGTTTCCAATTTTTTCGCCCCCTCGTTCCGTTTTGGTACGCCTGAGGAACTCATGGAACTGATTGATACAGCGCACGGTATGGGCATCTCCGTTATCTTGGATGTGATTCATTCCCATGCTGTGAAGAACGAAAAGGAGGGCATCGGCGCTTTCGACGGCAGCGATTACCTCTACACCCATCATGGCGAAAAGGGACACCATAAAGTATGGGATTCGCGTTGTTTTGATTACGGGAAGACTGAAACGATCCATTTTCTGCTCTCAAACCTCAAATATTGGATGCAAAAATTCCATTTTGACGGTTTCCGCTTCGACGGGGTGACCAGTATGTGCTATTTCGACCATGGTCTTGGGGTGGATTTCCTCAGTTATGACCAATATTTCAACGAAAATGTGGATGAAGATGCGATTACTTACCTGACGTTGGCTAACCGTTTGGTGCGCGAGCTTCGTCCCGACGTGCTGACCATTGCGGAGGATGTGAGCGGAATGCCGGGTATGGCCTTCCCCACCGAGGAGGGCGGCATCGGCTTCGACTTCCGCATGTCGATGGGCATCGCCGATTTCTGGATTAAGACCCTCAAAACCCGTTCCGACGATGAATGGAACATGGGAGAGCTCTTCTTCAAGATGACCGACAGGCGTGCAGAGGAGGAGACGATTAGCTATGTGGAGTGCCACGACCAAGCGTTGGTGGGTGACAAAACGTTGATTTTTAGGATGATAGACGAGTATATGTACGATGCCATGTCGGTGTTTGTGCAAAACCTTACGGTCGATAGGGGAGTGGCGTTGCACAAACTGATCCGTTTAGTTACCCTGACGCTCTGTTCCGGTGGCTATCTCAACTTCATGGGCAACGAATTCGGCCATCCTGAGTGGATAGACTTTCCGCGAGAAGGAAACGGTTGGTCGTACCAATATGCTCGTCGCCAATGGGATTTGGCAGATGACAACACACTGAAATACAGCGGGCTGAATCGCTTCGACCGCGACATGATCCATTGCGTGAAGGAGAACAAAATGCTTGAATTCGCACCCGTTGAGTTGTGCGAAAACGATGGCGACAAGGTACTGGCCTTCCGTCGCGGCGACTGCGTGGTGGTCTTCAACTTCCATCCTGAGAAGTCGTTCACGGACTATACTATCTTCTGCGAACCTGGTGAATATCAGATCGTTCTGAACAGTGATGATCCTGTGTATCACGGTTTCGGCAATATTGACACGAAGATGACCTACCGGACGATGCCTTTTGAAGGGAAGAACCGGCTGCTGCTGTATCTGCCCAGCCGCACGGCCATCGTACTGCGAAAGATTCTTGATATAACTGAAATCTGTTAACAATCTGATTTATATATGGTTTTACTTGTCTGAACATATTTATAATTTATGTACAGCACCCATCTTTAATGTCCATTTTTTTATTGTTGACAAATATAAAAATTATAAAAATGATAAAAAAATTAAGAACATCGAATCATTGTGGCGCTTCTTTTCAGAGAATTAGCTCTTTTGTCGCATTTGCACTCTGCATGAGTGTTCTCATGGGACAGACTTATAACATCGCATTCTCAGGTGCGGACTTGGACGGACTGTCCGTGTCGCTTGACAAGGTGGTAATAACCGACCTGAATCAGAATTGGTCAGACACAATATACTTCCCTGACACGACGTTTGTACTGACCAATTCGACGGGCGTGACAGACATAGGCGGCATTGCTCCGTTCTCAGTTACACCAGCTACACCTAATCCGTTCATGGGAACTACGTGTCTGCGTGTACAGGGAGTGACTCCTGGTTTTGTGACGGTGAAAGTCACCAATCAGGTTGGTGCTCTGGTTGCTTCCGCGCAGTTGTTGTGCGATGAGAGCGGAGAGCTCCCTCTGCGGGTGACATTGAATACCAGTGGGTTGCATGTCTTTGCCGCAATCCAAAACGGTAGAGTAGTGTCCACCAAATTGCTGAATGTGGGCAACGGAGGAAGCAATACCATCGAAAGCGAAGGTGGATTATGGGGACAAACTCCAGTTAAAATAGGCACCGGTTATGAACGATCTTCATCCCAACACCCAGTTGCTCCTAATGACCGAATGCGTTTCGTAGGTTATACTACCCGTGAAGGGGAGGAAGTGGCGAGTGCCTCTGTAGAGATGCTCTTGGCTTCTTGTCAAACAGTGGAACTGCCCTTCGCGTTCACGAATAACGGGCTTCCGTGCGAAGGTACGCCTACTGTTACGGACGTGGACGGCAACGTGTACAACACAGTCCGCATCGGTACACAGTGTTGGATGAAGGAGAATCTCCGGACTACGCACCTTGCGAACGGTGACACAATTCTTTTCAAGACCAATACGCATGGGCATGCGATGTATCGCTACGCTCCCAATAATGACACCGCCAATGTGCCTTTGTTCGGCTATTTATATAACTGGCATGCGGCAACTTGGGGCTTTAATGGTTGCGCGCCCCATCAGGGAGCTTGTCCCACAGGCTGGCATGTGCCTACTACCGATGAGTTGAACCAACTGTTCAACCATGTGAGGGGTATGAACATCTATCATTGCGATGGTAATCCTAACAGCTATAACAAGGCGATGTCTGACAGTATAGGTTGGACACCCAAAACATACGCCTGCAGCGCTGGCTATGAACCTGCCACGAATAATGCAACGGGCTTTTCGTTGCGTCCCGCAGGCTATTACAACTGTACAGACGAATACTACAGTTTTGGAAATGCTGCACATCTGTGGAGTTCTACAGAAGTGCCCGCTGGCTTGGCAGCTTCAGTGACTGCCTATAGCCGGTACGTTGAAAACTTGCCCATGTTCCCATCCCCCGACAATTACTATTCAGACATAGATACAGGTTTGTCGGTGCGCTGTCTCAAGGATTGAATAACGTTTCTTTTTGGATGTTATGGTCACGACTATAGCCAAAAAAATTGTATCTTTGCCGATTGTTTGAAATTAAGATAAATATTGCAATTATATGATCAACATCACACTGCCTGACGGCTCAATTAAACAAATGGAAAAGGGCTGTACCGCCTATGAGGTGGCGCAGGCCATTAGCGAAGGCTTGGCTCGTAACGTATTGGTAGCCAAAGTGAACGACCAAATGGTGGAACTCGATAAACCCATCAACGAGGACGCGACACTCACCCTCTATACGTGGAACGATCGCGAAGGTAAGGACACCTTCTGGCACAGCTCCGCACACTTGATGGCAGCGGCTATCGAGTCGCTGTACCCCGGCGTGAAGTTCGGTATCGGACCCCATATCGAGACCGGTTTCTACTATGACATCGACTTCATGGACTACAACATCTCCTCTGACGACTTTCCGAAAATTGAGGAGAAAATGAAGGAACTGGCTTCCCAAAAGATCCAGTTCGTGCGTCGCGAAGTGCCTAAAGCTGAAGCTCTTGACTACTTCACCAAGAAGGGCGATGAGTACAAGTTGGAACTTATCGACGGTTTGGAAGACGGCCAGATTTCGTTCTACGAAAGCGGTCCTTTCACCGACCTCTGTCGTGGCCCGCACTTGCACGACACCTCTATGATCAAGGCTATCAAGCTGTTGAAGACGGCTGGTGCTTACTGGCGCGGCGACGAGAAACGCAAACAGCTGACCCGTATCTACGCCGTCACCTTCCCGAAAAAGAAAGAACTGGACGAATACTTGGCTCTCCTCGAGGAGGCAGCTAAGCGCGACCACCGCAAGTTGGGCCGAGAAATGGAGTTGTTCACCTTCTCCCCGCTCGTGGGACAAGGTCTGCCGTTGTGGTTGCCGAAGGGCGCTGCACTGCGCGACCGCTTGGAGCAGTTCCTCCGCAAAGTGCAGAAAAAGTATGGCTATCAACAAGTTATTACCCCGCATATCGGTAATGTGAACCTCTATAAGACCTCCGGTCACTATGCAAAATATGGTGCGGACTCTTTCCGTCCGATCACCACGCCGCAAGAGGGCGAGGAGTTCTTCCTCAAGCCGATGAACTGCCCTCACCACTGCCAGATTTACGCTGCACGTCCGCGTTCCTACAAGGAACTGCCTCTCCGTTTGGCGGAGTTCGGCACCGTTTATCGTTACGAACAGAGCGGTGAATTGCATGGTTTGACCAGGGTGAGAGGCTTTACGCAGGACGACGCTCACTTGTACTGTACTTCCGACCAAATCAAGGAGGAATTCTGCAAGGTCATCGACATCATCCTCTACATTTTCAAGACTTTGAAGTTCGACAACTATAAGGCTCAGGTTTCCTTGCGCGACCCGAACAACAAGGAGAAATACATCGGTACGGATGAAAATTGGGAGAAGGCGCAACGCGCTATTATTGAGGCTGCTGCTGAAAAGGGCCTGAACACCATTGAGGTGGAAGGCGAAGCTGCTTTCTATGGTCCGAAGCTCGACTTCATGGTGAAGGATGCCATCGGTCGTGAGTGGCAGCTCGGTACCGTCCAAGTCGATTACAACCTGCCTGAGCGTTTCGGTTTGGAATACACCGATGCTGACGGTCAGAAGAAACGTCCGGTGATGATTCACCGCGCTCCGTTCGGCTCCATGGAGCGTTTCGTGGCAGTGCTGTTGGAGCACACCGGCGGCAACTTCCCGTTGTGGCTCACCTCCGACCAGGTCGTCATTCTGCCCATCAGCGAGAAGTACATGGACTACGCCCGCAAGGTGCAGGCATTGCTTGACGAGCAGGATGTCCGTTGCTACATCGACGAGCGCAGTGAGAAGACCGGTCGTAAGATCCGCGATGCTGAAACCGCCAAGGTGCCCTACATGGTCATCGTGGGTGAGAAGGAAGAGGAAGACGGCACCGTTTCAGTGCGCCGCCACGGCAATATCAACGACGGCACGATGCCGGTCGGCGATTTTGTTACGCTCATCCAGAACGCCATCAAGGCCGAATTGGAAAATTAATTTTGTATCACCGATGTAGGGGCGAATCATGATTCGCCCCTACGTTGAAAATAGAAAACATGTTTGAAAGTTTATCAGATAGATTAGAACGCTCGTTTAAAATCCTGAAAGGTCAGGGTAAAATCACTGAAATCAACATTGCGGAGACCACCAAGGAGATTCGCAAGGCGTTGATTGATGCCGATGTCAGTTACAATATCGCCAAGGAGTTCACCAACAGCGTGAAGGAGAAGGCTATCGGTCAGAATGTCATTAACGCCGTGTCGCCCAACCAGTTGATGGTGAAAATCACCTACGACGAACTCATCGCCCTCATGGGCAGTCAGGCCGTCGATATCAACCTCAAAGGCTCGCCCGCTATCATTCTGATGGCCGGTTTGCAAGGTTCTGGTAAGACCACCCACAGTGCGAAACTCGCTAACCTGCTGAAAACCAAGCGCGGTAAGAAGCCCTTGCTCGTGGCTTGCGACGTTTACCGTCCCGCTGCTATTGACCAGTTGCAGGTTCTCGGACAGCAAATCGGGGTGGAAGTCTATTCCGAGCCCGAGAACAAGAAACCTGTGGAAATCGCCAAGAACGCCGTGCGTCACGCAAAAGATTACGGCTATGACGTGGTCATCATCGATACCGCCGGTCGTTTGGCTGTTGATGAGGAGATGATGAACGAAATTGGCAACATCAAAGAGGCTGTCAACCCGCAGGAAATCCTCTTCGTGGTGGATGCCATGACCGGTCAGGATGCCGTGAACACGGCCAAAGCCTTCAACGACAAGCTCAACTTCGACGGTGTCATCCTCACCAAGCTCGACGGCGACACCCGTGGCGGTGCGGCGTTGACCATCCGCAAGGTCACCGAGAAGCCCATCAAGTTTGTAGGTATGGGCGAGAAGATGGAAGCCCTCGACGTGTTCCACCCCGACCGTATGGCGGAGCGTATCCTCGGCATGGGCGACATCCGTTCCTTCGTGGAGCGTGCGCAAGAGCAGTTCGATGACGAGGAGGCTGCGAAGTTGTCTAAGAAGCTGGCTAAGAACCAGTTCGACTTCAACGACTTCAATCAGCAAATCCAGCAAATCAAGAAGATGGGTAACGTGAAGGATTTGATGGGCATGATTCCGGGTATGGGCAAGCTGGTGAGAAATATGGACATTGACGACGACGTCTTCAAGAGCGTGGAGGTGATGATTCAGTCCATGACCCCAGAGGAACGCGCCAATCCCGACATCATCAACGGTTCGCGCAGAAAACGTATCGCGCGCGGCTCAGGACGTGATATTCAGGACGTTAACCGTCTGATTAAGCAGTTTGATGACATCCGCAAGGTGATGAAGGCGGTGAACAACGGCTCTGGCAAAACCAAAGGTATGATGCGTGCTATGAAGGCTCGCGGCAGAAGATAATCGCCTCTATGAAAGAGATTTACTTGGCTGGTGGCTGCTTCTGGGGTACCGAACACTACTTCAAGCAGATAGACGGAGTGGGGGAGACGGAAGTCGGTTTCGCGAATGGAACCACCAAGAATCCCACTTACGAAGAAGTCTATACGGACACCACTGGCTATGCCGAAACCGTGAGAGTGCGCTATGACGAGACGAAAGTGTCGTTGGAATTCCTGATCGACATGTTTTTCCACGCCATAGATCCAACGTTGCTCAACCGTCAGGGACATGACGTGGGTACGCGCTATCGCACAGGCATATATTACACGGATGAGTCGGAACGCGCTGTCATTGAACGGATGGTAGATGAGAAGCGTAAGCAATATGAAAAGCCTGTGGTGACGGAAATCGAGCCCTTGCGCAACTTCTTCCCCGCCGATGAGTATCACCAGGATTATCTGGACAAGCACCCCGACGGGTATTGTCATTTGCCCTTGGAACTGTTTGCATTTGCCAAAAATGCGAAGAAATAAATTCCTTTTTTAAGGTATTTTCAAAGTAGGACATCCACAAAAGATGTCCTACTTTTATTTTTCAGGAGAGGTTTGCCTATACAAAAGTAGGTCGTTAGGCGCTTTTCGATACAATTCGTAATTTGGATCGTCAACAGGTTGGGTGCAAAGTAAGTATTCGTGGTGATTGTACGGATCCAAGCTCACCTTTTTCAAAAAATAGAAATAGGCACCTGCGGAATAATTGACAATCAAGTCGTTGTTGATGGTGATCACATCGTGCTCCTCCATTTCCGGCAATATCGCGTAGATGTCTGTGAGCAATTCTTTATCACGTCCGATTTTGCCTGCAAAGAACACATTTGCCCCGATGGCGGCAATGACCACGCATATTGTCAGGACTTTGCATACCGTTTTGAATTTGAGGCCAAACGAGATATTCTCCAAAAAGGATTCGGCGAAAAGGCCTAAACCAATGGATATCAAAGGGAAAACGGTCAGTATGTAAAAACTGCTTTGCTTAAGGCTTATCATGATAGGCAAAACGCCAGCAAGAGTCAGGAACAGGAACGCCAAAGCCCATCGATTACGGGTTGAAGAGAGTGAATCTTTGAAAACTTTCTGTCTCACAGCGATCAAGAGGATGCTTCCTACGATGACAATGGGCAGAATCATCTCTCTGAAAAAACGGAATACGATATAAAAGCGGCTGTCAACTGTTTGAACGCTTTGAATGCTGCGGACAATCTGGAAGGTGAAATATTTTTTGAAAAAATGTTGCGCGGCGGGGTTGAAAAACCAAATCAGTACAAACGGAAGTGTCATGAACAACAAGATGACAAAAGTGTCGATGACCATGTCCTTAAAGGTGGTGTTGCGCACGAAAAGCCAGCAAATGGCAGGGAATGCCAAAGGATATATGCCAGTGAATCCTTTCGTGAGGAATGCGAGAAAAAGCATCAAACCCGCGCAGGCGAGCATAAGAAACCTCTTGATTTTCAAGCTTTTCAGATAGAAAATCACGGATAGCAGTACGAAAACTGCCATGGTGTTCTCAAGGAGGTTGTTTGTGGCACCCCAAGATACCAACGGAATAGTGATCCACAGAACCAGTACAAACCAGAAATGGTGTCTTTTCATGTCGAGTTCACAGCAGATCCAATACATCAGCAGACCGCAACACAGGTAGGTGCACACGGAGTAGATTTTAGCCACCAACAATGATTTGCTGATATGGAAGGGAATGGACTGAAAAAGAAAGGCTAATGGTGGATGACCATAGCCCCAAGGGTTGGTTTCCGTAAATTCAGGAGCCCAAAATGTGCCGAAATGTTCCGCCAGATTTTTCGAGATGGTGGCGTAATAAAGCCCGTCCATGAACATGCCGTCTGACAGAAACGCCGGGGAGATGAGAACAAAAAACAATCCAACGGCAAAAAGCAAAGGGTAAAGGTTGGATTGTTTTGTTTGATATGAAGATATTAATGACATGACAAAGGTTAAAGATGTGCGTTGGTGTGTGGTGGGAAAACCAGACCGTTACGCTTTCGTTTGGTTGGCCACGCCTTCTTGTTTGGCCTTCAGTTCCTCTTCGGAGAGTCCGAGGTAGCGGTCGCTGATGACCTGCATCTCGTTGTCAAGTTCCAACAGATAGGGTACACCGGTGGGGATGTTGAGCTTCACGATCTCCTCGTTCGACATGTTCTTCATGAACTTGATGATACCGCGGATACTGTTGCCGTGAGCCACGACCAGCACTTGTTTGTATTGGCGCAAGGATTCCACAATGTTGACGTTCCACAAAGGGATGATGCGCTTGGTGGCATCCATCAGGGATTCCGTGGCGGGGCGGGCGGCCTTGAATTTGATGTCCTGGTAACGAATGTCGAATTTCGGGTGACGCGGATCGTCGTCGGCCAGCGGTGCCGGTTGCACATCGTAGCTGCGACGCCATTTGGTGACCTGTTCTTCGCCGTAAATCGTCACGGCTTCTTTCTTGTTCTGTCCTTGCAGTGCACCGTAGTGCTTTTCGTTCAGTCGCCAGGTTTTATAGACGGGCAGCCACATACGATCCATCTCCTCCAGTACGTAGTTCAGGGTCTTGATGGCGCGTTTCAAGAAGGAAGTGTAGGTGTAGCGGATGTCCAGACCGGGCTCGTCACGCAGGATGCGGCCCGCCTGCTTCGCTTCTTCAACGCCCACGGGGGTGAGATCCACGTCAGTCCATCCGGTGAATTGGTTCGACAGATTCCATTCGCTCTGTCCGTGTCGTATGAGGATTAGTTTGTACATTCTTTGGTAATGGTTATTGGTTATTGAGGGTTATAGTTTAGGGGTTATAGTTTAAGGGAATAGGGAGTGGGGAATAGTCTATGTCAAAGTTCAAAGTTCAAAGTTCAAAGGCTAACAGCTAAATCCTGTTCCCCTCGTTCGGAAAAACAATCGACGGTTTAAAATTCTTTGCTTCTTCGAAATCCATGGAGGCGTAGGAGATGACGACCACGACGTCGCCGACGGCGGCTTTGCGGGCGGCGGGACCGTTGAGGCAGATCACGCCGGAACCTTTCGCGCCTTTGATGACGTAGGTTTCCAGTCGCTCGCCATTGTTTACGTTCAGCACCTGAACTTTCTCATTTTCAATCAAATTTGCAGCCTCCATCAGCGCCTCGTCGATGGTGATGCTGCCCACATAGTTCAAGTCGGCCTCCGTCACGGTGGCTCTGTGGATTTTGGATTTCAGGATTTCTATGTTCATTCGTTTTGGTTTAGGGTTTAGAGGTTAGGGTTTAAGGGAATAGGGACAGTTTACAGTTTACGGTTTACGGTTTACGGTTTACGGTTTACAGTTTACAGTTCAAAGTTCAAAGTTCAAAGCCAATAGCTAAAAGCTAACAGCCAACAGCTAGTACTTCACGTTGTCAATCAACCTCACCGGTCCCACATACACCGTGATGAATCCCATCACGCCGTTGGGGTTGTCGAGGGTGTTGGCGGTTTGGAGGGTGGCGGCGTCGGCGATTTCGAAGTAGTCGAGTTGGAATTCGGGGATTTTGGCGATTTCGATTTCCACGAATTTTTTGATTTCCGGTACGCTGCCGCAGCTTTTGGAGGCTTCGAGGATGCGGTGGATGTTGGCAGCAGTCTCGAACTCATGCACGGAGAGTCGGCGGTTGCGGGAACTCATGGCCAGGCCGTTGGGCTCGCGCACGATAGGGCAGGGAACGATCTCGGAGAGGATGCGGCATTGACGGCACATCTCGCGGATGACGGCAATCTGCTGGTAGTCTTTCTCGCCGAAGTAGGACTTGTGCGGGCGCACCCATTCGAGCAGGCGGCGCACGATGACCCCCACGCCGTTGAAATGTCCGGGACGGGCGGCACCTTCCATCACGTTGGCCACGCTGCCGAAGTCATAGACTTCCGTGGGCGCGACGGGGAAAACCTCTTCCACGGAGGGCGCGAAAACATAATCGGCTAAGTCGCCAATCAGTTGAACGTCAGCCTCTAACGTGCGAGGATACTTCTCCAAATCCTCAGCATTATTGAACTGAACGGGGTTCACGAAGATGGAACAGAACACCACGTCGTTCTCCTCGTGGGCGCGGCGGATAAGAGACAGGTGACCTTCATGCAGCGCACCCATAGTGGGCACCATGCCGATGGTTTTGCCTGCAGCACGCTCGCGCATAGCAATCTCCAACAGATTTTCAACAGTCTTGATTATTTCCATACCTATTTGATATTCAGATGTTTATTAATGAATAGCCGTTTTGGTAAAACGGTCGCAAAGGTATATTTTTTTTTGATAAGTTAGTGCGTTTTTTGTCAATTATAGATATGATTTTGAAGAATGATACAATTTGTGTATTTTTGCGGCCTGAAAAAGGAAAATGATATGATTGAACTGGCTATTGGCATTGATATTGGCGGCACCAACACGGACATCGGATTAGTGAATCCCGATGGTAAAGTGTTGCAACGCAAAGGGTTGAAGACCCAGGAATACGACGATCCCAAACTTTACGTCCGCGACATAGCGGAAGCCATCCGCGACTTGCTGTTGGAGAACGATGTGAAGACGATTGCGGGCGTGGGCATCGGTGCCCCCAATGCCCATTTCGACACGGGCTGCATCGGGGCGGACACCGCCAACCTGCGGATGAAGAAGGAGATCCCGATATGTGAGATGCTGCAGCGGATACTGAACATTCCAGTGACGCTCTCCAACGACGCGGACGCCGCCGCCCTCGGCGAGCACATCTACGGCGGCGCCAAGCTGATGCAACATTTCGTGACCATCACCCTCGGCACAGGCGTGGGCAGCGGCATCTTCGTGGATGGCCGTCTGATTCACGGTCATGGTTGCATGGCGGGCGAACTCGGTCACGCCATCGTCAACCCGCTGAGCGACAGACTCTGCAGCTGCGGTCGCAAGGGCTGTCTGGAGATGTATGCCTCCGCGCGTGGCATCTGCCAGACCTACCGTGAGGAGGCCGCCAAGGGCGAGTTTCCCGACACGTTCAAGGGCGCGGAACTCACCTGCAAAGACGTGGGAGAGATGGCCGTTGCTGGCGACCCGCTGGCCCTCAAAGCCTACGACACCACGGCCTACTGGCTCGCCATCGGCATGGCCAATGCCGCCTCGTTCTGTTCTCCGGAGGCCTTCTTCCTCATGGGTGGTCCCACCCGCGCCGGCGAAGCCCTCCTCCAACCCCTCCGCCGCTATTTCGCGGAAAACCTGCTCTACATCTACAAGGACAAGATATCTATCCTTCTATCACAATTACAAGCCAACGACGCAGCGTTGCTGGGCGCCGCGGCGCTGATACATTTGAAATAAAGTCCTGTAGGGCGGCAGCCCTACATTGACGGTAGATTTGCAAATAATTCGTTGGCTGTGAGTTGGCTGTGAATGAATGCGGAATGCACTCCTCGGGTTATTCCCGATGGAGTGATGAACGTGTGTACAATACCGTGGGTGATGCCCGTAACAGATATGAACAGCTCTTTTCGTTGTTGTAGCCTTTCTTCGTAGTCCTTAGTGATGGTGTAAGAGGTTTCAGAAAACTTCATTTCCACAAGGTGTATGATTTTGTCGGCGCGCTTGATCACTAAGTCGATTTGTGCACCGTGGCGAGGGTCATCTTTGGAGGGTGTAAACCTCCAAGATGAAGATTCTGTGGCTATGCCGGAAATCCCCAGCCCGAACTTGATATGGGGGAGGTGCCGCAGGCAAATCTCTTCAAAAGTGAACCCTTCCCACGATTCAGTGCTTCGGTCAGTGTGATGATGTTGCCAGTATTGTTCATCCCTACTGCGGTTGTTTTCCACATATCGGAAATAGAAAAGGGTATAGAAGTCCGCAAGACGGTAAAGAGTCTGCTTGGTCTTGTTCCCGAATTGGGCGTAAGACACGGTGAAATCGCATCGTTCCAGATTGTCCAGCATTTTGGTGAGACCGCCGCCGCTAAATCCCGTTTTCTGTTCAATGTCGCTGCGGGTGAATCCCTCCCTTTTTGTGGCGAGCAACTTCACAATGGCGACATATCGGTCCGCTTTTGAAAATAGTGCGTTGTACAACTCCTTAAATTCATCACACAAGTCTCCTCCTCTCTTGAAAATTAACGCATCAACATTCTCGGGCAGGCTGAGATACGGACGGAGCAAGCTGAGGTAGTAGGGAACGCCGCCGAATATCATGTAACATTGCAATATTTGGTAATTGCTCCACTCGAAACCATGCTCTTCAAGGTATGTTTTGCACTCGTTCAGGTAAAAAGGTCGTAAATAAATGCGATGTGTGATACGATTGTGCAGCCCGCCCTGATTCTCTTCGAGCTTCTCCTTCATCCAACTTGTTGCGCTGCCGCAAGCAATGAACACGATATCGTCGCGGTTTTGCACCCAATTGGCCCAAAAGTATTCTAATTCATCGACAAATTCGCTTCCTTTGGTGTCCATCCAAGGCATCTCGTCGAAGAAAACGACTTTTCGGGATTCGTCGCATCGCTCAAGATAGTCAGCCAGCCGCTTGAAGGCATCATGCCAGTTCGTCAGTGCCGGTATCTCTTGATCGCCCGAATAACGTGACAATGCCTCTCTGAAGTTTTGCAGCTGAACATTTTTCTTTTGTTTGTGGGCACCCACATAATGAAAAGTGTAGCGGTCGTTGAAAAAACGTCGAACAAGGAAAGTTTTGCCCACGCGTCTTCGTCCATATAGGATAATCAACTCTGAACGTTGTGAGTTTAACGCCCAAGTCAGTTCTTCATATTCTTGCTTTCGCCCGATTAGTTTTTCCATGCTTCTCTTTTTTTATCGGCGGCAAAGATACACATTATCCAAATGCAAAACAAACAAAACGTCCAAATCTTGTTGAAAAATATACATTTGGACAAAATTCGATTAGATCGCGTCCGAATGTATATCCGCTGGTACGATTCGGACATTTTTGTAGGACCGCCGCATGGCGACAACCCTACAGTCACAGAGAATTTCTTGCCATAAAATGATTATCACAAAATGGCAATGAACGGATTAGCAATTTGCGTATTTTTGCGCTTCGAAAAATTATGTGTATGCGAACCAAATTCAATATCCCTCACACCTTCACCATCGTATTCAGCATCATCGCTGTGTGCGCCGTCCTCACATGGATTGTGCCGGGCGGAGAGTTTGACCGTCAGACCGTTACGGTCGATGGGCACGAACGCAACGTGGTGGTCGCCGATTCCTATCACCGCGTGGATCCTGCGCCGCAGACTTGGCAGGTCTTCACCGCCTTCTTCAAAGGTTTCGAGCGCACCTCAGGAATCATCGTCTTCATCCTGATGATCGGCGGTGCTTTCTGG
>ONHS01000020.1 GCA_900317715.1 uncultured Bacteroidales bacterium | reverse complement strand
ACCTCATCGGTGAGGGCGACGAAGTGCTGTTAGTAACGCCTATCGACTCGGAAGCGCCCGAAGGTCGGATGATACTCCCACAGGTACAGATGATCCGCGATGTACTTGACAACGAGGCGATTGTCATTGTGTTGAAAGAGGACAAAGTGACCGCTTATTTACAAAACCACCGAGCTCCAAAACTGGTCATCACTGACAGCCAAGCCTTCCACAAGGTAGAGAAAGAGGTGCCGGAATGCATCCCGTTGACGGGCTTCAGCGTGGTGTTAGCGCACCACAAGGGCGAGTTCGATGCATATCTCGAAGGCACGCCCAAGCTGCGCAACCTTCGTGACGGCGACCGCATCTTGATGCTGGAGTCCTGCACGCACCTTACCTCCTGCGAGGACATCGGGCGGGTGAAGCTACCCAGGCTTATCCAAAAGTTCACGGGCAAAACGTTATCATTTGACTTTGTGTCAGGATTGAATCAAATCCCTGATATCCAGCAATATGCCATGGTCATCCAATGCGGCGGATGCATGGTGACGCGCAAACAGCTGCACGAGCGCTTACGCCCTGCCATCGAAGCAGGTATTCCCGTCAGCAATTACGGCATGGTCCTCGCCTACGTGAACGGAATCTTTGACCGTGCAGTGGCACCGTTCGCCACATTGTAAAGACACCGCAATCCCCGAAACACCACAATGTGACATCTCCACACATAACCCCTAAACCCTAAACCTTAAACCTTAAACCCTAAACCTTAAACCATAACCCCTAAACCTTAAACCTTAACCCCTAAACCCTAAACTATCTACATGCAGAAATATCGCAGTTACGTGCTCCCCGTCGCCATCTTGTTGGGACTGTTGTTCCACAGTGTCAGCGTACACCTTTCGTTTTTGGTGCCGTGGCTGATTTTTACCATTCTGACGCTTAATTTCGTCACCGTGGATTTGCGGCATCTCCGTTTTTCCATGCTGCATTTCTGGTTGATACTCTTTCAGTTAACAGTTAGTGCCGGACTCTATTTGCTAGTGCGAGCCGTTTCGGGCAACGAAACGATGGCGCAAGGTTTCATGATGTGCGCCCTTTGTCCGGTGGCGGCATCGGTGGTGGTCATTTCCTCCATGCTCGGGGCCGACCGCATGACCACGACCACTTACACCATGTTCTGCAACTTAGTGATGTCCGTCGCTGCTCCCCTCTATTTCACTATCATCGGAGTTCACCCGGAGCTGAGCTTCTGGTCCTCTTTCCTGATGATTCTGAAGCACATCACCCCTACGCTCGGTTTTCCGTTTTTCATCGTGTTGGCGCTACAGGCATGGGCGCCCAAGGCCAACGAATGGCTCTGCCGATACAAAAGCGTTTCTTTTTATCTGTGGGCTATCGCGTTGTTCATCACCTTAGGTCGCACCATTGACTATATTTTCCTTCAAGGTCGTGGAAATGAACATATTATCGTTTACGGCGCACTATTCTCTATCTTGATGTGCGCAGTGCAGTTCGGCTTCGGCAAGTGGCTCGGGCATCGCTACGGCGACACCGTGGCGGGCGGTCAGCTGCTCGGACAGAAAAACACCGCCATGGGCATCTGGATGGCGAACACCTATTTACAGCCACTATCTTCCGTATTTTTAGCATTTTACATCATCTGGCAGAACCTGTTCAACAGCTTACAGTTGTGGTGGCACGACCGAAAAAAATTATGAATTGTGAATTATGAATTATGAATTGTAAAATCCTATTTGTGTGCCATGGGAATATTTGTAGAAGTCCGATGGCGGAGTTTGTGATGAAACAGAAGGTAGCGGAACGAGGCCTGTCGGCGCAGTTCGAGATTGCCTCCGCCGCCACGAGTCGCGAGGAAATTGGCAATCCCGTCTATCCGCCCGCCCGACGGATGCTGGCGGCGCACGGCATCTCTTGCGACGGTAAGACCGCCCGACAGATGACCCGCGCCGACTACGAATACTACGACTACATCATCATCATGGATCAGAACAATCGGAGAAACATCCAACGCATTGTCGGACAAGATGTTGACAATAAAATATCGCTGCTAATGGACTACACCGACCATCCCCGCGACGTGGCCGACCCATGGTACACAGGTGATTTCCAGGCCACGTGGGACGACGTACAGGAGGGTTGCGACGGATTGCTGGCAGCGATCGGGTGTTAGGTTTTCCCTGTTGCCTATTCCCTATTGCCTATTGCCTAAAAAATTGTATCTTTGCCGCTCTAAATAAAATAAAAAAACATGAGCGAATGTAATCATAACTGTCAGGAATGCAGTCAGAAAGACTGCGGAAGCAGAGATTTGCACGAAAACCCGAATGCATTAAGCCATATAAAGAAGGTCATTGGCGTGGTAAGTGGTAAAGGCGGCGTGGGCAAAAGCTCCGTCACGTCCCTTTTGGCTGTGGCGTTGCGCCGCAAAGGCTACCGCGTGGGTATCCTCGATGCCGATGTCACGGGGCCCTCTATCCCGAAAATGTTCAACCTCCACGAGATGGTGCGTGGCAGCGAACAAGGTGTCTATCCCGCTGTTACCGAAACTGGTATCGAGGTGATTTCCAGCAACTTGTTGATTGCCGATGAAAAGTCACCCGTCCTTTGGCGCGGACCGCTGATTGCTGGCATGGTGAAGCAGTTCTGGACTGAAGTAATCTGGGAAAACATTGATTTTCTGTTGATTGACATGCCTCCCGGAACCGGCGATGTCCCGTTGACCGTCTTCCAAAGCATCACCCTCGATGGCATTCTGATGATCACCTCCCCGCAAGAGCTGGTCTCTCTCATCGTGAGCAAGGCTGTGAATATGGCTGGTATGATGAACATCCCGGTCCTCGGCCTCATTGAGAACTATAGCTACATTAAATGTCCGCACTGCGGCGAGAAAATTTCCGTTTTCGGCAAGAGCAATGCCGACGAGGTGGCTAAAGAATTCAATATCAAATTGTTGGATAGGCTGCCTATCGATCCGGAGATGGCCACCTTGTGCGACAAAGGCGAAATCGAGAAGGTGACGGACACCCATTTGGAGAATGTGCTTGATGTGCTTGAAAGTCTAGAGGTTCCCGCTTAAACCTTGAACTTTGAACGTTGAACCTTGAACGTTAAACTCTTGCCTAATCACTAAAAACTGACAATGAAGCAATACTTAGATCTGATGCGCACGATCCTCGACGAGGGTCACTTCAAAGCCGACCGCACGGGCACGGGCACGTACAGCATTTTCGGTTATCAGATGCGGTTTGACCTGCAGAAGGGCTTTCCGTTGCTGACCACCAAGAAGTTGCACCTGCGCTCCATCATCTACGAGCTGTTGTGGTTTCTGCGCGGCGACACGAATATCCAATATCTGCACGACCACAACGTCACCATTTGGGACGAGTGGGCGGACGAAAACGGCGACCTCGGTCCCGTCTATGGTAAACAGTGGCGTTCGTGGGAAGCTCCCGATGGTCGCGTTATCGATCAGATTACCAGCCTGATAGAGCAAATCAAACGTAATCCCGACTCTCGCCGACTGATGGTGAGCGCGTGGAATCCAGCTGATGTCGATCAGATGGCGCTGCCGCCGTGCCACACGATGTTCCAGTTCTACGTCAGCAACGGCGAACTTTCATGCCAGCTTTATCAGCGCAGTGCGGATGTCTTCCTCGGCGTACCGTTTAATATCGCCTCCTACGCATTGTTGACCATGATGGTGGCGCAAGTCTGCGGACTGAAAGCCAAAGACTTCGTGCACACCTTCGGCGATGCGCACATCTACTCCAATCATGTGGAACAAGCCAAGCTGCAACTCTCCCGCGAGCCGCGTCCACTGCCTCAAATGCGCATAAACCCGGATGTCAAGAGCATCTTCGACTTCCAATACGAGGACTTCACGTTAGAGAATTACGACCCGCACCCGCACATCAAGGCGGAAGTGGCGGTGTGATGATGAGGCGATGAATAGGCGATGAATAGGCGATGATTAAACGATGAATATATTTTTTTCACCAAAATACCAAATATTATGAAATCAATTCAAGAACATAATTTCAGTGGCGAAAAGGCCCTGATCCGCGTGGACTACAACGTGCCGTTGGATGAAAATTTCAACGTGACCGATGTCACCCGCATCGTACGCACGAAAGAGACCATCGGCAAGATTTTAAATGACGGTGGTTCAGCTATTTTGCTCTCCCACCTCGGTCGTCCGAAAGGCGAAGCAAAGGACGAATTCTCTTTGCGCCACATCGTGAAAACGGTGTCAGAAATCCTTGGCAAAGAGGTTGTTTTCGGCGGCGACGTGTTGACCGCTGAGGCTGAAACCCTTTGCAAAGGTCTCAAACCCGGCAGCATCGTGCTGATGGAGAACCTCCGTTTCCACAAGGAAGAGGAAAAGGGCGACGTTGATTTCGCCAAGGCTATCGCACGCTTGGGCGACGTGTATGTGAACGACGCCTTCGGCACTGCGCACCGTGAACACGCTTCCACCGCTACCGTGGCTCGTTGCTTCCCGGGTAAAGCCTTCGCCGGCTATCTGCTCTACAACGAGGTCATGAACCTCGAGAAGACCCTCAACGGTCAGGAGCGTCCTTTCACCGCTATCATCGGCGGTTCCAAGGTTTCCACGAAAATCAACATCCTCAAAAACCTCATCCCTAAGGTTGACAACCTCGTGGTGGGTGGCGGTCTGAGCTACACCTTCCTGAAAGCGATGGGCTTCACCATTGGCAACTCACTCTATGAGCCTGATATGCTGCCCGTTGCACAGGAAATCCTCGACCAAGTGAAAGCTTCAGGCGTCAACTTCGTCTGCCGTGTCGATAGCGTCTGCGCCGACAAGTTCAGCAACGATGCCAACGTTTTGGTGACGGAAGACAACAACATCCCCGACAATTGGGAAGCTTTGGACATCGGTCCGAAGAGCCGCGTGAACATCGCCAAGGTCATCAAAGATTCCAAGACGATTCTGTGGAACGGTCCTGTGGGCGTGTTCGAACTGGAGAAATTCAGCGAAGGCACCCGCGCTGTGGCATTGAGCGTGGCAGCTACCACCTTGGCTGGCGCATACTCCATCGTAGGTGGCGGCGACTCCATCGCAGCCGTCAACAAGTACGACCTCGGCAACTACATCTCCTACATCAGCACCGGTGGCGGCGCTATGTTGGAATACCTTGAAGGTAAAGAACTTCCGGGCGTAAAAGCCTTGAACGAAAATTAATTGTTAGTCCGCTGTAGAGACGCGCCATGGCACGTCTCTACGGACGGATAAATACATTTTTAACAAAAAAACCTACATGCAGAATAGTAATTATTACTGTGTCATTATGGCCGGAGGCGTGGGTGCGCGTCTTTGGCCTTTGAGCAATAATTCCACCCCTAAGCAATTCATTGACGTATTAGGAGATGGACAAACCTTGATTCAGAAAACGTTTCAACGTTTTGCCAGAATCTGTCCCAAAGAAAACATTTATATTGTCACCAATAAAACTTACGAAACGCTTACTCGTGAGCAATTACCAGAACTCACTGACAATCAGATAATTCTCGAGCCTTTCCGCCGCGATACCGCCCCCTGCATTGCATACGCCAACTACAAGATCAAGGCTATTAACCCCAATGCGGTGGTGGTGGTCGCCCCCTCTGACCATTATATCGAGAAAGAGGACGTCTTCGTTGATGTCATCCAAAAAGGTTTGGAAATCACGTCCCAATCCTCATGTCTGCTCACCATCGGCATTCAACCCACATCGCCCAACACGGGCTATGGATATATCCAATATGATGAGGATGAGCCACTTGCAGGAAATCCTTCCGTATATGCTGTGAAGACGTTTACGGAAAAGCCTGAACTGGAAATGGCCAAAAGTTTCATCGACAGCGGCGAATTCCTCTGGAATGCCGGTATCTTCATGTGGTCCATCGAAACCATCAACAAAGCGTTCGAAACATTTCTGCCTGACATCAACGACCTTTTCAAACAAGGCGAAGGTCTTTACAATACCCCGAAAGAAAGAGAGTTTATCGATCATATCTATCAGGTTTGCAGAAAGATATCCATCGACTATGGCATCATGGAGAAAGCCGACAATGCGATGGTGTATGCCGCCAATTTCGGTTGGTCCGATTTAGGTACCTGGAGCGCTTTGTACGACCTTCAGAAGAAAGACGACAAGCTCAACGCCGTGGTAGGCAACCACGTGAAATTATATGATGCCAGCAAGTGCGTGGTCAATATGCCACGTAACAAAGTGGTTATCATACAAGGATTGGACGACTACATCGTTGCTGAAAACAACAATGTACTCATCATCTGCAAAAAGTCAGAAGAACAACAAGTACGCCAGTATGTTACTGACGTACAAGTGGATTTCGGAAGAGAGTTCGTATAACGGACCCTATTTGGCAAACTTCTTCTCCAAGGAGACTTCGTGATAAATTTGAGTAATGACTTCCTTCGTATAAAGAGGGAAGTCAGCTTTCATCATCCAGTCATAGTAGGCGGGTTCCACTTTGAACACCTCACTGACGGGTTTTGATTTGTGCTTACCGAAGTTGAAGACGGGGCGTTGCTGGTCATCCATAACGATATGTCCGGCTAAGTCAACGGTCGGGCGCTCGGTGGTGAACGCGCTCAGGGCCTTCACGTCGTTTTGTACAGGCACATACGTGCGTTTCGTGTGACGGTCGGTGTATTCCACGCCGTCATAACGCTCTAATTGTGCTTTCAACACCTCGTAAGTGGCGCGGGTGTCAGCAGAAGCTTGGTGCGCGTTGGTCAAGTCGCCATTGCAGTAGAATTTGTAGGCGGCCACCAGATTACGCGGTTCCATTTTGTGGAAAATATTCTGAACATCAATCAGATAGCGGTTTCTCAGGTCGAAGCGGCGACCACTACGAAGGAACTCTTCCACCAGCAAGGGTACATCAAACTTGTTGGAATTGAAACCAGCCAAATCCGCATCCCCGATGAAAGCCAACAGGTCGTCGGCGATTTCGTTGAAGGTGGGTTTGTCGCACACATCCTCATCCGTGATTCCATGGATGGCAGAGCACTCCTCAGGAATCGGAATCCCAGGATTGATCAGCTCCGTGCGGCTGATTTCCTCGCCGTCAGGCATAACTTTCAACATGGAAATTTCCACAATTTTATCTTTTCCGACATTCAAGCCGGTTGTTTCCAGGTCAAAAAAGACCAAAGGTCTGCTTAAATTGAACTTCATAATTTATTTTTTGATGATTTTTTCAGTAATAATGGGTCTGTTTTTAGAAGATAATTGCACGAAATAGACTCCGTTTGCGAATCTCGACAAAGAGAGTTCTGAAGAATTCAATCTGCCGGTCTCCAAACATTGTCCATAAACATTCAGGATTCTATAGTCAATATCTTCTTGATAATCATTGGTTTGAATATAAATAACACCCGAAGTGGGGTTAGGATACATTTTGATATCTGCCGTTTGTTCGTGAGGTGTCACACCTGAGTGGTCGAAGGTTTTGCCCACCACAGGACGAATCATGGGAGCGCCTTTGTAGAATGATTCCACCCAATTGGCGGCAGTGCGATAGAAGAACTTGCCACGTGCATCGCAATTCTGGTCAAAACCGATGTTCAGCTGCACACTGTGATCCTGTTGGAAACCTACATAGAAAGTGCCAGACAAAGCCAAAGGTTCTTCCAAATAATAGGTTACGAAATCCAAGTAATTTTCTGCAAATTCAGGCAATTGCGAAGACAGTTCATACAACACTTCGCCAGGATAACCATTGTTATCCTCCCAAACCGTCAGGGTGAAGGGTTCCACATTCTCGTCGTTAAGCGTATGGTTAAACCACATGCGCACGGCCCGCAGCGTATCAGGTTCTGCCAATGTAAACTTCACAGCAAGAGAAGCCTGAGGATTCGGCATCGTAGAGAGCAGACAATATCCAGCTTCTGCGGTACCGTCGTCATACGCGTAATAGTTGTAGAATTTCTGTACAAATCGGGAGGTGTCGTTCAACTTGCAATCATCATTGGAACCCACCATGCCGAAAACATGCGTGATGTAGAAAACGGCGCTGTCGGCTCCATCATATTCATACGTCATATCCAAACTTGGGGACACATGGTGCTCCTTATTATGCAATCCATTAGGATAATAGGGCTCTGCGTTTTCGTTGTTCAAAGGATTCACATAGATGGCTTGATGATCCTTGTTCTCAATGCGATAGGTGTAAAAAGTGTTTTTGGTAGAACTGGACAGATTGCTCAAATCGTTATGAAATTGCGTAATCATATCCGACGGGCGGTACTGCTTCCACGGCATCGCCTGATACTCCGTCAGTGTTGACATAGAGGGTGTTACGTATGCCACATCACTGGGATATCTGTCGTTGATACTGCGTCCCACATCGATACGGACATAGTCGATGTTCCATTGGTCGCAGTTGCTGGACCAACCCACAATATTGTTCATACTCCACGGATCCAAATCCAAGCTGGCGAAATTGCGGAAACGGAACTGGAAATTGTTGCGATAATACTGGTCATCCTGGATAGGAATCAGCACTTGTTTGAAGTACTCTAGTGGATTTTCTTCCAGCCAATCACCTAATTGACAACCATTTGACGACCATACTTCATTCCAGACATATTCTTCCTCGAAAATAGAATCATATGGCATCAGGATGACTTCGCCAGAATAGGCATCATTATTAAACACATAGTAAGTACCTGGTATATAGGGATTTGCAATAGTGTCACCAACCGAATAATATTCCCCTTCTGGGATAACATATTCGGCAAAAACAAAACCGGCAAAAACGATGTTACCCGTGCCATAGCCAAATTCAAGTACCAGTTTATCAAAGGATTCCGGTGCGTCCCCGACGATTTCCCAACCGCCTGCCGGATAGTTTCTGCTACCGCCTGCCGGCTGATAATAGAAACTCATATACAAGGAATCACTCACCTGCATCGGGCGGTTCGTCCGGAAGTTGGTATCCAAACGTATCTGGTTGGAAGTCAGGGTGTCAGCAGGAAAAGTGGCGCGGGAAGCATGCGGATAGATTTGTCCATACTCGTTCAGCGCATCCAACGTCACCACCCCGATAGTGGGAGGCAAAATGGCGAATCCAGTATTGACAAAACCTTGATTATCCAACCATAATTCCGACTTCGGGTAGCCTGTGTAGTTAGAGAAATCATCCAAGAATGGGAGTTTCACAGCTTCCCCGGACGTGCGCGTAGGCAAACCTTTTTTCGCTTCTTTGACGATGGCGGTATTTTGCACCACCCCGGTTAAAAACTCCTGCGCATTTCCAACAAATGGAATCAAAAACAGGAATAAAATGTTGATTTTTTTCTTGAAATTCATATAGTTACGCTCTGTTTATAATGGTTATAGTGGGTTTTCTGAAGTTTGAGTTTGTGCACTGTCAGGTAAATCCCCGACATCTTTACCCACCACCAATGTGATTTTTTCGCCTTGTTTGATGGGGGTTCCGGCAGCGATGGAATGTCCGCGATAAAGCACCTCAAGCACAACATTCTCGTATGGGCTGGGCTTTTGAATAGTACGTTCCAACACTAGTCCTTGCGACTCAATCATGATTTCCGCTTGGCGTAAAGAGAGGTCGCGCAGTTCCAACATGTTGATGGTCGGCGGTTCAGAAGCAGCAACGGTCAGATAAACTTTTCGTCCGCGTTTCACCTTTTCGCCAGGAAGGGGATTCTGTTTCAGAACCGTACCCGGTGTCGCACCGTTTTCATACAGTTCGTCATTGACCACGAAGATGAAGCCCTCTTTACTGCCGTTCTGGGTGAGTTCCTCCGCCAATTGTCCATGGTAGGAAGGCATCTCAATCTCCCGCCCATGACGAGTGAACAGTCTGAGAAACAGTATAGTAAGGATGAAAATAACAATCGTCACAGCGATGGCCATCAGGATGTTAAACCCCACTCCACCAGGACTCAGTTTTCCTTTTATAGATGTCGTTTTACCCATGAGTTTTAATCTCTTTTCGCTAAAATATTTAAAGTTGCAAAAATACAATTTAATTTCAAAACATGGTATAACGTAAGAACTCAGAAAATAGTATCTGAATTCGTCAACATCCGCAACATAAAATCACTTTTTTTTGTATTTTTGCCCCGTGTATTAAACAAGGGATAATTTATACAAATTGAGATGATTATCGGACTGCTCAGAGAGACGAAAAATCCTGTGGATAGTCGTGTTGCACTGTCACCCAACCAATTGGCTGCCTTGCAGAAAAGGTTCCCAGAGCATGGTTTTGTAGTACAGTCGAGTGACACCCGCGCTTTTACAGACGACGACTATCGAAAGGCGGGCATTCGTGTGTCGGATGACGTGTCTGGTTGTGATGTTTTGTTCGGTATCAAGGAGGTGAACATTGATACACTCCTTCCTGACAAGCATTATTTCTTTTTCGGGCATTTCGCCAAAATGCAGAATGCCAATCGTCCGCTCATGCAATCCCTTATGAGCAAGCGTATTACGTTTTCCGATTACGAATATTTGGTGGACGACCAGAACCTGCGGGTTTGTGCTTTTGGATGGTGGGCCGGTTTTGTGGGTACGTACTACACGCTGCGTGGCTATGGACTCCGCCATCATCTGTATGAGTTGCCCAAACCCGACCGGAATTTCACGATGGAGCTCCTGCAGCAATCATTGCAGGCGGTGCAATTGCCGGCAGTGAAGGTGCTGGTTACGGGTAACGGGCGGGTGTCGCAAGGTGCGCAACAGCTACTGGAAAAGATGGGTGCTGAGCGTCTTACCGAGGAACAATTCCTTTCGGACACGCCCGTGAAACGACTTTCCTTCTTTGCTGCCAATGCGGACCGTTTGGTGGTGCGCCGCGACGAAAGAGACTTCCAATGGGATGATTTTATGAACGACCCTACGGCTTATCGCAGCGACTTTATGCGCTTCGGGCGCCGAGCCGACATTCTGATTTCCGCACATTTTTGGGCTCCCAATGCCCCCGTGTATCTTAACCAGACGGACTTGCAAGATCCGGAATTGAAAATCCGAATGATCGGGGATATCACCTGTGACATCCAAGGCAGCATTCAGTCCACGCTGCGTTCTTCCACCCACGACAACCCTTACTACGATTACAATCCCTTGACCGCCGAAGAAGAACCGGCATTCTCCTCCGACCGCAATATCACGGTGATGGCCGTGGACACCTGCCCTAACGCGCTGCCGAAAGAGACGAGCGTCTATTTCGGGGAGACCCTGATTCAGCATGTTTTCAACCCGATGTTGAATGGGCAGCACTCCGATATTATTGAAAGATCCACGATTTTAGATAAGGGTCAGCTGACCCAAAGATTCGCATATTTGAAGCCGTTTTCCCTTGAAAAATAACCAATAGAGTAAAAATCGCATGGAAAAAGGTGACCTGAAAGAGAAAACGGTCTTTGGCATGATGTGGGGTGCCATTGGGAAGGTGGGGACGTTGACCATCAACTTCATCACCAACCTTGTGCTCGCCCGTCTCCTCATGCCCGAGGATTTCGGCGCCATCGCCATGCTGGCCATCTTTCTCGCGGTCTCCAGCTCCTTCATACAAGGCGGATTAGGCAGCGCCCTCGTCCAAAAGAAAAACCCCGAACACATCGATTACTCGACCGTTTTTTACTGGAATCTGTCGGTGGCCGCACTTTTCTACCTGATTATATTTGTTTCCGCCCCGTTTATCGCCGACTATTATGCACTCCCCTTGGTGAAACCGCTGTTGAGGGTGCAAAGTGTGGTGCTTATCATCCAATCTTTCTCTTATGTGCAATACACACAATTGCAGAAGCAGATGAATTTCAAAGCTTTATCCATTCGGAATTTGGCTGCGGCTTTGGCGGGCACCCTCGTCGCCATCCCATTGGCATTGAAGGGTTTCGGACCATGGAGTTTGGTGGCTTCCGCTATCATCGCATCGGTTGTGAATGTGTTGCTGTTGTGGAAGATGAGTTCTTGGCGACCCGCGTGGGAGTTCAGTTTCACCTCCCTCAAAACACTTTTCAGTTTCGGCGGATTAATACTCCTTTCCTCGCTGGCGGAAACTTTATACACCAACGTGCAAGGTTTGATTATCGGTAAACGATGCTCTGCCGGCGATTTAGGATACTTTTCGCAAGCCAAGAAGTTGGAGGAAATCCCGGTAATGGGACTGTCCCAGATTGTCAACGATGTCACATTTCCTGCGTTCGCGTCTCTTCAAGACGACCGGGAACGGCTGCTGGCAGGAGTGCGTAAAAGCACCAAAGCCCTCTCCTTTCTCAATTTCCCGATGATGATTCTGCTCATGATTATCGCACATCCGCTCATTTATCTGCTCTATGGCAGCAAATGGGAGCCTTCCGCACCCTACTTCCAAATCCTCTGCATTTCCGGATTGATTTACACCGTAAACACCCTTAACATGAACGTAATCAAATCGTTAGGCAAAGGAAAAATTTACTTCGTCATTCAAATCAGTGAACGATTGATGGGCATTGCATTGATAATATTCGGCATGAAGTTCGGTATTTACGGACTGCTTTGGGCGGTAGCAAGCGTTGCTTATATCAGCTTCATAATCAATTCTTTCGTCAACAAAAAGCTCATCAACTACGGCTTTTTCAGACAGTTAGGCGACATTGGAGTCTGTTTGCTGATCGCGGCGTTCACCGGAGCCCTCACCTACGGGGTTGGTCTGCTGTTCTCCTTCCATCCCGTCCTCATCATGCTGATTCAAATCGCAATTTACCTCAGTCTCTATATTCTCATTGCTAAAATATTGAAAATGGAAGAATTAGATACCTATTTTTGCACCCTCACCAACATTATTCACCGAAAAAAATAGTTATGGATTTACGTTCTACCCCCAATATATGGTTTCGTTATTTGATGACCACAATTTCGCCGAAATGGACGATTAACCTTCTGTTTCGGCTGTGCCATCACTGCAAACCGAATCTGGATAATCCGCAGACATTGGATGAAAAGATTCAATGGATGAAGATGCATTATTACAAGGACAATGCCTTGGTGAAGCAGTGCGCCGACAAATGGCAAGTGCGCAACTATGTGAAAGAAAACGGATTAGAGAACATTCTAACAGAAGTTATTGCCACTTACCATAGACCTGAAGAGATCAATTGGGACGAACTGCCGAACAAGTTTGTGTTGAAATGGAACTTCGGAAACGGCGGCAATGTGGTCTGCACGGACAAGGCGAAGCTGGACACAGCAGCGGCCATGCGTGACCTGAAACGTTTCGGGAAGATCAAATTTCATCTGTTGGCCGCAGAACCGCAATATGACATTGACGAAAAGGTGTTGATTTGCGAGAAGTTCATCGAGCCCGAACGCGGTAACTCACCGGTAGATTACAAATTCTACTGTTTCAACGGGGTTGCAAAATATGTGCTATGCTGCATCGGGCGCGAAGAAGGACAAAAACCGTCGTTCTACTTCTTCGACCGAGATTGGCAGCTGCAACGTCTTAACCGCCAAGGGAAATCGGCTCCCGAAGGGTTCACGATTCCGAAACCTGACGGTATGGACCAGTTGTTCGAATACGCCGAAACGCTTTCCAAACCGTTCCCGTTCGTGCGTGCCGACTTCTATTTGGAACACGGCAAGGCCTATTTCGGCGAACTAACCTTCTCCCCCAGCGGCGGCTTCGACTACGGCCGCCTCCCCGAAAGCGACCTGCTCTTCGGCAGTATGGTGAAACTCCCGGGGATTGACTTAGACAAGTAACTTAGACTTAGACTTAGACAAATAACTTAGACTATAAACCTATTCCCTACTCCTTATTCACTATTCCCTTAAACTATAACCCCTAAACTCTAAACTTTAACCCTTTCCAACATCAATGGACAAACAGAAAATAGCTAAAACACTGGTAATCACGGTACTGTGCCTCTCCACGGTGATGTTTCTGCCGTGGATATACCTGACTCCCATCTACTATATCATGCGATATGTTATCATGGCGATGACGGCGACGGCTTTTGTGCTGACCTTCTCCTTGACTCGGGTGCTCTCCATACGTTTCGTGCGACTGATGCTGGTGACGATCGCCTGTATGTTGCTGTTTTTCATATTGATACCCGTACAAGTGAGTGACATCTCTCAGCTAGTGACGGCATTGCTCACACTATGCATCGGTGCAGGGCTGAAGTGGGAGGAGCGCGACTGGCTCAATGTCAGCTATTATTACACGGTTTTGCTGATTGCAGTCTCGATTTGCAACAGTTTTTATTATGCTGGTGGGCTGTATGTGCCTGAACATTACATGTTTGATGAAGGGAAAAATCAGTTGGGCGCTATGCTGGCCATTGGAGCATCCGCTTGTTTCTACTTCGGGATGAAGCTCAAAAAAGAGCGTACTCCGTTATTCGTCATCAGCTTCCTTGCACTGCTCTGTTTGGTATTGATTCGTGCCCGCTCCGATTGTTTTGCGCTGCTACTCTTTATGATTATTTTCGCCATCAAAGAGGCTGATTGGAACATCAAGTGGAATGTGAAGACGGTGCTGACCATTGTGGCTTTGGCACTGATCGGCTATATCATCTATAACGGATTCATCAGCGATGAGTTATACACTTTCATGAATGGCGGCAAAAACGATACTGGCTTGGACACGTTGACCACCCGCCGTTGGGAACGCAACCAGCAAGGTCTTGACATTATCATGCACCATCATTCCATGGAAGAGTTGCGCAATCCGATGAATATTCCGTTTATTCACAACTACCCGTTGTTGCGCTTGGCACGTTACAGCTTCTTCTCCCTTCCGCTGATATTATTCTATATCTATTTCGGCATCAGTGCTTTATATGAAGTTTTCAGAACGAGAAAATCACAAATCCGGCAAGTGGGTTGGTTCGTTTGCTGCGTTCCATTGCTCATCAGCTTCGCAGAACCCAACTTCCCCTACGGTCCTGGTTTGGTGCAAATGCTCGCTTTCCTGCTGCTGGGGTTCTCGTTGCGACCGGAAGAGGCACCAACGCCTCGCCCTGATGCAGAGAAAGCCGACACGGTGCTGCACATATGTAACGATTTGTACTACAGCAAAGTACACACAAACCTCTACCATAAATTGGATCAAGCGGGCATAAAGCAGATCGTCTTCTCGCCCGTACATAAAAACACTCCTGAAAACAACACTTTTGACGGAGAAAACACCACGTTCCTCTACGCCCATATCCTGAAACGTCTCCACCGGCTGTTTTTCTTCCATAAAGTCGAGCGCACGGTTCAGGAAATCGAGAAAAAGGTAGATTTGACTCAGATTTCTTGCTGTCATGCCACTACTTTGTTCAGCGATGGCATGGTGGCAATGGAATTGCATCGCAAATATGGCATCCCTTACGTTGTGGCAGTGCGCAACTGCGACGTGAACGCATTCCTGCGCTATATGCCGCATCTGTGGTGGGTGCACCGTGCTGTTCTGCAATCTGCCGGGAAAGTGGTCTTTATTGCACCCGCCTTGCAGCAACGCCTGCTAAAGCATCCCACGTTAATGAAAATGCGAGAAGAGGTGGCTCAGAAGGCGATCGTGGTGCCGAATGGTATCAACGAGTTTTGGATCCATAACTTACAGATAGACAACACTGCGAATCCGCATCATCTGCTCTATGCGGGCATCTTCAACCGTAACAAGAATTTGCCCCGACTGTTCCAAGCTGTTCTCGACCTTCGTACACAATTCCCTGATATTCACCTGGATGTGGCAGGCAATGGCGGCGATGACGAGCGCCACGTTCTGGCTCTTATGGAAAAACATGCCGACTGCATCCGCTACCATGGCAAAGTGACCGATTTGGAGGTCATGAAGAACCTCTACCGTTCCAACCATATTTTAGCAATGCCTTCTAAATCAGAAACTTTTGGTTTGGTTTATGTAGAAGCGATGTCTCAAGGATTGAACGTGCTGTGGAGTCGCGGCGAAGCCATTGACGGCATGTTCCCCGAGCACATCGGAGAATCCGTCAATCCGTTGAATATCAATGATATAAAATCAGCATTAGAGAAAATGCTAAGTCACCCCGAAAACTACGAAACATTACCGACTGAAATTTTCAGTAACTTCCGTTGGGAACATGTCGCCCAACAATACATCACGCTTTACTCCCAAATCCTAAGCCCTAGTCCTAAATCATAGTCAATTCCACCACAATGATTACAATCATCTGTCCCATATACAACGAAGAGCGCCGCATCGAGGCTTGTATCCAGTCCATTATCGAACAGGATTTCCCCCATGAGGAGATGGAGGTGCTGTTTGTTGATGGAATGAGTACCGACCGCACCCACGAAATTGTCGGGACGTACAGTCAACAATATCCCTTTATCCGTTTGCTGGACAATCCCAAACGCATTGCACCGTCGGCACTGAATATCGGCATTCAAAATGCGAAAGGGGACATTATCATCCGTTTAGATGCGCATGCCCGCTATCCAAACAATTATTTCTCTCAATTAGTCAGCAAGTTGCGAGCCACAGATGCGGATAATGTCGGTGGCGTTTGCAATACGCTGCCTGCCAAAGACACGCCTATGTGTCGCGCTATCGCGCACGCCATGAGCAGTCCTTTCGGCATGGGCAACTCCCACTTCCGCATTGGCACCGACCGGGAAATGTGGGTCGATACCGTACCTTTCGGTTGTTTCCGACGCGACATTTTCGACAAAATCGGACTTTTTGATGAAGAGTTGGTGCGCAATCAAGACGACGAGTTTAATGGCAGAATCATCCGTCACGGTGGCAAAATCCTGCTGATGCCACAAGTGGTCGTGGATTATTTTGCCCGCGACACCATCAGCAAGACCGCCAAGATGTTCTATCAATACGGTCTCTTCAAACCTTTGGTAAACAAGAAGTTGCATAAACCAACAACCCTCCGGCAATTCTTCCCGCCCTTGTTTTTGGCAGGAGTCATCCTCGGAGGGCTGCTCAGCTTTTTCAGCGTAACCATAATGTGGTTATACTTCTCAGTGTTAATACTTTACATTCTCTTAGGCCTCTTTGCGGGACTTCGTTGCACCCATCGTTGGCCTGACCTGTTTTTGATGCCCATCGTATTCGCCGCCATCCATTTCAGCTACGGTTTAGGCTATTTAGATGGCATCATCAAAGTGTTGGCACACGGAAAAATATCCGTGCAATCGAACCATTAGAAGGTGTAACCCACTTTAGCTTCGATACCGCCGCTAAATCCGGGTTGGCTCGGGAATGTTCTGAAAAAGAAACCGCCAGTAAATGAAAGGGCTTTCACGCGGAAACCGCCGGAAATGGTAGCATAAAGACCTACGCCTTGATTAGGCACTTCCTGATAATCGTAATAACTAAGATAGCCATACGGATCGTAAACAGGCACGCCTATCTCATCATTCCAGAAATGCAAACCAATACCTGCAGCCACGTTAATGAGGGGTTTCAGCGTCTTGCCTCTGTCGAAATAGTGACGATAATTGAGGAAAATCGGAACTTCTTGAAATGAAGCGGTGTTCAATCCATATCCGAGACCGATACCAATGACATCATTCTGCTTGATTGAAATACCGTTGATGAACACACCCGTCCAACCCACATTTTTACCAACGAAAAATCCGTATTCGTTGATGAAATTGTAGGCAATTTTCTTATCCTGTTGTTCTTGGGCAAAAAGGCTTCCCATGCCGCAAAATACTGCGACACACAATACTACGATGGTTTTTAAAACATTCTTTTTCATAATCTTTACCATTTAATTTTATGAAATAAAAACGGCGGCAAAAATACATTTTTTCTGAGATGTTGTTCTTTCATTATTCGGAATAGCGTATTCGTAAAATATGTACTTTTGCGCTACGTTTATGGTATGGGTAAAATATTGAGAATAAGCATATTATTGATTGCATGTTGCCTTTGTGCGATGGTTGTTCATGCCCAGACGCCGCTTGATAGCACGCGCCGCCAACGACTACACGAAGTCAACATCAATGCGAATGCCCCGCAGCAGGTCTTTACCGGTCCTGCGGCCACCCAGCAGATTTCGGCGCAGGAAATCAAAGAGCTGCCGACCTTGCAACTCTCTGATGCTCTGAAATATATGTCAGGCGTGGTGGTGCGTGACTACGGTGGCACCGGCGGCATGAAAACCGTCTCCGTGCGCGGTCTCGGTACCCAACACACTGGCGTGGCTTACGACGACATCGCCCTCTCCGACTGCCAAACGGGACAAATCGATCTCGGCAAACTGTCGCTGGAAAACGTCGCCTCCATCGCCCTCATCGTCGGATTAGACGACAAACTTTTCGTTCCCGCTCGACTGTATTCGTATAGCAGTTTACTGAAAATCAACACTATAAATACAATTCCTGTAAAACCGTTCAGTTTTCGGATTGGGGGAACGATTGGAATGTATGGACTTTACGGTGTGCAGGCGGGCGTAACGCATAAAGTGCGCTCAAAGAAGCGCGACGACCGCTTCTTCTACTGGAATCTCTCGGCGGATTTCATGCGCTCGAAAGGCAATTATCCTTACACCTTGCACTACGGCGGCGCGAACGACAGCACCTCGCGCGAAATACGCAAAAACGCTGAGACAATGACCCTTAATACGGAGTTCAATGCGGTTTGGCAGATTGACAAAACGCAACGTTTCAACGTGAAACTCTACTACTACAACTCCGCGCGTGAGCTTCCCTCCGCTACCATTTTCTACTATTCCGATTCCCATCAAAAGCTTTGGAACCAAAACGCTTTCGGACAAGTTCACTATCACAAATATTTCAACGATAAATGGGCTTATCAGGCGAATGCAAAGTTCAACTACGACTACACCCGCTATTTAGACCCAGACTATCTGAATGCAGCAGGTTTCTTAGACAACCGTTATCATCAATACGAGAGTTATCTCTCTAATACCGCGTTATTTACGCCTATTTCCGAAAAGGATTCCGCTAAAGCCATCAAGAAGTTGCAATTTGCTTTGGCGCAGGATGTTTTCTATCAGGAAATGACGGCCAATTCGCTGGAGTATGAACGTCCCGGACGGTTCACATCGCTCACCTCTCTGTCGGCACTGGTATCGGGCAAACGGTGGCAAGTGAATGCGAATCTCTTACTCACTTACGTGGACAACATTATCAAGGAAAATCCTGATATAGAAGACTATACACACTTGTCACCCTCCATCGGTGCTTCCGTGGAATGGGTCAGAAACTTGCATTTGCGCGGTTTCTACAAGAACATTTTCCGGATGCCGACCTTCAACGACCTTTATTACCGCGAAGTCGGAAATGTGAACCTCAAGCCCGAGAAAACACATCAGTGGAACCTCGGTTTGGTACTGAAAGAAGCGCATCTCGCCGCTGGAAGAGTCACCGTATCCACCACTTTGGATGGCTACTTCAACATCGTGAAAGATAAAATCGTGGCATTTCCATCACATAACCTCTTTTCCTGGACCATGTTAAACTACGGCAAGGTCTATATCACTGGCGCAGAGTTAAATACCTTCTGGCAGTACCGCATTTCGAGCCGTTACATTCTGCGTCTGAACGGCAATGTCACCTACCAAAAGGCGGTGGATCGTACCGACCCCAACAGCAAAACCTACAATCACCAAATTCCTTACACGCCCCTGTGGTCGGGATCAGCCAGCCTGAGCATGCAAACGCCTTGGATAACCGTCACCTACGCGCTCATCGGTTGTGACAAAAGGTACGCCCTTTCACAGAATATCCCCGCCAACGTGGTGCCCGGCTACATCGACCAAAGCATCACCCTCAGCCACGATTTAGACATCAAAAGTTCTACGCTTAGCCTCAAACTCGAGCTGCTCAACATCGCCAACGAACAATACGAAATCATCCGCAATTACCCGATGCAAGGGTTCGGGCTACGATTTAAGGTGGTGTATAGCTATTAGCTATTGGCTATTGGCTATTAGCTGTTTGCTGTTGGCTAAAAGCCAATAGCAAAAGGCCAAAAGCAAAAAAATATTATCTTTGCCCCCAAAATCAAAAGTATGAAAGACATCTCCTCCGAAAGCATTCAAAAGGCTGTCAATATCTTGACTAAACATACAGACAGTAAGCTGCTTACGCACTTGAACGCCTGCGTGCACTGCGGGTTGTGCGAGACCAGCTGTCTATTTTTCAAGACCTTCCAAGAGCCGAAATACATCCCTGGAAAGAAAGTGGATATGGTTTCGTCCATCTACCGTCGGTATTGCACCTTTTTAGGCAAAACTGCGCCTAAATTGACGAATGCCAAAGAATTGACGGAGGATTACATCGCGGAGATGGTGGATTCGCTGTACGGTGCGTGCACGATGTGCGGGCGTTGCGTGAAACACTGCTCCATCGGCGTGGATATTCCGTTTGTAGTGCGCACGGGTCGCCGCATGTTGGCTGCAATGGATTGTGTACCAGATAGTTTACAAGCCACTGTGGATGCCGCCCTCAACACCAAGAACAACATGGCCATCCCGAAAGAGGATTTCGTGGATACCATCGACTGGATGCAAGAAGAGCTCCAGGATGAATTGGAAACCGAAGAGACGTTGATTCCACTAAATAAAGAGAATGCGGAGATTCTTTACACGCTGAATCCGCGTGAGCCGAAGTTCTTCCCGCTTTCCATCGCCGCTGCCGCCAAGATTTTCCACGTGGCAGGCGCCGACTGGACGCTCTCCGATGAGATGTACGACGTGACCAACTATGGCTATTTTTCGGGCAAAGACGAGCATGCCAAGCAGATCGCGCAGCACATGTACGACGAAATGGCCAAGCTGAAATGCAAAACGTTGGTGTTAGGCGAGTGCGGTCACGGCACGCGCGCGCTCCGCTGGGAAGCCCCCAACTATATGGGACAACATCCCGATTTCAAGATGATTTCCCTCGTGGAACTGATTGAAGAATACCTCAAATCCGGAAAGATAAAACTAGATAAATCCTTGAATACCAAGAAATACACCATTCACGATCCGTGTAATATCACGCGTAATGGTGGATTGTTCAATTCATTGCGTTATGTGGTGAAAGAAGCGGTGCCAGAGTTGATTGAGATGGATCCGTTCGGCAGCGACAACTTCTGTTGCGGTGGCGGCGGTGGCATGTTGGCCATGAGCGAATATAACGAACGTCGCCTGAAGATCGGTAAAATCAAGGCCGACCAAATCAAGGCGACGGGAGCCAATGTGGTGATTACACCGTGTCACAACTGCGCCGACCAACTTTCGCAAATCAACCACGAATACAAGCTTGGAGTGGAGATTAAGTCTGTGGCGGAGGTGGTGGCCGACGCGATAATAATAGGCTAAAAAATCCGGCCTTTCTAAGGAAAATCGCCCCATACAGGTCGTCTATTGAATATTTTTAGTATAAAAAAGACTGCTCCTTAAAAGAAGCAGTCTTTTTTCTATTAGGTGAAAATACTTATCTCACTCTTTGAACTATTTGTTTAGAAACTTTTTTCTGAGTACCAGCTTTAGAAGAAATCCATGTCCACGGCATATTGTTGATAACACCACTGAAAGGAATCATCGTAGGCATGGTACCTGTTTGCATATAGGTAACATAATCTTCAGTAGAGAAGACTTCTGCGCTCCAAGAGCCGCTCATCGTCAGAGCATTCAAATCAACGGCAGTGATAATTTCATCGAAAGAGCTAGAATTCGTGTTCCAACCCCAAAGCACCCATATTGGCTGCATTCCAAGACACTCCATTGAAAGTCACTCTCGTATAGCTTGATCCAGGTTGTTGTCCTTCTTTGAAGTAAGCCACATAAGTTTTATTTTCCGTAACAGTAACGGAACGGGGATTTTGAGTAGTACCATCATCCCATTTATCAAATGCGTAACCACTATTAGGATTAGCAACGCGTGTGTTTTGTTTGAATCCGTCCTGCCAAAACAATCATACAAAACATAAATAATCTTTCATAATACAAATAATTAATGGGTGAATAATAAATCTTTTTGAAGTGCAAGAATAAAAAAAATCTCTTTTGCAACTTTTTTAAAGAAATATCTTCTCATAAACAAGAACCAAATTTACTATGTTCTTTTACTTTATAACAGGGTTAAACTGTCGAATGGTGTCATATTTAGCATGACGTTCCTGCTGTTTTTTCTTTACAGAATCGGGCACAACAGGAGGAGTTACATGTGCATACCATTGACCGTCTCTTTTCCTTAATTCCAACTCTCCTGAGAAATTCTTAATAGGAGTCGTTTTATGATATGTGGCCACTGCTGTAGTATCAGAAGTAAAATTCACCTCTGTAATCTCTATAGTGGCAGGAGTGTCAGATTTTATATAAGAAGAATCAAGATTCTGCAATAACTGACCCGCACGAACAATAACCGTATTTTGGGTTTCGACAGTGGCATATTTCGAAGCCTCTTCCAATTGATAATTGGCCATGGCAAAAGAATAGTTATAAGCCGCCTTCTCCGCCAAAGAACGATCTGACTTGCATCCACAACAAGTTAATAAAATCGCCATGGTCAAAAACAAACAGGTCTTTTTCATATTTGTTATTTTTAGTATAAAAAAAAGACTGCTTCCGAAAAAAGCAGTCTTTTTTCTATTCGATGAAAATCATTATTTCACTCTTTGAGCTATTTTTTTAGAACCTTTTTTCTGGACATTAGCTTTAGATGTGTTCCAAGTCCAAGGCATATTATCAATAGTACCGCTGAAAGGAACCATCGTGGGCATGGTACCATCTGCGAGGTAGGTGACATAATCTTCAATAGAGAAAACATCTGCACTCCAAGAACCGCTCATCGTCAGCGCATTCAAATCAACGGCAGTAATTTTTTCATTAAAAGAGCTAGAATTCGTGTTCCAACCCCAATAGGTAGCAGGTTGATGAGTTTCTTCATCCAAAATACCTGTAGCATCATAATAGGTGAAGTTAGGATCACGATAGTTTATGATGTCACCTTGACTACTTTGATAGGTGTATTCACCAGGAGTAGTTTCAAGGTAACCATCGCAATAAATATTGTCTTCGCTATTGGCAACTTTGAAGAATTCCACATAGAGATAACCTTGACTAGATTTGTCAACAGCACTCATATTAGCAGCTTCCCATGTACTATTGTTGAACATCACTTTCGTGGAGCCAGCAGGAGGAGCCGGTTGCTCTTTGAAGTAAGCAGTCCAGGTTTCGTCTGCGGTAACGGTAATAGTGCGAGAAGGTTCAGTGTTGCCATCATTCCATTTTTCAAATTCGTAACCTTCATTTGCTGTTGCCTTCAAGGTTGTGGTAGCGCCACTATTGAAGGTGCCGCCGCCAGAGACAGTACCCCAAGCATCATTGTTGGATTTCACCGTGATGGTGAATGATTTCGTACATGAGGTAAAAATCATACCTCCAGCCAAAATGGCCATGCAAATTAAACTTAATACTTTTTTCATAATACTTTTTAATTTAAGGTGAATAATAACTTTATTTCAAATTTGAAACTGTCGCTTTAGACAGATATAAAGGAATAACGTTTAAAGGGGGCGATTATTGTGCGTCGTTTTCGTGTTCGTGAACCAGTTTGTCATCGATGAAGATACGTCCGCAGGCTTCGCACACGATGATTTTCTTGTGCAGGCAGATGTCGAGCTGGCGTTGCGGAGGGATTTTGCTGAAACAACCGCCGCATGCGTCACGTTCGATCTTCACGATAGCCAGACCATTGTGGGCATTCTTGCGGATACGCTCAAAAGCAGAAAGCAGGCGAGCATCCACCTTAGCTTTGAGGATTTCAGCCTTTTCGAGCAGCTCTTCTTCCTCTTTCTGAGTGTCAGCCACAATCACTTCCAGTTCAGCTCTCTTGTGCTCTAGAATCTCTTCCAGTTCTTTGAGACGCTCGTTGGTCTCCGCGATTTTGTTCTGTTTGTCCAGAATTTCAGCATCGTGTTTCTCTTTGTGCTTTTCAGCCACCTGGATTTGCAGGCTTTGGAACTCGATTTCCTTGCTGAGCGCTTCGTATTCGCGGTTGTTACGCACCTCGTTTTGCTGCTCCTCGTACTTTTTGATGGAAGCTTTAGCCTCCTCAATGTTCGTGTTTTCGGAAGCAATCTTCAATTTGAGGTTCTTGATGTCTTCCGTGAATTTGTTGATACGGGTCTTCAAGCCTTCGCATTCGTCCTCATTGTCACGAATTTCCTCGGGCAGCTCACCGCGGATCATGCGGATTTCATCAATTTTGGTGCAGATTTGTTGAAGATTATAGAGAGACAACAACTTTTGCTCAATGGAAAGCTCCTCGGCGGTACTTTGGTTGGATTCGTGTTTTTTCACCTCCACCACACCGTCGGAAGATTTCTCCACCGTAACATCATCATCTTCGATAATTGTCTCAACAACAGGCTTTTTAGCTACCTTTTGCTTCGGTTTCGGAGCTTCTTCCACTTTTTCTTCTTCAACCACAACGGGCTCTTCCGGCACTACCTCAACCACCTCTTCCTTCTGAGGAACTTTAATCCTCTTGGGGGTGATTTTCTTCATTTTGGGAACAATCTTCTCTGTTCTTGTCTTTTTTGCGCCGCTTGCAACCTCTTCTTCGGCAACTTTTTTCTTGGCCATATTCAGTTTAATTGTTTGACTGTCAATAAATTAAAGATACTTGACTTCTACCTTCTCCATTTTAGAAATCAAAGCTGCAAAATTAGCAAAATTTTCTTTGATTTGATGATGAATGATATTTTTTATAAAAAATTCACCCTCATAGTGACCAATATCCACCAGCAAAGTGCCGGAATGGGACTTGAAGAAGTCGTGGTATTTGAAATCGCCCGACACGTAGGCATCCGCACCCGACGCGATGGCCAGATCAATGAAGCTGGAACCACCGCCGCCGCAAAGCGCCACCTTGCGAATCATCTTCGTGGCATCGCCCGCATAGCGACAATGCTCAAATCCGAGCTTGTCTTTCAGATATTCAAGGAATTCGCTCACAGGCATCGCCTTGGGTAATTCGCCGATACGTCCAAGGCCGATGGTGCGGCTCTCGTTCTCCAAAGGCAGCAGGTCAAAGGCCGGCTCCTCGTACGGATGATGTTCGTATATCGTCTGTACCACAGCGCGTTGCAAGCCCGTCGGATAGATCATCTCGATCCGTTCTTCTTCCACATGTTCCAGCCGGTTTTCTTCGCCGATGTGCGGATTCGCGCCCTCCAGCGGACGGAACTGCCCTTGGCCGTGCACCGTGTAGCCGCAACTGTCGTAGTTGCCCTGCACCCCGCAGCCGACCTCGAAAAGAGCGGACTTCAGCGCTTCCGCATTCTCCTTCGGCACGAAGACCACTAACTTACGGTAGAGTCCTTTGTGCGGCTCCAAGACCTTCACATGCTGCAATTCGAGCTTCTCGGCGAAGACATCGTTTCCACCGCCCTCACCGCTGTCGATGTTAGTATGCATGGAATAGAGCACCATGTTGTGCGCCAAGGCTTTGCAAATCATCGCCCCTACCCTGTCGGTGGGCACAATCTTGTTGATGCCGCGTTTGAGGATCAGCGGGTGGTGGGAAATCACGAGATTGCAGCCTTCGGCAATCGCCTCGTCAATCACCTGCTCCGACATCTCGAAACAGATCATCGCACCGGTGATCTCCTGCCGCACGTCGCCGCACTGCACCCCGCAGTTGTCGAAATCCTCCTGCAGGTAGAGCGGGAATTTTTGTTCTAAGAATTGGGTTACTTGTTTGATCGTCATTGTTTGGTTTAGGGGTTAGGGTTTGATGGTTTAAGGTTTAAAGTTTAGGGTTTAGGGGAATAGGGTTTAGGGGAATAGGGTTTAGGGGAATAGGGTCGAGGGTCAAGGGAATACTTCCTTGAGATGGTCAACGGTCAAAGCGAAAAAGAGCGCCGTGGATTGCGCGGCGCTCTTCGTATGATGATTTTAGTCCATATCCGGGAAATCGGGCAGTTCGCGGCGCTCTTGGCGGTGCGGACGGCCGTCCTGCTGGTTGCTGTTGCCGCGGTGGGGATTGCCACCGTTGCGAGGACCGCCGGGACGGGGACCGCGGTCGCCACGGTTTTCGCGGCCACCACCGTTGCGGTTGCCACCGCCGTTACGATTACCACCGTTGCCACGAGGTTTCTCCTCTTCATAACCTTCCGGTTTCGGGAGCAACACCTTGTGTGACAATCTGTATTTGCCAGTCTTTTCGTCGATTTCGATGAGTTTCACCTTAATCTTGTCGCCCACGTTGAGCACGTCGGCCACATTGTCTATGCGACGATACGCGATTTCAGAAACGTGCAACAGACCGTCGGTGTTGGGCAGGAACTCCACGAATGCACCGAAGTCGGTGATCGTCTTGACCGTGCCTTCGTAAATCTCACCCACTTCAGGAAGCGTGGTGATGAGCTTGATGCGATTCATAGCGGCGTTGATGTCGTCCACATTTGCAGCTGCAATGTCGATGATGCCGAAATCGCCCACCTCTTCAATGTTGATGACGGTGTTGGTCTCACGCTGCATCTCTTGGATGATCTTTCCTCCAGGTCCAATAACAGCGCCAATGAATTCGCGCGGAATTTGCATTTGGACGATGCGCGGCACGAACGGACGGTAGTCCTCTCTCGGAGCGGGCATCGCTTCTTTAATCTTACCCAAGATGAACATTCTGCCTCTGTGTGCCTGAGCCAATGCTTCGGCCATCACTTCTGCGGAAAGACCCTTCACCTTGATATCCATTTGGCAAGCGGTGATACCATCTTCGGTACCGCAGACCTTGAAGTCCATGTCGCCGAGGTGGTCCTCATCGCCAAGGATGTCGGAAAGGATAGCGTAGCGGCCAGTAGCCTCGTCGGTAATCAAACCCATGGCGATACCGGAAACGGGCTTTTTCATCTTCACACCGCAATCAAGCAGTGCGAGAGTGCCAGCGCAAACCGTTGCCATTGAGGAACTTCCGTTAGATTCGAGGATATCGGAAACCAAACGGACAGTGTAAGGGAACGTCGGGTCGTCGAACGGGATCATCGGTTTCAAGGCGCGTTTAGCCAAGTTACCGTGACCGACTTCGCGGCGTGACGTGCTGCCGATGCGCTTCACCTCACCCACGCTATAAGGCGGGAAATTGTAGTGCAGCAGGAAACGGCTGGTACCTTCCACCACGGCACCGTCGATGATCTGCTCGTCGAGCTTGGTGCCGAGCGTGCAGGTGGTCAAAGACTGCGTTTCACCGCGGGTGAAAATAGCAGAACCGTGTGCAGAGGGAATATAACCCGTCTCAATCCAGATGGGACGGATGTCCTCGGTGTGGCGGCCATCAAGACGGATACGCTCGTCGAGAATCATGTTGCGCATGGCGTGCCAGAGGATTTCGTCGTAGTAACGTTTCACCATCACGGCCTTCTCGTCGCGTTCCTCTTCGGGAATGGTCTCAATGAAGTCGGCAAGAATCTGGTCAAAATCCTCATTACGAGCTTGTTTGCCCTTGAAGGATTTAGCCACGGCATATACTTTGTCGTAGAGTTCGGTGTTCATGCGTTCGCGGATAGCCTCATCGTCGGTTTCGTGGCAATATTCGCGTTTCGGGTTAGCGGTGGGAACCTGAGCGGCAAGGTCTAACTGCGCTTGGCACTGAATCTTAATATGCTCTTTAGCGAAGTTCAAGGCAGCCACCATGTCGTCTTCAGAGATTTCGTTCATTTCGCCTTCCACCATCATGATGTTGTCCATAGAGGCAGCCACGATCATGTCGATGTCGGAACGTTCCATATCCTCGACGGTGGGGTTCACTACGAGTTTGCCATCGACGCGACCCACGCGCACCTCGGAAATCGGGCACTCGAAGGGGATATTGGAAACGGCGATAGCGGAAGAAGCGGCCAGACAGGCGAGACAGTCGGGCAAGAAGTTCTTGTCACCGGAAATCAAAGTCACAACGACTTGAGTTTCAGCGTGGAAATTCTTCGGGAAGAGAGGACGGATGGCGCGATCGACCAGACGAGCGATGAGGATTTCATACTCGGAAGGGCGGGATTCGCGTTTGAAGAAACCGCCGGGGAAACGACCCACAGCGCCGTATTTTTCTTGATATTCAACCTGCAAAGGCATAAAGTCGGTGCCTTCCACAGCCTCTTTTTTGCAACATACAGTAGCTAAAATCATGGTGTTACCCATGGTGACCACAGCAGCGCCGTCGGCTTGCTTGGCCAATTTTCCGGTTTCAATCGTAACCATACGACCGTCGCCGATATCGAAAGTTGTTCTTACTCCTAAGTTCATACTGATAATTTTTTAGTGAGGATTGAGTACACAACAAATATTCAAAAAGGCAATTTTCATCAAAATTGCCTTTTTGAATATCAATGTAATCCGTTCTGGAATTATTTTCTTAAGCCTAACTCTTTAATTAAAGCTCTGTAGCGCTCAATATCTTGTTGTTTGAGATATTCGAGCATTTTTTTACGTTTACCGACCAAGGTAATCAACGCGCGTTTGGTCACGCGGTCGCCTTGATTTTGCTTCACATGCTCGGTAAGGTGTTTGATGCGGTGCGTGAACAGAGCAACTTGAGCCTCAGGAGAACCAGTGTCTTTTTCATTTTTGCCGTACTTAGCAAAGATGTCTTTTTTAACTTCGTTTGTCAAATACATAACTTCTAACTGCTTTTTAATTTAAATATTTTTATCCTTTTTAATTCGGCGGCAAAAATACACTTTTTTCTGTAACGATTCACACGCTAAACATTTTAAATTGAAAGAGACCCCAGTGGGGTCTCTTTCGCACATAACACAACACATGAAAGCGGGTCTCGTATCGGGGAAATACTCAATCGACCCGCGTTATCTCTATCGGAAAACCTTGTTTCCGAATACTTTGCTATCGATTTTTCTTCCCTTAAAAAGATGTGGCAAAAATACATTTTCTGGCTGGTTGGTCGCAGACAAAAACCGTGTTTTTTTTGGCAAAAGGTTCGATTCTTGGATATTGTTTTTATTGTCTCCTATTGATGTTTTTTGTATTTTTGCACTCAAAAAGAAAAAAAAATGATGACCATAAAAAAGACCATCCGTGATTTCTCGGATCGCATAAACGAGCGCGGCGTTACCATTATAGACAATATTACAGGTTTGCCCCATTATGAAGAACCGCATAAGACCACTGGTTTTGTTCTGTGCATCAACAACAAAGGGACATTGGATGTAGATTATGACCTGCGCATTCGCACTGTTCATCCTCGACAAGTTGGATTCGTTTATCCGCATCATATCATATCGGCTCAGAAATCTTCCCCTGACTACAACTCCACCCTTATAGCATTATCAGCCCCCTTTCTGGATGAACTCTCAGGTCATCCCATTTATCGAAACCGACTTGTTTTTGAAACCGACCCGACTTTCGACCTAACAGAGGAGCAATACAATCAGGTTCATCGGATCATTGACGCCATGCGTATTATCGAAAACAGCGGTATGCCCACATGGAGGGTGTTTATGGTCGAAATGTTATATGCGCTGGTTCAATTGCTACAATATTTCTATTTGCAAACCAATTCAAATTTCAGTAAGCGCCCCACTCGTAAAACTGACAAATTCCGGGATGCGCTCTTCAAGCACTTCCGTACGCAGCGCAATGTGAGTTTTTATGCGGAACAACTTTGTCTTTCTGACAAACATTTCAGCGCGGTCATCAAAAACGAAACTGGGCATAGCCCCGGGTATTGGATACGGAAGAGGGTCATCGCCGAGGCGAAGTTGCTCCTGCGCACCAATCCAGACCTCAACATTCAAGACATCAGCAATGAGCTAAACTTCGAGGACCATGCTACGTTCAGCCGATTTTTCAAGCGCGAAACAGGAATGACCCCCAGCGCATACCGCCATAGCCTGACCCACTGGGACTAAACAAAGATGCCGACGATAATCCTTCGCCGGCATCTTTGTTTATACAATATTTATATATACCCTTATTCGTGTTTATAGACAGGCAGCGGTTGGTCGATTTGCTCATTCCATGGCAGACCATAACCGCCAATCTCCTTCATGAAAGGATCCGGATCGAACTGCTCGACATTGAAGACCCCTTGGCCTTTCCAAGTGCCGGTGAGAATCATCTTCGCGCACAACATGGCGGGCACGCCCGTGGTATATGAAACAGCCTGAGCCCCAATCTCTTTGAAGCAAGCCGCGTGATCACAGTTGTTCCACACGTAGTAGGTGCGTTGCTTGCCGTCCTTGATACCTTTGATTTGGCAACCGATAGAAGTTTGGCCGTGGTAACCTTCGCCCAAAGAAGAAGGTTCCGGCAGCACTGCCTTCAGGAACTGCAACGGCACGATGTCCATGCCCTGGTAGTTGATGGGCTTGATGCTCGTCATGCCGATTTCCTGCAAAACGTTGAGCACGGTGATGTATTTCTGTCCAAACGTCATCCAGAAGCGGGCGCGCTTGAGGGTCGGGTAGCTTCTTACGAGAGACTCAAGTTCCTCATGATAAAGCAGATAGGACTCACGGTCGCCAATGTTCGGATATTCAACAGGACGGTGGATCGACATCGGGTCTATTTCCACCCACTGGCCGTTCTCCCAGTATTTACCGCGTTGGGTGATCTCACGGATGTTGATTTCGGGGTTGAAGTTGGTGGCGAAAGCCTTGCCATGGTCACCGGCGTTACAATCCACGATGTCGAGATAGTGCATCTCGTCGAAATAGTGTTTAGCAGCGTATGCGGTGTATATGCTGGTCACGCCGGGGTCGAAGCCGCAGCCGAGCAATGCCATGATGCCAGCCTCTTTGAAGCGGTCTTGGTAAGCCCACTGCCAGCTGTACTCGAATTTCGCTTTGTCGCGAGGTTCGTAGTTGGCGGTGTCCATGTAGTTAGTTTTAGTGGCGAGACACGCATCCATAAGTGGCAGGTCCTGATAGGGAAGCGCCACGTTGATCAGCAAATCAGGTTTATAGCTTTCGAGCAGACGGATGGTTTCTTCCACGTTGTCAGCATCCACCTGTGCGGTTTGGATGCGGTTGCCGCCGATTTGTGCAGCGATTGCATCGCACTTCGATTTGGTGCGGGATGCCAACATGATTTCAGTGAAGACCTCCGGTACGGAAGCGCATTTGTGAGCCACCACGGCACCCACGCCGCCAGCTCCGATAATCAGTACTCTTGCCATTTTTCTATACTATTAATGATTGTTCTAATTTGAAAGCGCAAAGATACAATATTTTTTAGAACTGCAACCTTTTAACTTTCCTGCATCTTATATATGAAAAATAATTATTTTTGTCACGCGATTTAGTAAGGAAGATACAATGAAAATGATGAGCATTTTATCAAAACACATAACTGCATGGATAAAGATTTCCGTGTTGCCGATTGTGTTTTTTAATGTCTTTGGACTAGCCTCCGCTCAAAACAATTACCCCGATAACATGGTGGAGGCGGACTGCTCGACAGAGGTGGAAGCTATAGACTGGGGAGTCCATGTGCAATGGTCGTCCACTACCATCGTCTCCAATCTGAATATCCCGCTTGTTGGGGATCTGGATGGGGACGGGCATCCAGAGGTGCTCTGTTTCGCCAAGGAGGGTGATATCAATTCGGACCCTAGGAGAAACAACAAACTGCTGGTCTTCGATGGGGTCACCAAACAGCAAAAGGCCGCTATCACTCTACCCGCATACGTGACGGCATTCGATGCTGCCGCATACGGACTGGTGAGGTTGCCCGAAGGTCCTGGACTGATTGTTGTGGCTTGCTACGACTACAAACTAAGGGCTTACGACATCACCACTGCTAATCCTGCAACACCTTATTGGGTCTCAGACACGGATTTCGGCAACAGCACTGGAGACTATGCGGTGAATTTGGGCTTTGCCGACTTCAACGGGGACGGCACCCCTGAGGTTTTTATTCGCAACAAAATCTACAACGCCTCCAACGGCAAACTGCTGGCGAACGCCAACACTACCAACGCGGGAGCCTCCTATGCTCATTTCTCCCATGTCACCCACTGGAAACTCTCCTCACCCGTGGCAGCCGACATGTGTAACGACTCACGGCCCGAGCTCATCCTGGGAAACGAAATCTACAGTGTCAACATCACCAACCCGAACGGAACATCCGGCAATAGCATGTCACTTGTGCAACAGACTTCACCACCTGCACAGGTGCCCACTGACGGGCATCCGCAAGTTGCCGATTTCAACCAAGACGGATTTTTGGATGTTCTCATCACCGTCCGTACGTCCGACATTCATACAGCAACCGTTTACGGATATGTATGGGATGTCCACAATCAGACTGTCAGCACCCCATTCACCATCAGCACGAACAGTTCTGGCAAAAGCATCCCTTTGATTGCGGATATTGACAATGACGGGGCTTTGGAGGTAGTCATTCAATGTGGGGCATCCGACCACAACCGCTTCAAGGCATACAAATACGATGCCACTTCTCGGACCTTCTCTCTCTTATGGGGGCTCCAACCCAATGAGGACTCCTACTCCAACGGAATCACCGCCTTCGATTTCAATCTGGACGGACTTCTAGAGCTGATTATCTGCGATCAAAGTACACTGAAAATCGTGAACGGCAGCGGCAAAAGCCATTTAACCCATAACGACACCGTTCCAATTTATACGTTAGGGTCATTCCCTTTCTCCGAGGTCACCATCATGCAGTATCCTGTCATTGCTGATGTGGATGCCGACGGAGCGGCGGAGATTGTCTCGGTGGGCAGCAACAAATTGAACATTCTCAAATCGACGGGTCAACCGTGGGCGCCTGCACGACCCGTGTGGAACCAGTACATGTACAACATCACAAACGTGAACAAGGATCTTACCATTCCCACCACGGTGTTCAATAATGCCACCGCCTTCACCGATCCTAATGGCGTGGTGCGCCGTCCTTTCAACAACTTCTTACAACAAACCACTACATTGGATCAGTATGGCCGGCCGTTCATGCCGCTGGCGAACGTTTCCGCCACCACAGACACTTCTCTCTCCTACGAGAATGGCATATTCTTCTATACTTTCCAGTTTTGTAACACTGGTAGTCAGATGCTTACCGCCCCATTCTATATCACCTATTACGCGAACAACTACGACGGAACTGTAATCAGCACCGAGACTGTTTCCTCCACGCTGATGCCCAGCGATTGCATCACATGGGAAGTACAGTTCTCCGAAACAGATTTGATGGGGATTCCTGAACTTGAAAACATAGTGGTGGCACTGAACGACCACGGGACTGGTGTGGCCCAGAACGGCGGGCAGCAAGAGGAGTGCGACACCACCGACAACTTCTTCACCTTCCGTGTCGATCCGTGCAATATTCCCAACGATACTGTAACGGCTGATGTTTGTGTTCATGAATCATACTCGGACGAGAACTTCGACATCCCCGCAGCAGAAACGGAAAATGCCAGAATCCGATATTTTAGCAGAGTGTTTCAAACGGGGACATGCGACAGCACTATTGTCCTTAAACTACATATTCATCCCACCTACGAAGTGTATTTCACCGAAACCATCTCCCAAGGTTCTGACTATGACAACCATGGGATCTTCTTGAGTGAAAGCGTGTTGGGAGATCGAAATCGCATTGACACCTCCATCACTTTCCAAAGCGAATACGGCTGCGACAGTACCATATTTATTACGATACAAATTGCAGTGTCAGAAATCACCCTGTATCTACCCAATGCAATCACCCCGTCTAAATCGGACGGAGTGAATGATGGCTTTTCACTTCCCGAAACGATTAAAACATTCTATGGCAATGTGTACCAGTACATTATTCAATACTCGAAACCATTCGGAAAAAAGTTCACCGAGAAAGGCATAATCACCGTGCTATAACGTTCCGCTGCGCCACCAGCAGCCAGAAGTGCCAACTGCTGAACACAAACGTAACGGTGGTGCGGTAAGCGGAAGCTATTCTGAAAAATTTGTAATAATTGGATTTTTATTCTGAAAAATTTGTAATTTTGCAGCCTTTATTTCGAAAAATTTGTATGAAACCGTTATTAGATTTAAATAAGGAAATAATTTTTGCATCATCCGATTCGGATGTTTCTCACCAAATTGCACGTCTAGTGCAGTTGAGCCGTTTGCGCAAAATCGCACCGCGGATCTATACCCCTAATATGATAGACAGCCCGGAAGTCATCGTCAGACGAAATATTCTCAGCATCTTAAATTGGCGTTTCCCCAATACAGTCATCAGCCATAGGAGTGCTTGCGAAATGCGTCTCACTTCCGAAGGAACATTCTATCTGACAGGAACATATAATCGGAAAGTAACTGACTTGCCAGGGATAACCATATATCTGCTGAAAGGGCCGGCTGCTGACATCCAAGATATGGTATATGGACACATGTTCATCGCTAGCGAGTATCGGTGGATGCTGGAAAACATGCAATCCAGCCGCAAACAAGGTAATGATTCTAAAGTTCTTCCTATATCATTGATTGAGAAAAAGTTGGAAAGTGTCTTAGTCGCTGGAGGAGAGGAACAGTTGAACCAGTATAGGGATACATTGCGTGAAACCGCTGAACGTCTGGGTATGACGGATGAATTTGCCAAAATTAACATTTTAATTTCAGCATTGCTGAACACCCATTCTTCACAAGTGCTCACTGACCCTGTCGTGAAAGCTGCAGCGGCTGGTACTCCTTTCGACGAAAAGCGGGTTGAATTGTTTGAAAAGCTGTTTGATGCACTACAGGGCCAGCATTTTTTGTCCAGACCGGTATCCGAACAAACGGAAAACGAATACCTTGATATCGCTTTCTTTGAAAGCTATTTTTCCAACTATATTGAGGGCACGGAATTTGCAGTTGATGAAGCCCGCCAAATTGTGGAGACTGGAATCACAATTCCAAAAAGGACAGAGGACTCTCATGACATATTGGGAACATTCCATGTGGTCTCCAACCGAATGGAAATGCAGGCTTTTCCCACTTCATCCCAAGAGTTTTTTGAGATTCTTAGCCGCAGACATGCCATTTTATTGGCAGGCCGTCCCGAATTGAATCCCGGGCACTTCAAGACCAAAAACAATCGTGCAGGTAACACTGAATTTGTGGATGTGAACCGTGTGCAAGGGACTTTGGATGCCGGATTCAATTATTATTGTGCCCTCACTTCCCCTATCGCAAAGGCCATCTATATGATGTTCCTTATCAGCGAAGTGCATCCTTTCCAAGACGGTAACGGACGTTTGGCCAGAATCATGATGAATTCGGAATTATTTCGTGCAAATGAGTCAAAGATTATAGTTCCAACGGTTTCTCGTGAGGATTACCTTTTGGCTTTGAGGAAATCCAGCCGTCAGGGGATTGTGCAACCCTACATAAAAGTGATGACTCGCCTCCACCATTTCAGCAGCACCTTATATGGGAAAAATTTCCAAGAGATGTCCGATTACCTGACCCTCTGCAATGCCTTTGAGGAGCCTGATGAAGCTAAGTTGAGATTTGGGTGATTGACATTTTTATTCAACCGCATACAATTCGAGAATTATTTGTATCTTTGCCGCCTCATCACTGACATCGAACACGATATGAAAAAACGGTTGACGATATGGATGCTGTGCTTATGCACTCTGACCATTTCTCACGCGCAGGTCACCTTGCCCGACAACATGGTGGAAGCGGATTGCGCTGCAGATGTGGAATCCATGACTTGGGGCGTAGTGAATGCCTGGTCATCGCCGACCATTGTGTCCAACCTGAACACTCCGTTGGTGGGTGACCTTGACTACGACGGCCACCCTGACATCCTCTGTTTCTCGCTCGCCGGGCAGTCGCACTACGTGAACGACGGGTATATAGGGAATGTGGGCTTTGAACTGTTGGTATATGACGGGGTGACCCACCAGTTGAAGACAACCGTGACAATGGAATCACCAGTATCAGAGTATGATGCTGCCGCTTACGGGCTGGTACGCACTTCCGACAGCAAAGGGTTGATTGTGGTGGCTTGCTATGACAACCGGCTACGGGCCTACGACATCACCTCAGCGACACCCAATACGCCCTACTGGGTCTCGGATGTGGACTATGCGTCGGGCGCAAACAACTACGCCGTGAATGTGAGCTTTGCGGACTTCAACGGCGACGGACGCCCCGAAGTGTACGTCCGCAACAAAATCTACAACGCGGAAACCGGCAAGTTGCTGGCGACGGCGAACACCACGAATGCGGGCTTATCATATGCGCACTACACGCAGTTCACCCATAGGAAGCTGTCTTCCCCTTTTGCTGCCGACGTGTGCGGGGATAACCGGCCGGAACTGATACTCGGCAACGAAATCTACGAGGTTACCATCACCAACCCGAATGGGACGGCGGGAAACACAATGACGCTGGTGAAGCAGATCACCCCTCCTGGTAGCACACCCACTGACGGGCACGTGCAGGTGGCCGATTTCAATATGGACGGACATCTGGATGTCTTCATCAGCATCAAGAACACGGATGCGCAATCGGGGACAGTATATTGCTATGTATGGGACGTGCACAATGAGCAGGTCAGCAATCCGCTCATTATCAACACAAACCGTTCTGGAAAGAGCATACCCTTGATAGCGGATATCGACAATGACGGCATGTTAGAGATAGTGCTGCAGTGCGGTGCGGCGACGAGCAACTTTATCCAAGCCCACAAGTACAATGCGACCACACAGTCGTTCACGCTGATGTGGGGCATGCACCCCGATGAAGATTCGTTTTCGAACAGTTTCACCGCTTTCGACTTTAACCAAGATGGCATTCTGGAGTTGATCATCTGCGACCAATCCACATTGAAGATCGTGAACGGCAGCGGCAAAAGCCATATCACCCATAACGACACGGTGGCGATGTATGTATTAGGCACGTTCCCTTACAGCGAGACCACCATCATGCAGTATCCGGTCATCGCCGATGTGGATGCTGACGGGTCGGCGGAGATTGTCTCCGTGGGCAGCTCGAAGCTGAACATTTTCAAGTCCTCAGGACAACCTTGGGCGCCCGCACGCCCCGTGTGGAACCAGTATATGTACAACGTCACCAACATCAACAAGGACCTCACTGTGCCCACGACGCTTTTCAACAATGCCACCGCCTTCACCGACCCGCAGGGCGTGACTCGCCGTCCATTCAACAACTTTCTGCAGCAGGCCACCACATTGGACCAGTACGGACGGCCGTTCGCGCTGTTGGCAAACCTCACCATTTCCAGCACCCCATCTGTGGAATTCGAAGGGGATGAAGTGTTAGCGGCGATAGAAGTCTGCAACACGGGGGAGCTTGCTTTCTCCCCGCCGATGTACGTCTCCATATATTCGTCTTCCGGTGATTTGGTGCAAACCGATGAGTTTGCCCAAGGTCTGCTGCCAGGCGAATGCACCACCCTCAATTTCTCCATCAGTCTGGCCAATCTGAAACAGTTCAATAGCCCTTATCCATTGTGCATCGCTGTCAACGACAACGGGGAGGGTACCGCCCAATATGGCGGATTGCAGGCCGAGTGCGACACGACGGACAACTACGCCCGTTTCGATGGACGGCCATGCAAGGTGGATGTCCCCAATGTCATCACACCCAACGGCGACGGGTTCAACGACGTGTTTAAGCCCCAGCTGGAGGGAGACTTCCTCAGCCTGGAGATGGAGATCTTCGACCGTTGGGGAAAGAGGGTTTACCGACAGGAGAGTAAGGAATCTTTGAGTTGGGACGCCACCAACGTCTCCGACGGGGTCTATTTCTGCGCCATCGAGTACCGCTGCGCCACCAGCAGCCAGAAGCGCCAGTTGCTGAACACAAGTGTGACGGTGGTGCGATGAGCCGAAAAAGTAGTATTTTTGCCGCACGATAATACTTTGCAAATATGAACATGTTAAGACATGATATTCACACAAAGGAGCCCTGCATAATCATTTTGCTGATGATATGCATGTCCTTCCTTATGCAGGTCTCGGGGCAAACTGGTCTGCCCGACAACATCATGATTACCGATTGCACCACAGATGCCCAACAACAGCCTTGGGACGCACAAGTGTTGATGTCCGCCAACGACATCCACTGCTATTACGTGCCCTTGGTCGGCGATATTGATGGAGATGGCATTGTGGAAATCGTGGCTGGAAAGGCTCTTACCAATGACCACTATACAACGCAGGTAGGCATCTATCGAGGAACTGATTTGCAATTGATTGGAACCATTAATGTTTCACAGAAAATTTATGCTGGTTATGCAGGTCCGATGGCCATTGTTCGTTACCCTGATGGCAATGGAGGTATGCAAGGTGCCGTCGTATTGCATTGTTACGACAACAAACTCCGCTCTTACAACATTAATGGACAACTAATTGCCACCTCCAATGTGAACACTCCTTGCGAAGGGGTCGTTTCTGTAACAGATTTCAACTACGACGGTTGGCCTGAAATCTATATCGGGAACGCCATCTATGATGCAGCAACACTGACACAGTTATGTGCTGGCGGCCCAACTGGTTATCTAGGCAGAAGCTACCGATGCAATTCCACCGAAAAGGGTCGTTGCGCCATGTCCTTCGCCGCCAATGTCCTCGGCGACTCCATTCCTGAGCTGATATGCGGCAACACCCTCTATCAAGTGAATATCGTCAGCCGCACCAATGTTTCCCAAAATAGCATCAACGTACTCAAGACCGTCAATATACCCACACGGGTTCCACAAGATGGTAATGTAGCGGTTGCCGACTTTGATCTCGACGGGCAACTTGACGTACTTGTAATCATTGATGGAACTTCTACCGATTACACCGATTCTGCCTATATATATGCCTATAACCCGGTCACAGAAAACATTCTTTTCGTTCACGGAAAATATGCCAAAACCATCGGGTATCCAATGGTGGGCGACATTGATGGAGACAATTTGCTGGAATTCGTATATTTAGATTACCAGCAGTCCGTGTCTCAGTCCAGAATCACTGCGATAAGATTCAACCCGCAAACAGGACTGGAAACCAAGTGGCAAGCCACGCACAACGACCAGTCTGGCCAAACCACCATGACTCTGTTCGATTTCAACCAGGATGGCATCATGGAAATTGTGTATCGCGACGAACAAAACCTGCGTATCATTAACGGCAGCGGCAAAAGTCACCGAACAGGAAACGATACTATTCCATTTTACAACCTCTACACCAAAGGTATGACTGCTGGTACTTGGAAAGAATACCCTGTGGTGGCAGATGTCAACAACGACGGACGTGCCGAGGTTGTAGTGTGCGGCAAGATGACCACAGGACTTGGCTGGGTCGGGGGACAACTGGTGGTGATTGGCGGCATTCACCCGTGGGCTCCCGCGCGACCCGTGTGGAACCAGTACTTGTACAACGTCACGAATGTCAACGCCGATTTGACTATCCCCATTCCGTTGTTCAATAACGCAACCGTTTTTACCGATCCGCAGAGTATGGTGTGCCGCCCCTTCAACAACTTTCTGCAACAAGCCACCACGCTGGACCAATATGGAAAGCCCTTCATGACTTTGGCAAACGCCACTGTCAACGATGCTGAAATATTTTTTGAAGACCAGAACACTTCGCTTTCATTTCAAGTTTGCAATACAGGAAGCCAAATACTATCCTCTCCTTTTTACATCACGTACTATGTAAATGAATATCAAGGAACTATACTACAGACAGCAACTATTAACAATTCCCTACCCCCTGGCGATTGCAGCACCATCCAAGTCACTTTTTCAAACGAGGATTTGTCAAACTATCCCAATATCGAAAACATTGTCATTTCCGTTAATGACAACGGCCATGGGGTCGCGCAATATGGAAACCAACAGGAAGAGTGCGACACTTCAGATAATTTCGCCTACCTCTCGCCATGTCCAAGCACCCGAGACACAGTTTTGGCAGACATTTGTGTACGAGAATCCTACCATGACGAAAACTTTGACATTGACGCTTCTGAAACCGAAAACAGTGGTACGAAGTACTACAGCCGGACCTTTCAAACGGGAACATGCGACAGCATTATTGTCCTGAAACTGCAAGTGCATCCCGCATACGAAATGCATTTCACCGAAACCATCTCCCAAGGTTCTGACTATGACCGACATGGGATATTCCTGAGTGAAAGCGTGTTGGGAGATCAAAATCGCATTGACACCTCCATCACTTTCCAAAGCGAATACGGTTGCGACAGTACCATATACATTACGATACAAATTGCAGTGTCGGAAATCACCCTGTATCTTCCCAATGCCATCACCCCATCTAAATCGGACGGAGTAAATGATGGTTTTTCACTTCCCGAAACGATTCAGAATCAAATAGATGATTTTGAAATCAGCATCTTCAACCGTTGGGGTGAAATGGTTTTCTATTCCAACGACAAAAACTTCTGCTGGCACGGCGAGTACAAAGGCAAAACTTACTACAACAACGTTTATCAGTATGTGATTCACTATTCGAACCATTTTGGGAAGAAATTTACTACAAAAGGTACTATCACGGTATTGTAAATCAATCTTAACATGAAAGCAATCAACATATTAGGTGCACTGATTTGGCTAATAGGCTTGTGTAACTATGCGCAGGCTCAAGTCACCTTGCCCGACAATATGGTGGAGGCGAACTGCACCACTGACGCAATGCAACAGCCCTGGGATGCCCAAGTATTGCATTCGACCAGTAACATCCACTGCTATTACGTGCCTTTAGTGGGAGATATTGACGGGGACGGCATCACCGAGATTGTAGCTGGGAAAACCGTCACCAATGACCACTACACCACGCAGGTAGGTATTTACCGAGGCACTGATCTACAGCAAATTGGAACTATCAATCTCCCGCAGAGAATATATGCGGGTTATGGCGGCCCAATGGCATTGGTGCGCTATCCCAACAGCAACGGCGGGATGCAGGGGGCCATAGTTCTCCATTGTTACGACGGCAAATTGCGTTCCTACGACATTCACGGTCAACTGTTGGCCACCTCCGACATAAGCATGCCATGCGAAGGGGTGATCTCCGTAACAGACTTCAACTACGACGGCTGGCCAGAACTGTACATTGGCAACACAATATTTGATGCGGCAACGCTAAAACGGCTGTGTGCCGGTCCTTTAGACGGTAACATGGGGCGTAGTTGGCGATGTTCCATTAATGAAAACGGACGTGCTGCCATGTCGTTCGCTGCAAACGTGTTGGGAGACTCCCATCCCGAACTTATTTGCGGCAACACCATCTATCACGTAAACATCGTCAGTCGCACCGATGCCAGTCTCAACAGCGTGACGGAAATGAAGACCATTGCCCTCCCAAACCGTGTTCCTCAAGACGGCAATGTAGCCGTTGCGGATTTCAACCTTGATGGACAACTGGACGTGATGGTCGTCATTGACGGCACCCAATCCGAAATCACAGACTCTGCCTACATCTACGCCTACGACCCCGTATCTGAAAACATCCTTTTCATTCACAGCCACTATGCCAAAACCATTGGATATCCCATGGTGGGCGACATTGACGGAGACGGTTATTTAGAGTTTATTTACCTTGATTATAAAACTCCTGTGAGCAGTTCGCGAATCACGGCAATGAAATATAACCCGCAGATCGGTTTGCAGACCAAGTGGCAGGCCACGCACTCCGACGAGTCGGGACAAACCTCCATGACCCTGTTCGACTTCAACCAAGACGGCATCATGGAGATTGTCTATCGTGACCAAGACAAATTGCGCATCATAAACGGCAGTGGCAAAAGCCATTTGACCGGAAACGACACGATATCCTTTTACAACTTATATGCCAAAAGTATGTCTGCCGGCACTTGGAAAGAGTATCCCGTGGTGGCGGACATCAACGGTGACGGGGCGGCGGAAATCGTGACGTGCGGCAAGGTAAACAGCGGTTTAGGCTGGGTGGGTGGAGAATTATGGGTTATTGGAGGAGTCCACCCCTGGGCACCCGCGCGTCCCGTGTGGAACCAGTACCTGTACAACGTCACCAATGTCAACAAAGATCTAACCATTCCCACCCCACTCTTCGACAACGCCACCGTTTTCACCGACCCGCAAGGCGTTGTGAGAAGACCCTTCAACAACTTCCTCCAGCAGGCCACCACGCTCGACCAATATGGGCGGCCGTTCATGCCGCTGGCCAATTTGTCAGTAACTCAGAACCCTGTAATCACCTACAACGACGACAATATCCAAGTTGTGATGACCGTTTGCAACACGGGAGAGTTGGTGTTCGGCGGACCCATGTTCGTGTCCATCTACACCTCATCCGGCGACTTGATACAAACTGAAGAAGTGGTTCAAGGTCTGCAGCCCGGAGAATGCACCAACATCACCTTGAGCATCAGCACTACCCTATTAGCTACCTTCGAGAACCCTTACCCCTTGCAGGTCACAGTTAACGACAACGGGGATGGTGCAGCGCAATACGGCGGTTTGCAAGCCGAGTGCGACACCACCGACAATTCCATCCATTTCGACGGTCGGCCCTGCCAAGTTATTGTTCCCAACGTGATTACCCCCAACGGAGATGGCTTCAACGATACCTTTGTGCCGCAACTGGAGGGCGATTTCATCAGCTTGGAGATGGAAATCTATAACCGTTGGGGCAAGCTGGTTTACACACAAGCGGACACCCAGGAACTTTCATGGGACGCGGAAGGCCAATCAGACGGGGTCTATTACTGCGCCATTGAGTTCCGTTGCGTGGTGAATGGAGACAAAAAGCAGGAAATACACACGAGCGTGACGGTGGTGCGGTAAGTGAATGTTTTTTATCATTTTATGATTATCATCTAATGACATATTTTGTATTTTTGCAGGTTCAATTAATATTGAATTGATTATTAGTTCTGAATCTATGTTGAATAACAAAACTGTACTAATTACCGGAGGAACCGGTTCTTTCGGCAAGAAATTTGTCGAAGTAATTTTGAGAGATTATCCAAATGTCAAAAAAATCATCATATACTCACGTGATGAGCTAAAACAGTATGAATTAAAGCTCAAATATCCTGAACGGCAGTATCCAATGATGCGCTATTTCATTGGTGATGTCCGGGATCTGGAGCGTTTGACTCGTGCTTGCGAAGGCGTGGATGTGATCATTCATGCAGCCGCTATCAAACAAGTGGACACTGCAGAATATAATCCTGAAGAATGCATTAAAACCAATGTGAATGGCGCCCAGAATGTCATTAAAGCGGCTTTGGCTTGTGGCGTTCACGACGTGGTGGCACTCTCCACCGACAAGGCATGTGCACCCATCAACCTCTATGGTGCCACAAAGCTGACCTCTGACAAATTGTTCACTGCCGCCAATAACATCAAAGGTTCTAAAGATATCCACTTTTCTGTGGTGCGTTATGGCAACGTCATGGGCTCACGTGGTTCCGTCATCCCGTTTTTTATTAAAAAGAGAGATGAAGGAGCAAAAGAAATCCCGATCACCGATATGCGTATGACCCGCTTCAACATTTCCCTTGAAGCAGGGGTGGCTATGGTGATGTATGCCATCGGACATCATCTTGGTGGTGAAATTTTCATCCCAAAGATTCCTTCTTACCATATCAAGGATGTGGCCACTGCCATTGCACCCAATATTCCCCAAGTGGAAATTGGCATCCGACCGGGAGAGAAACTACATGAGGAAATGATTACCGTAACCGATGCGTTGGACACGCTTGATTTAGGCAAATATTACGTAATCCTTCCTTCCGTGTCCTATATGTATTCACGCGAGGACTTCATCAAGCACCACAATGCGAAACCTGTACCTGACGGATTCCATTACAGCTCTGACAATAATACAGAATGGGAGACTGTGGAAAGTATGCGGGAGAAAATCAGACAGTTTGTTGACCCTAACTTTATCGTGAAATAAGATGATTGACCACAACATATCATACGGACACCAATACATCAGCGAAGAGGACATCCAAGCTGTCGTTGAAACGCTGAAATCGGACTATCTGACTCAAGGACCGAAAATCGGTGAATTTGAGAAAAATTTTTCCGAATATTTGGGTTGCAAGTACGCCTGTATGGTGAGCAATGGAACTGCAGCTCTCCATCTTTGTGCGATGGCATTGGGTATCAAACCTGGTGACAAAGTAATCACTACGCCCATCACTTTTGTGGCCTCCGCGAATGGATTCCGTTATTTGGGCGCCGAGATTGTTTTCTGCGATATTGATGCCAAGACCTACTGCCTGGATTTGGACAAACTGGAGCATACTTTGAAATCCTCACCCAAAGGCACGTATAAGGCTGTGGTTCCTGTGGATTTCGCCGGATATCCTGTGGACGAAGAAAGATTGAGACACCTGGCTGATGAATATGGATTCGCCATTGTGGTGGATGCCTGCCACGCACCCGGAGGAAGTTACATAGACAGCATGGGCGTTAAACAAATGGTCGGCAATTGCCATTATGCCGACCTGACCTGTTTCTCCTTCCACCCAGTAAAACATATTGCTACAGGGGAAGGAGGTGCTGTCACCACCAACCGGAAAGATCTGTATGAGAAGGTGATGCTGTATCGCACGCATGGCATTACCAAAAATCCCGATCTGCTCACAAAGAACGATGGTGGATGGTACTACGAAATGCAAGATTTGGGCTACAACTACCGAATTACCGATTTCCAAGCTGCTTTAGGTGTTTCCCAACTCAAACGTTTGGATTGGAGCATCCAACGCAGGAATGAAATTGCCCGCAAGTATGACGAGGCTTTCAAGGACAGTCCAATTAGAACACCCTTCAGAGCAGACAATATCACCCATGCATTCCATCTGTATATCATTCAGGTAGATACAGACAAACGCAAGGGACTGTATGATTTTTTGCGCGCCAACAAGATTTTCGCCCAAGTACTCTATATTCCTGCTCATACAATGCCCTACTACCGTCAGTTTGGCTGGAAAGAGGGCGACATGCCTGTGGCGGAAGAGTATTATCAACACTGTTTGGCTTTGCCGATGTACCCGACATTGACGGAGGAGGAACAGGATTGGGTGATTGAGAAAGTAGAAGAATTCATTGGCAAATGAAAAATTTAGCGATTATTCCGGCTAGAGGTGGCAGCAAACGCATCCCAAGAAAAAACATCAAGGAATTTCTTGGCAAGCCCATTATTGCATATTCCATCGAAACCGCGTTGAAAACTGGTTTGTTTGATGAGGTCATGGTTTCCACCGATGATATGGAAATCGCAGAAGTCGCTAAAAGATTTGGTGGAAGCGTTCCTTTTATGCGTTCTGCAGAGACATCCAGTGATTACGCTACCACCGCTGATGTCCTGAAAGAAGTGATTGCCAAGTACCAAGAATTGGGCTTAGCGTTTGATAACTTTTGCTGTTTCTATGCTACTGCACCTTTAGTCCAAAGCAAAGATGTAGTTTCTGCTTTTGAACGGTTACAAGAATCTGATTTTACCTGTGTGTATCCCGTAGTTCAGTTCTCATATCCTATCTGGCGTTGCCTTGACCTTGCTGAAGATGGCACGATGACACGTCATTGGCCTGAGTTTGAGAACAGCCGTAGCCAAGATTTGCCCAAAGAATATCACGATACGGGTACATTCTATTGGTATAAGACTAGAGAATGGTTAACTGGCAATATCAAAGTTGGTGGTATTGAGGTCAGCGAAACAACCATTCAGGATATTGACACCGAAACCGACTGGAAATTGGCAGAAATGAAGTATAAGCTTCTCTATCAAACTAAATAAGTATGGTTCGCTATATTTGTCTTAAACAGCAAGAGTTTTCATATGGCAATTATCGCCTTGTTCCGCTCCGCTATGAAGACCGATTCCTCATTATGAAGTGGCGCAACGAGCAGATTTACCATTTACGCCAAGCTAAGCCTCTCACTGAGGAAGACCAGCAGCGTTATTTTGACAATGTAGTGGCCAAACTGTACGAAAACCCAAAACCAGATCAGATACTCTTTTCATATCTTGAGAATGACATTTGCATCGGTTATGGCGGCCTAGTACATATTAATTGGATAGACCATAATGCGGAAATCTCCTTCATAATGGACACAAGTCTTGAGGCAGAGCATTTTGCAGAACATTGGAACAACTATCTGACCATGTTGAAGTCCGTGGCTTTTGATGATTTGTCACTTCACAAAATTTATACATACGCCTTTGACTTGCGCCCTCATCTTTATACAATGCTTGAAGCAAATGGGTTTGTGCGTGAAGCAACATTGAAAGACCATTGCTATTTCGAAGGCCAGTACAAAGACGTTATTTTACACTCTTTCATCAACCATCAGTATGAAATTGTCAATTATGTTGATTGCACCAAAGAGCAACATTTAGAGATTCTCAATTTGAGAAACCATGATGATGTTCGTATATGGATGGTGAATCCAGAAGTGATTTCTGAAGAAAACCATTTCCAGTTTGTAGAGCGCTTAAAGGGAAATCCTGACAGACTTTACCTTGCTATTTATAGAGATGGTTTACTGGTGGGAACATATAATCTAACCAAAGAAGAAGAGGGTGTATGGGAACGTGGAATTATCGCCAACCCCAACACAAAAATTAAAGGTGAGACTGCAAAATGGGAAAGAAAAATTTTGGCTGATTTACCCCAAAAGGGTATCAAAGCGGTTACAGCAAAGGTAAAACAAGATAATCCTAGGTCTATCAAATATCACGAAAAACTTGGTTACCAAGAACAATCACACGATAACGAATATATCTATTATATCCTGCAACTACAATGAATAAGACATTTATTATTGCTGAACTTTCAGCAAATCATAATGGCAGCAAACAAATTGCCCTTGACTCCATCAGAGCTGCCAAACAGGCTGGTGCTGATGCTATTAAAATTCAAACCTATACGGCTGATACACTAACTCTTAACTGTAACAAGCCCGATTTCAAAGTTGGGAAAGGACTTTGGGAGGGCGAAACGTTCTATTCTCTATATCAAAAGGCCTACACTCCTTGGGAATGGCACGAGGAAATTTTTCAAGTCGCACACGACGAAGGTCTTATCTGTTTCTCCACACCATTTGACAAGACAGCCGTTGACCTTCTTGAGCAGTTAGGCAATCCCATCTATAAAATTGCCTCTTTTGAGATTACAGACATTCCGCTAATAAAATACATCGCCTCGAAGCACAAGCCTATTATTCTTTCCACTGGCATTGCGATGGAAGAAGACATTCAACTGGCTTTGGATACGATTCGCGGTGAAGGATGCTCAGATATCACGCTTTTGAAGTGTACCTCAGCCTATCCAGCTCCCATTGAGGATGCTAATCTGTTAACTATTCCTGATATGAAGCAACGATTTGGAGTAAAAGTTGGACTTTCCGACCATACAGAAGGAAGTGTAGTACCCATGGCCGCTGTCGCCTTGGGCGCTGAAGTAGTCGAGAAACACTTCATTATTGACCGCAGTATCGGCGGTCCAGATTCAGCTTTCAGCATGGAAGCTAACGAATTCCGGCAGATGGTTGAGAATATTCGCCAAGTAGAGACATTAAAGGTCGTGAATATTCTCGTTCCCTTTATGTCGCACGACCAATGAAGAAAGGAGATGCTATAACAGAAGATAACGTTCGTTCCGTTCGCCCTGGCTTTGGACTGCATCCAAAGTATCTGTTTGAACTTATAGGTCGCAAAGTAAATCGCGATTTGGAAGTGGGAGACAGAATGTGTTGGGAAGTGGTTGAGTAATCGTTGTTTTTATACAATATAAAAAATTTATACAATATGAAAAAACTAGTTATTGTTTATGGCGCTTCTTTGACGCAAGTTCAAGGGGTTAATTATGTAAATGATTCTTTCGTAAGAGGAAAACAGTATTTTAGGGATAATGGAATTGAATTTGAAGCCATAGTCTCTAACGAAGAAGTTTTTGAATGTAATAAACATGATTGCCTAGACAGAATAGGAGCTTCTAAACCTAAATTCACTTTCATGAAAGAATCCCGTTTGCGGCGGACTCTAAAAGACAATTTCATCTTACGATCTTTACTTCGCTTATTCAAATCTTTCCTGCTACCATCAAAAAAGGCTGCAAAAAGATACATTAGTAGTGGAATAAACGCTGATTTTCTCCTTTTTCAAGGAAGTTTTGCCGCCTATTATTTTTTCAAATATGGCGGTGATATGTGTAACAAAACAAAAGTCGTCATTATGGACCACAGCGACGGTGTTCCTTATTCCATGCTACGACCACAATTAAAGGGGCTTTTCAGATATCCCTTTTTGGCAAAAGCTCTGCTTATCAACAAAGATAAATTGGTCTATGAGCGCATGGATAAAATTGTTTTTCTGAGTTCCAAAGCCGTCGAAGCGGCCCAACATATCCCAACATCGAAAAAAACATATATTTTCAACGGCATTGAAGATTTGCCTCAAGTCACATTAAAAAAACACTTGGATGATATAATCCAATTCGTTTGCGTGGGAAGCATGAACTATCGAAAAGGTCAAGATTTGATTGTCAAAGCACTGAACGCATTGCCGGATGAAATCAAGAAAAAAATTCATTTTCATTTCGTCGGATCTGGGCCGCAAATGAATGTCATAAGCAAATATGTTCATAATCATCAGTTGGACGAGTTCGTTACTTTTTTAGGGGTGAGAAACGATGTTTCGGATATTCTAAAAAACATGGATGTTTTTATGTTGCCCAGTAGCAGTGAGGGTATGCCCATGTCCATTATAGAGGCCGAACGCCAGGGACTTTATATCGTTGCCACGGACACGGGCGGTATCAAAGAGATGATTTCTGAAGATTTTGGAACAATTATTGATCGCAGTATATCAGCCATAGCTGAAACCATAACCGACATTGTGGTCAATAACAGGATAACACCCGAAGTCAGAGAAGCCAGTCGAAACTTCTATTTAAATCACTTATCATTAAAAAACAATATTAACACATTTTCTAAAATGTTTCTTTCTTTGTAAATAATATTGGTTATCAATGAAACGCAGTATCTCCATTATTAATACAGAAATCCAACTCATCAACGTCATTGAGGCTATTCAACATTTTGAATGTCAGGACAACTACCTTATAATCGGTCAATTCAACATCCGACTTGACCGAATTCAGAAGATTGAGAAAATGTTAGAGGAGCCTGTATTCAAGCAGCATTTTAAGAAAATCATACATCTTCCACTATATCTTTCCAACAAAAACCCCTTACGTTTTGTGGGATATATTTTAGCTTATATCAAATTCTTTTTTCTTATCCTTCTTTCCAAGAAGTTTGACTGCTGCTTCTTTGGGGTTGTGACCGACATTATTGTTAAACCCGTCGTCTATCTAACTCATTACAAGAATCGTAACTGTATGCTTTGCGTAATTGACGAAGGAGTACGTGTTATGGCAGATGCCAATGACCGTGTGCAAAACGAGTCTCAATTATTACTACAACAAAAGAAAAAAATAGGACTTTTGCATGGTTTCTTTTTAGCCATTAGCAGAAAATGGATATATCCTGCCTTAACCTACTTTTCCATATATCCGCTGCCATTACTAGAACATGACATTTTAATCAAAAACCAATACGATTTTTTAAGAAATCATCCATTAGATCTTATAAAATTGGAAAAAAATTCCATTGTCATTGTTGGACAACCCTGTGCTGAACTTAAAATCACTACATTGGAAGTGTATAAACGAATAGTGTTGCGGTTCATTTCCCAACACCCTGATTGTCAAATATATTATGCGCCACATCCGATTGAAACGGACTGCTACCAATGGATGCCCGATCAAGTTACTCTATTAAAAACAAAATATCCATTAGAATTATTGATAATCTCCAATACGGTTAAGACGCTGATCGGCTTTAACTCTACGGTTTTATTTAATTGTGCCGTAATGGGAATATGCCAAGAAATATACTCGGTATCATTAGATAAAACAGACTATCTTACCCTCCCTGATCCAGACACCATCAACAGACTCTATCATCAGCTCAAAGAGTTTGGTGTTATTATTGTGAATTCACATTTCGTACCACTTGATTAATTCTTTGCGTTCAAATCACATAAGCCGTATCTGCCTAACTTCCAACAGATATAAAAATTGATTATTTTTGCAGCAAATTATTAAAATATGAAAAATATTGATTTCAAGACACTTATCAAGAAATGCATTCCACATGTTGGAGCTATTGCCATCATGTATCTGCTTACCGCTATCTATTTCAGCCCTGTTGTCTTTGATGGAAAAGGCATGCAACAAGGCGATCTGGTCAGTGTGGAGGGTATGACCAAGGAAGTGAAAGACTATCAGAAAGAGACTGGCGAATACTCTGGATGGATGAACTCCATGTTCAGCGGAATGCCGACAGAGACATTGTATGGCAAACCGGGATTCAATATCTTTGCAAGAGTAGATCAAGTACTAACAGGCGGTTTCCCCGTTTTTTCTGCAGGTATTTTCTTTACATACCTCATTGGTTTTTATATTTTTATGATTTGTATTGGCTCTCAATGGTGGTTAGCTTTGTTGGGGGCTATCGCATACGCATTGGCATCTTATAATGTAATTGTCATTGATGCCGGTCATATCACGAAAGCGTACGCTTTGGGCGTGATGGCTCCTGCCATAGGCGGCGTTATTCTCGCTTACCGGAAAAAATTCCTGGCAGGATTTATGGTGACATTGATATTTGTAGGCTGTTTGATTGCTAGAAACCATATTCAAATAGACTACTACACAGCAATAGCCATCGGATGTATTGCAGTATCTTACCTCGTATATTATATTGTGGAAGCTGTCCGCGGAAATGAAAAATTCTCGTCTTTCGTGAAGGCCTCCGTATTGCTTTTGGTAGCTGCTATTTTAGGCATTTTACCCAACTCGGGAATGTTATACTCCTCATACGTTTACAGCAAGGACACCATGCGCGGCGGATCAGAACTGACCATCACGCCACAACAGGACCAGAACAGCAGTGAGGCTAAGCCTAACGAGGGCGGTCTTGAGATTGATTATGCCTATTCCTGGAGCTACGGGAAAGCAGAAACGTTCACCCTTCTGGTGCCCAATTGCTATGGCAGCGGACATACAATGCTTGAGAAAAGCGATCCTGCTATGCGGGAGTTGCGCAATGCTGGTTACGGCTCACCTTACCTACCCACCTATTGGGGCGACCAACCTTTCACCGCTGGACCTGTGTATGTGGGTGCTATCGTCTGCTTCCTGTTCATTCTCGGACTATTCGTGGTGAAAGGTCCAGAAAAATGGTGGGTTATTGCGGCGGTCATCATCTCCTTCATCCTGGCGTGGGGCCGTAATTTAATGCCCGTCAACGAATGGCTGTTCCACCATCTGCCCTTCTACAATAAATTCCGAACACCGTCTATGGCACTCACCATTGCCGGTGTAGCCATGCCCATACTTGGCATGTTCGCACTTAAAGATATCTTCAGTGGAAAAATCGATAAACAAAAAGCTTGGAAGTTCACATGGATTAGCGCTGCCATTTCCGGTGGACTTTGCCTGCTAGTGATGATACTTGGCAAAACCGTATTTACTTTCACAGGTGCTGGCGATGCCGGTTTCCAACAGCAACTGCTCTCCGCTGGCTTCGACCAAGGCAGAGTGGATACCATCATGGACATTCTCGTCAAATACAGAAAATCCATGCTGATGAAAGATGCTTTCCGCTCTCTTATTTTCATTGCACTTGCTTTTGGTGTTTTGGCTCTCTACTTCAAAAATGTGTTGAAAAAAGAGTGGATCGTTACCGTATGCCTTTGCGTCCTTGTCTTGGCAGACATGTGGCCGGTTGCACAACGCTACCTCAACAACGATCACTTCGTTTCGAAAAAGAAAGCGGAAACTCCTATTGTAGCTACAGAAACAGACAACGCTATCCTGCAAGATAAAGATATCAACTATCGTGTCCTCAATCTGGCATCCAACACATTCAACGAATCGCAAACTTCCTATTTCCACAAATCCATCGGCGGATACAGCCCTGCTAAACTGCGCCGCTACCAAGATATGATCGATTTCTACATTGGCGACCAGATGCAAAATCTTTATCGAGAAATCATCCGTACTCAAGGTAATATCCAAGAGACCAATGACTCTTCATTCCAAGTGTTGAACATGCTAAACACGAAATATGTGATAGTGCCTGTTGGGGAAGGGAAGACTCTACCTCTGCAAAACCCGCACCGATTTGGCAATGCTTGGTTTGTGAATGATGTCAAAGTAGTGGCTAATCCCGATGAGGAGATTTTGGCAATCGCAAAAACCGATTTAAGAAATACAGCCATTGTAGATAAACGCTACGCCCAATATGTGGAAGGAAAAGATTTCACAAGAGATTCTGCTTCCACCATTGTAAACACGCTTTGCAAACCGAACAAATTAAAATACACGGTTAACACCTCTAAAGAGCAATTGGTGGTCTTCTCCGAAGTGTTCTATGACAAGGGAGGTTGGACGGCTCTCATTGACGGTAAAGAAGTGCCGCACTTCCGTTCCAACTATATCCTTAGAACGATGGTGGTACCCGCAGGTCAGCACGAAATCGAGTTCAATTATACTCCGTACGCCAGAATGTTGGGTAACAAAATCAGTGCTGCCGCATCAGTCGTTTGCATCTTCTTAATCGTAGGTTGCACAGGATTCGCCATCTACAGAAGACGCAAAGCCGAAACAGTGTAATTTCTATAATTTGAATATCCTTTCCATTAACTGCCACTTCTCCGCGGAGGTGGCAGTTTTTTCTGCTTGTTGATATTTAGACATATACGCTTCCCATTCCGCTTGACGAGGAAGTTGGGCAAGCCGTGCGTTGTCTTTCTCCCAATCAAAGTCATCAACGGTATCCACAATCATGAACAAAGTGTTACCGTAGATATATATTTGCATATCCAATATGCCGACTTCGCGGATACCCGCCTTAATCTCGGGCCATACATGGGCATGTTCCTCTACATATTGGGCAATTAATTCCGGATCTTCGCGCAATTTAAGGGTCTGACAATATCTTTTCATACCATTTAAGCCTTAATAGATTCCATTTTAGTCACATAAATCGCATACAGCAATACCACCAAAAAGCAGAAAGCAGGTACCAAATAAGAGCCATTGATGCTCCAGTTATCAGAGACCATTCCTTGAAGAGGTGTCAAAATCGCACCACCCAAGATGGCCATAATCAAGCCGCTGGCACCAATTTTGGCATCTCCAGGATAGCCTCCACACTCCGAATTCTCCACATCGCCAAGCGCTATACCATAGATGGTAGGGAACATCAAGCTCATAAAGAAACTGACAAGTATCAATGCCACCACCATCACCCATCCCGTTCCTGCGGTAAAAACAACGGCCAAAGTGCACAATAACGCCGCAATTGAACCAAAAACAAGCAATTTGGAAGGTTTACAATACTTCATCAGCCATGTATAGATAAATCTCGATGCACAAAATCCGATAATGCTAATCAGATAAATGGTCGCTGCCGGTTTTTCCAAAATACCCAACTCATTCATCACAATTCGAATGGTGAAACTCCACACGCCTATTTGCGCCCCCACATAAAAAAACTGGGCAATGACTCCAAAACAGTATTTTCGATTAGAGACCAAGCGTTTTAAGGAAGCGCGCCAATGGTTTTGCGAAGATTCGGAGGTGACATCTTTCCCTTCTGGCATTGATATGCACAGCATCACCACCATAATCACTACCAAAACACAACCCAGCCCAAAATATGTCCCTGATATTGAATACAATGAAATATCGCTCAGGATAAAAGCCTGACTGAGCAAAATTCCCGAAATAGATCCCAATGGATTGAAAGCCTGTGCAATGTTGAGGCGCCGAGTGGCGGTTTCGGGGTCACCCATACTTAAAATATATGGATTAGCCGTGGTTTCCAACACGCTACATCCGCTAGCAAGCACATAAATTGAAACCAAATAAAATCCATATGAGGCAATCTTCGCTGCCGGCAGAAACAACATAGCTCCAAGAGCGTATAGGCATAAGCCTAAGACGACACCTGCTTTGAATGAATGTTTGCGAATAAACAATGCTGCGGGAAAAGCCACACAGAAATAAGCACCATAAAAAGCAAGCTGAATCAAAGAAGTTTGTGTGTCACTCATCGACATGATACGCTTGAATGCTGCAAGCAATGTATCCGTCATATTGTTTGCTAATCCCCACAAGAAAAACAATGAGGTTACTAAAATAAAAGGAACAAGATATTTTTTCTCTATCACTTTCATGACTATCTTCTATTCAAAATGTTATCTAGTTCTACGAATATGTATGCCAAAGGTGTTTTCAATAGGCTTGTCATTGATAAACACAAAATAACCGCCACCACCAGCACCGCATAACTTCCAACCCAGCACTTGATTTTTGAAAGCATTCAAAACATCAAGAACCTCTGAATCAACCATGTGAGGAAACATTTTAATTTGTGCATTGAAACTATCTGTAGTGGCTTCCCCCCATGCGTTAAGATCCTTTTTCAGCAGGGCATTCCAACAATCATCAGCCGCAAGACTCAACGCCTTAGCGTTTTCGGTGTTGATTTGCGTGTCCGACAGCACATCAAATTGTTCTGCTCGGGGAAATAGTTGATACATGTAGATATGCTGCTCGATAAAATCCAAAATATCTTCATCCAACACAGATTCAATATGATGCGGCCAATAATCATTGTCATAATCTAATCTGTTCAGACCTGGGAAAACAATGCCTATTGCATCTTGACTACCACTCACATAACTAGTACCAGGCTTGTTTTCGTATCTAAAAATCATTTTGGCTATTTTTTCAAGATCATCAGCAGGATATTGGTTTCCCCACATTTCGATGGCTGCATTGCGCGAAGAAGTACTCAGTCCGCTGCGGCTGTTGAACTGCACATCTGGTTCTATGTTGATAGTAAGGACAGCTCCTGGATAGAATTTGCTCACAAACGGTTGGTCAAGCCAGCCGCCTGCAAGGTCAATGCGGAAAGGAATTCGACACTGCTGTCGCAGTTTTGTAGTAGATCTTGATGGCAGATTCCCGTATGGAAGACGTTGACTGACAATGTATTTAATTCCTAACTCTTTACAAAGCTTTTCTTTCAAAGGAGATGCCCCATCACTGTTTACAAAAAAGATATCCGGTTTCAATTCCTTCATCTCCTCCACAAAATCCAACATGCCACTGCCCTGACTAATCCATGCATCTTTCACGCAACGAAGGGCTTTTATCATATACAACCTTTCAGCTTCGGGATAGACTGTTTTACGTCCTTTCAGCTCAAAAATGGTCTTGTCGGAGCCTATTCCCACATAAAGATCACCGTATGAAGCAGCTTCCTCGAAAAAAGCCACATGTCCACTATGGAGCATGTCATAACATCCGCTAACGAAAACTTTCTTTGACATTCTTAAAATTTTGGCAAAAGTAATACTTTTTTCAAAAGGTACCATCATTGGAATATTTCTTGTATTTTTGCCGCTGAATTGAAAGTATAAATTTACATGAAAAAAGTAGCTCTCATTACTGGCATTACGGGACAAGATGGATCCTATCTTGCCGAATTTTTACTGGGAAAAGGGTATGATGTTCACGGAATTATGCGTCGGGCATCCTATTTCAACACTGGCAGAATCGAACATTTGTATTTGGACGAATGGATTGAGGACATGAAGCAAAAACGCCAAATCAACCTTCATTATGGCGATATGACCGATTCATCGTCTTTAATTCGTATCATACAATCCATACAACCTGACGAAATTTACAATTTAGCGGCACAATCTCACGTGAAGGTCTCTTTCGACGTACCCGAATACACTGCAGACACGGATGCCATCGGCACTTTACGTATCTTAGAGGCTGTCAGAATGTTAGGTTTGGAACACAAAACCAAGATATATCAAGCTTCAACATCCGAATTGTTCGGAAAAGTGCAAGAAGTTCCGCAATCGGAAACCACACCGTTCTATCCTCGTTCTCCATACGGGGTTGCCAAAATGTATGGTTTCTGGATTACGAAAAATTATAGGGAAGCTTACGGCATATTCGCCGCAAATGGTATTTTGTTCAATCACGAGAGTGAACGTCGAGGCGAGACCTTTGTCACTCGAAAAATCACCATGGCGGTAGCCCGCATCGTCAAAGGGAAACAGAAAAAACTCTATCTTGGCAACCTCAACGCTATGCGTGACTGGGGATACGCCCGTGATTACGTGGAATGCATGTGGTTGATCTTGCAGCACTCTCAACCTGATGACTTTGTGATCGCTACTGGCGAAATGCACTCCGTTCGAGAGTTTTGTACGCTGGCGTTTGCCGAGGCAGGCATTAATCTTCGCTGGGAAGGAGAAAATGAAAATGAAAAAGGCATAGACATAGCAACTGGCAAGGTGCTGGTGGAAGTGGACCCGAGATTTTTCCGTCCAACCGAAGTGGATCAATTGCTGGGCAACCCTGCAAAGGCAAAGCAACTTTTAGGATGGAACCCTACCAAAACTCCATTCCCCGAGTTGGTTCGCCGCATGGTACAATATGATTTGAAAATGGCATAAACATGGAAAAGAACGCTAAAATATATGTGGCAGGCCATCGCGGACTGGTTGGTTCTGCCATCATGAGATGCTTGCAAAAAAATGGTTATCAAAATATTATTGTACGCACTCATAAGGAATTGGATTTGCGCAACCAAGCGCAGGTGAATCAGTTTTTCGAAGCTGAAAAACCCGAATATGTGTTTCTAGCAGCCGCGAAGGTGGGTGGAATATTGGCAAACAATACCTATCCTGCTGATTTCAGTTACGACAACCTGATGATTTCGGCGAATGTGATCCATGCCGCGTATCAATATCAGGTTAAAAAGTTGCTTTTTTTGGGCAGTTCGTGCATCTACCCCAAAATGGCACCTCAACCCATTAAAGAAGAATATCTTCTCACCGGTGCCTTGGAACCTACCAACGAAGGGTATGCTTTAGCTAAGATTTCCGGCATGCAAATGTGTAAATTCTACCGTCGTCAATATGGTTGCGACTTCATTTCCGCTATGCCGACTAATTTATATGGCATTAATGACAACTTCGATTTGACCAGCTCTCATGTGCTCCCTGCCATGATTCGGAAATTCCATGAAGCCAAAATGCAAGGAGCTCCAAATGTGACGTTGTGGGGAACCGGAAAAGTACTCCGCGAATTTCTGTATGTGGACGATCTTGCCGATGCCCTGCTGCACCTCATGAATCATTATTCTGCAGAGAGTCACGTAAATATCGGCACGGGCGAAGATCTTAGCATCCATGAATTGGCACTATTGGTGAAAGAGGTTGTCGGATTTGAAGGAGACATTGTATATGACGCTTCGAAACCAGATGGTACTCCAAGAAAACTTTTGGATGTCAGCTTGTTGCACCAAAGTGGATGGCATCATCAAATGCCGCTGAGAAAAGGAATTGAGACAGTTTACGAATGGTTCAAACAACAAAATCATGAATAGTGACAAAAAGCCCTTGGTAAGTGTGATTACCATCACTTACAATGCAGAAAGCTTTCTGAAAAACACTATGGAAAGTGTGCTGAATCAGTCCAACAAAGATTTCGAATACCTGATTATTGACGGCAACTCGAAAGATGGAACCACAAGTATTATTCAGCAATATCCTAATCAGAAGTACGACTCTTTCGAGGCTGCGATGCATAGAGGGGATGAATCTCACGGAAAAGTCGTATGGATTTCTGAACCAGATAAAGGTTTGTACGATGCCATGAACAAGGGGTTGCACTTGGCCAAAGGAGGCTTTGTTTGGTTTATTAACTCTGGCGACAAAATCTACGACAACACCACTATGCAACAAATCGCTGACACATATGTCCAAAACGCCCCATGCGATGTCATTTATGGTCAATCAATCATCATCAATGAGGATGAAAGTATTAAAGGTGAACGTCACAAAATTGCGCCGAAAGTTCTCACCATGAACAGTATGCTGAACGGCTTGGTAGTATGCCATCAGTCTATCTTGGTAAAAAAAGAAATTGCACCTGACTATGACTTACAGTATCGTATTGCAGCAGACTATGACTGGACTTGTAAAGTTTTGGCGAAATCCCAAAAGAACTGCTATATAGATCAATACATCTCCAGGTTTATGGTGGCGGGCGTTTCGTCACAGCAAAGGAAGAAGGCATGGAAGGAACGTTATCGTATCATGAAAACGCACTTCGGCTTATTTCCGACATTATGGGCACACTTGATTATTGCATTCCACTATCCTTTCTCACGTAATCGTCAATCTTGAGTTGAAGGATTGCTTCCTTTTTAGTTTGCTGAAATGTAACATGTCTTGATGCAAAATAAGAAAAAATCACTATCTTTGTACCTTCAAACTATCACTTTATGAAAATCATCATTCTCGGAACAGCTTACCCCTACCGTGGCGGCTTGGCAGCATTCAATGAACGACTTGCCACTGAGTACCAGAAGCAAGGAAACGACGTGGAAATGTACACCTTCACGCTGCAATACCCAAGCTTCCTGTTCCCTGGTAAGACCCAATACAGTCCCGACCCCGCGCCGGAAAATCTAACCATATATCGTAAAGTGAACTCCTGCAATCCGTTCAATTGGCTGAAAGTGGGCAAGGAAATTGCCAAAAAAAACGCCGATGTGGTGATTTTTGCCTATTGGATGTCCTTTATGGCTCCATGTATGGGTACGATTGCACGCAGAATCAAGAAGAACGGTCACACTAAGGTTATTGCGCTGGTCCATAATATGATTCCTCACGAGCCCAACATTCTCGATAAATTCCTGCCGCCCTATTTCGTGAAATCGATGGACGGTTTCATGGCGCTTTCCGAATCTGTGGTCAAAGATATAGAGAAGTTTGACAAACGGAACTGCCCCAAACGGTTCTCCCCTCACCCTATCTATGACCACTACGGGGAACTGCTGCCTCGCGAAAAAGCACTTCAACTACTGAACCTTGACCCACAAAACCGCTACGCGCTCTTCTTTGGCTTCATCCGTGCCTACAAAGGACTGGATTTGCTGCTGGAGGCCTTTGCCGACGAACGTTTACAACAATCTAATGTAAAACTGTTGGTTGCCGGCGAATTCTACGGTGATCCTGAACCATATCTCCAAAAAATCAAAGACTTAAAGATAGAAGATTCTGTAATTCTGCACAACGACTACATTCCTGACCATGAGGTGAACCGCTTCTTTAGCGTAGCAGACATTGTTGCCCAACCTTACAAAACTGCCACCCAAAGCGGCGTGACGCAAATCGCCTTCCATTTCGAGAAACCAATGCTGGTGACCAATGTGGGCGGTCTTCCCGAAATCGTTCCTGACGGCAAAATCGGCTATGTGGTGGAACCTGATCCTAAACCCATTGCCGACGCTCTCTGCCGTTTCTTCACAGAAAACAAACAAGAGGAATTTGCGCAAAACGTGAGAGAAGAAAAGAAAAAGTATGCCTGGTCCACCTTCACCGAAGTAATGTCCAACCTAATATCAGAAGCCTAAACTTATAAACTCTAACCCTTTAACCCCTTAAACCTTAAACTCTAAACCTTAAACTCTAAACCCTAAACCTCAACTATGAACCCCCGAATCCCCCAATCCATCGAACAATCCATCGCCGCGAAACAGGCGATTTTGAATAACCCCGATTTCCTCGACCGCATCCAACAGGCGGCAGAGATGATCACCGCATCTTTGCGCAATGGCGGCAAGATCCACTTCTGCGGCAACGGTGGCAGCGCGGCTGATGCGCAACACCTCGCCGCGGAGCTCTCCGGTCGTTTCTACTTCGACCGCCCGCCGCTCAACGCCGAAGCACTCCACTGTAATACCTCCTACCTCACCGCTGTGGGCAACGACTACGGCTACGACCTCATCTTCTCTCGTCTTTTGCGCGGCACCGCCAAGGCTGGTGATGTCATCGTGGGCATCTCCACCTCGGGTAACTCCAAAAACATCCTCAAAGCCTTCGAAGTGGCCAAAGAGATGGACGTGAAAATCATCGCTATGACCGGCGAAAGCGGCGGCAAAATGAAAGATTTCGCGGACATATTACTCAATGCGGCCTCCCAAGATACTCCCCGTATCCAAGAAAGCCACATTATGATAGGACACATCATCTGCGAATTGGTGGAAACCGCGATGTTTGGGAAATAAGTATTTCATTCTTTTTGTTGATCTTCTTCTTGGCTGTCCGTATCTCCCATTTTGGCTTTTACGCGACGGTTTAGTTCTTGCATATAGTCGGCGGTGATGATACTGGAAGGGAGGGCAATGGTGGCGATGCCGAAGAGAGAAGAGATGATACTGAGCGTTTTGCCCAGGTTGGAAACGGGATAGAAATCGCCATATCCCACCGTGGTCAGCGTGACCGCCGCCCAATAAAAGGCATCATAAAAGTTCTTGAAGATGTACTTCCCTGTCACGGGATCAATTTCATGCTCCGACTGGAAGATGACGATGGCAGTGATGAGGATGACGAAAAAGGCCACAAGCAAAACGGCCATCAGCAGTTTCCATTGTTTCTTTATCACCGAGACTATTTATTTTCCTGAACTGGTCCCGAAACCGCCCAATGCCGTATAGAGGTTGATAAGCGCTTCAATGGCTTCGTATTGGTTTTGCACCTGAGAGAGTTGTGCCGTCAACAGGGATTCCTGTGCGTTGAGCACTTCCAAATAGGTGGTGGAACCGTGTTGCATCAGCGAGGAAGTGGCATCGTATGCCTGTTGAAGCGAATTGACACGACCTTCGATTAATACGGCCTTCTGCCCAGCCGTCTGACAGTTATGGAGATACGTATAAACCTCTTTGCCTGCATCCAACAATGACTGTTCGAACTCCATTTTCGCCTTCTCCTGATTCAATTTCGCATTCTTAAGTTGAGCAGTGAGTTTTCCAGCGGCGAAGATAGGCTGCGTGAGCGAGGCCACCGCCTGCCCTATCAGTTGGGCGGGACTGAAAGCCGCTCCGAAGAGCCCTTCAATATTAATGGTGGGATAGAAATTCTGACGAGCCGACTGCGTGCCATAATAAGCTAGCTCCATGTTGCGCTCGGCCATGCGCACGTCAGGGCGTGCGTCAAGGAGACGGATAGGAAGCCCCAAATGCAGTTGTTCCGGCATCTGGAAAGCACCGAAAGAGGCACGTTCAATGTGATGAGGCGGCTCAGCAAGCAGATTGCAGAGTGACGCTTCGGTGGTGAGGATAGTATTGCGCAAATCGATGATTTCCGTTTTCACCGCCGCCACCGACGCTTCCATTTGATAAACAGCGGGACTTTCGTAGATGCCTGCGTCATACAAGGCGCGTGTTGTTTCCAACGACTCTTCCCACAACCCTTGCGTCTGCATCTCAATTTCCAGCTCGCGG
>ONHS01000005.1 GCA_900317715.1 uncultured Bacteroidales bacterium | reverse complement strand
CGCAGGTCTGTTGCACGATATCGGCAAAGTGCCGGATACGGAACCCGAATTGCCGCACGCACTCTTTGGCGCACGCTTGGCCGAGCAGTACAAGGAACGCGCCGAGATCGTGAACGCCATCGGTGCCCACCACGATGAGATGGAGATGAAGACCCTCATCGCGCCCATCGTGCAAGTGTGCGACGCCATTTCCGGTGCTCGTCCCGGTGCCCGTCGCGAGGTGGTGGAAGCCTACATGAAACGTCTCAACGATCTTGAGAACCTGGCACTTACCTATCCGGGCGTGGTCAAGACATACGCTATCCAAGCCGGTCGTGAGTTGCGCGTGATCGTGGGTGCTGAGAAGGTGACCGACCAAGAGGCTGACCAAATCTCCCTCGATCTCTCTAAGAAAATCCAGAACGAAATGACGTATCCGGGTCAAATCAAGATCACGGTCATCCGTGAGACCCGCGCCGTCAATTATGCCCGATAAACAATGAACGACGAACCGAAACTTAAACCGCGCAGCAGATTCCGCTTCTTCACAATACTTTATATTGTGACGTTCCTGCTATTTGTGGTCTATTTCTTCTTCATTTCAGATCATAACCTCAAGACGCACCGCGATTTGAGTCAGAAGATTTCTAATTTGGAGGATAAGATCACCAATACCAAGAACCAAGTGGGTAATGTTTATACCTACGAGCAGCTGATTGCGGATTCGGTTCTGTTGGAAAAGTACGGTCGTGAACAGCTCAATATGCACAAGCCGAATGAGGATGTTTTCGTGATTCTCTATGAAAAATGAGTCGAAACATATCCGATTGCTGATTGTTAACGGCGTGAATCTCAGTTGCTTGGGTACGCGCGAGGTGAACATTTACGGCAGTGTCTCGTTTGAGGAGTATCTGTCAGAGTTGCAAAAGCGTTACCCGCAGGTTGAAATCGCCTGCTTCCAGTCAGACAACGAGGGCGAGTTGGCGAAAGCCATCACCTCGGCACGGAATTTGCATGGTATCATTCTCAATGCAGGTGCCTACACGCATACCTCTGTCATCTTGGCAGATGCGGTGCGTGCGACGAATTGCCCGGTGGTGGAGGTACACATCAGCAACCTGTTCGGGCGCGAGAATTATCGCAGGAACAGCATGCTGTCAGGCGCGTGCGTGGGATTTATCAGCGGATTCGGCCTACAGAGCTACGATTTGGCGATCGAGGCATTCTTGAAAAAGAATTCTGACGGGGAAATTAAACTTCAGCAGATTTGACAGGTCGAAGAATTAGTTTTTTTGAAAATCAATAGAATTAAAATAACGAAATTATGAAAAAAGTATTCAGTTTATTGATGATTTTGGCGTTTGTGATGGCCGGAATGGCTCAGCAGGATGGCTCAACTCAACCCAAAAAGAACAAGAAAGTGAAAACTCCCGAAATCACCTTCGAGACACTGGTGTATGACTACGGTCAAATCAACCAAGGTGACAATGGTGAGTGTGAATTTGTGTTCAAAAACACGGGCAAGGCCGAACTGATTCTCACCAACTGCCGTTCCAGCTGCGGTTGCACCGTCCCTTCATGGCCTAAAGATCCTATTCCTCCTGGAAAGAAAGCTTCTATCAAAGTGAAATACAACACCCAGCGCATCGGTCAGATCAACAAGACCATCACCGTGGAATCCAACGCAGTGAATGACCGCGTGGTGTTGAAAATCACAGGTAATGTGAACCCGCAACCTACGGAAGCCGCTCCTGAGAACAACAACGGCGCTCCGAAGGTGAATAACTAATCTTCAAAAAGTCACTGAGATGAAAAAGTTAATGGTTCTCGTATGTCTGCTCTGTATGGGCGTTGGCGTGGGCTTGCAAGCGCAGACCACCAAGACCACTTATACGGGCACTGGCGCGGAAATCGAATTCGAGAAGAAAACGGTCGATTTCGGAAACCTGAAAGTCGGCGATGTGAAAGTGGTGACCATCACGTACAAGAACATCGGTAAGAAGCCGTTGATTCTTGACGATGTGATCTCTTCTTGCGACTGCACGGAGGTGGAATGGTCGAAGGCGCCTGTGATGCCCGGCAAAACCGGCACCATCAAGGCCACCTACACCGCCAAAAACGTCGGACTGATCAGCAAGCGCATCACCGTTCTGTCGAACGCGAACACCGACAGAGTGATATTGCAACTTAAGGGAGAGGTGAAGTAACCTCTCCTTGTTCCCTCCGGGGCCGTCTGGTTTTGACAGCAAGTTCGGGGGTATGTAAGCAGGTCGGAATTTGTGGGCTGATTCCGTTAAAAATTAACCCTCAATGCCAAATAAATGGCGAAACTTCTTATGCATTCGCAGCGTAAGCTAGCGAATTCTCGCCGCGCGGACAAGGTCCGTAGCCGCGGGTGCTCCCCCGGAAGTTTTTCGGCTCAACGTCCGGACCGGAGTATCATAAAAGGGCTGATAGCTGAGGCCGCGCTTCGAGGCTGAGGCGAAACTTTAGAAGATAAGCGACGCTTAGGTCCGTCCCGTACCATGCCGCCGCCGACAATCAAACGGTGACTAAACTTGTAGAAAGCATACTTGCGGCGTGTTTGGACGAGGGTTCGACTCCCTCCGGCTCCACTTGAGAAAGGGACTTTCCTTTGAAAAGACACTGATAATCCAAGATTGTCGGTGTCTTTTGCGTTGAATGGCCCTTGGCGGTTACGGTACAGACCGCAAGTGTTCAAAAAATGCGTACCTTTGCACCTCAAAAATTTGAAAGAATGAGAATCGTAAAAATTGCCCTGAATGTAGTGCTTTTGCTCGCTGTATGCGGCTTTTCTTGGGCTAGTCCGGTGGACAGCGTGACCGAAAGCCAAGTGGCTGCCCGTTTTTATCAGTTGAAAACCAAGTCGCCGTTGCCGGTTTCCCAACCTGTGAAGATTTATACCCACTATGCTTCGTCGGATCACTCGTCCGAGGCGATTCCTCTCTTCAATGTCTATAATGTTGGTGATGGTTTTGTGATTGTTGCTGCGGATAATCGTTTGCAGCCAGTTATCGCGTACTCCACAGAAGGACCGTTTGTGGTGGAACAGATGTCGCCTGCCATGATGGACATTATGGATGGTTATGCGGCTGAAATAATGGCTTATTTGGAACAACCGTCTGTGGTCACCGCTGTTGCAAACCCTATGTGGCGAGAAATCTTGGAAATGCGTCCTGTTTGCGCCCGCAATCAAGTGGTGGTGCCGCCATTGATTCAGACACGCTGGGATCAGGACGATTACTATAACATCCTTTGTCCATCGGACAGCGCGGGTCCGGGTAACCATGTGTTGACCGGCTGTGTGGCCACGGCTATGGCCCAAGTGATGCGATATTGGGAGTACCCGGCTCAAGGTACGGGCAGTCACAGCTATAGTTGCAATTATGGCACGTTAAGTGCCGATTTTGGCAATACCACATACAATTATGCCATGATGCCTGACATACTCACCTCCAACACTCCTGCCGCACAGCGGCAGGAGGTGGCAAAGCTGATTTATCATTGCGGTGTCTCCGTTGATATGGATTATGGCCCCGAGTCCAGTGGTTCTTACCTCAGTCTAAGCCCGAATGCGCTGCACACCTATTTTGGATACCGGCAGTCCTCCTATATTCACAAAAGCCAATATTCCGCCTCTTCCTGGAATGTTATCATCAAGAATCAATTGGACAGTCTCCGTCCAGTGCTCTACCGTGGACGGAGTGATGCGGGCGGCCACGCTTTTGTCTGCGATGGCTATGACGATCAAGACTATTTCCATTTCAACTGGGGATGGAGCGGATCGAACAATGGCTACTTTCTGTTGTCAGACCTGACCCCGGGCAATCACAACTACAACACATCTCAAGAAGCCATCATCAATCTTTTTGTGGACAAGCTTATGATGAAGACCTCCACGACATTTCAAATGCTGTATAGTGTGAATGGCACCGCAGATACTGCCCAAATCAGGGTCCTCTCCTTGAATGGCGGGCAGCAGGTGACGGCCACCGTGACGGGTGATTTCACCATCAGCGATGGCAGCAGTCCCTTCACAGACACGTTAATGCTGTCGTCTGGAAACCAGATCTTATATGTTCGCTTTCAAGATGCAAATGCGGCAACAGCAACGCATTTTGGAACGCTGTCGCTGGCGTATGACAGCTTGACCACCACCATCGGTCTGCGAGGCGAAGCCGTTGCATTGGTTTATGAAGCTCCCCAAAACCTGAGTGCGACTAATGTATCCCCATACGTGCACTTGACATGGGAACCGCCAACATACACGCCGCAGACACATACGTACGGGGATAATACACACACCTCTAACTATGGCTATAGCAGCGATTATGCTCGTACCATCCTGTATCGTCTCTGCGATACCGATTTGGTTGCTTTTTATCCTGCACAGCTGACCCATATCTCTTTCTTTTTGAAATCGGCTGTGACCACCTGCAAGTTGGTGGTATATCAAGGAGGAAGTTATGATGGGTATTCTTTGTCCTCTGGCACGCAAGTGTTGGAGCAAGCGTTGGATCTCAGTCAACTGAATAGTAACGCCTGGAACACGGTAGCTTTACAGACGCCGATTCCTATTGTCTTGGGGGAAGAGATATGGTATGGTGTCTATATAGAGGCACCCGGGGGCTCATATACGCTTCCGGTGGGTAATGCCAATAATTATAAGCCTGAGAAAGGGGAGATTTCGGGCCGTCACTATTCCTCTGGCGCTATTTCATGGAGTTTCTATAATGTGGGCAAAAACTTCTCGCTTCTGGCACACTTCCAGTCGTTACAACCCACACTCTCTCACTATCAAATTACCCGCGACAGCCTTGTCAGGGGCACCACCACTCAACTCTTTTATGATGATATGGTGTCGCAAACGGGCGAATACACCTACCATATTGCTGCCGTGTATGAGGATGGTGGTACAGCTGAGGTGACCACCTCTCTGCAGGTGCAAATAGTGGCGCAAGTGGACACCATAGTCGCTCAGATTTGTGATGGAAATTCGTACGATTTCCACGGTCAGACAATCACACAGGCTGGCGAATATTACAATTATGACCAAGACACGCTCACGGTCTTGCAACTGTCCGTTAATCCGCATCCGGAACTTGTACTGAACGCTTCCTCTATCAATTTGTATTTCCCCGAAACAGCTATCTTGACAGCATCCGGAGCCGACTATTATCAGTGGAGTACGGGCGAAACGACGAATCAGATTGAGGTTTGTCCGACAGAACCGACATTTTATTCCGTTACTGCCTTTTTGAATGAATCTCCTTGTACCTCAACGGATTCCATTTGGATTTACACGGAAGGGGTTGGTGTGGCGGATTATGCCCGTCCCGTAGTCTGTTACCCCAATCCCGCCCAGGATCTCCTTTATGTAGAGGGTGTCTCTTGCGATCAGTTGTGGCTTTACGATATGAGCGGACACTTATGCGCTTCCTGGAAGGGTAGGAGAGAAGAATGGCAAGTGCCCGTGCGGCAATTGACGAACGGTACTTACCTGTTGGTCGGTGATGTGGATGGCCAACGTCGGTTTATCACACGGGTGATAGTGCAACATTAGCAGTGAAAGTCAACGGGAAACAGGAAAATTTTCGTGTGTTTTTGATTAGCATATGCGTTTTTGCTGCTATTATCAATAAAAATGCTATTTTTGCCCGCTAAATATTTTCGAATGGAAAAAATCTACTTTACAGACTACGTGCAGGTATCGCACGAGGATGCGCGGGAGAAATTGCTGCAATGGCATAAAAAATATCCCGCTTCTTCGTTCCTGAACCTGTTTTGTCTGCGCGAGGCTCGTCTGAAAGGACAAAGCCGGCAGCTTCCGAAAATGCTGATCACACTGCCGAATAAACTGCGCTATGATGCTCTTTCATTGGATGTTGCGCCTGTGCTGGAGACGCGCGAAATGCCGCAGTTGAATAGGGTGGAGACGCCCAACAGACCTCAGACTTCGCTGAATCCGATTTTCGTGAAACATCCTGCGCCCGACCATGATAATCGTCAGGCTTTGATTGATCAGTTGATTGAAAAATTTTCCAAAGATGCTCCCAAAATTATCTATTCTCCCGAGATTCATGATGCCGAGGCAGATTACGGATTGGAGAGCTCTATTGAAGATCAAAGCATTGTAAGTGTTTCATTGGCAAATGTTTACGCGGAACAAGGGTACTATGATCGTGCCATCCAAATGTTCGAAATATTGAAGTTGCATTTTCCCGAAAAAAATAGTATTTTTGCCGCCCGAATTGAGGAACTGAAAAATCAGATGAATGGGTGATTTTTTTGGCACTAAATTTGTATAAAGAAACGATAACTGTTTGAAAGAATTATAATTAATATCAACTAAAAAGTATAGAGATGTTTACATTGTGTGTAGTATTAATCATTTTGGCAAGCATAGTTTTGGCCTTTGTCGTGTTGATTCAAAACTCTAAAGGTGGCGGTTTGGCCTCTAATTTCGCTTCATCCAACCAAGTGATGGGCGTGCGCAAAACTGCTGACGTTTTGGAGAAAACCACTTGGGGTCTTGCTGCTGGCATCATGCTGCTCTGCTTCGTGTGCGCTTTCATGGCAAAGAACGAGTATAACAGCATTCACGGTACCTCCAACACCCAAGTCGAACAGACGACTTCCGACAATGCTGCCGAAGAATAATCGATAGGATAATAGTGGAAATAAACATGCAATGCCAGAAGGCATTGTGTGTTTTTTGTTATAATAAAAAACTGATTCAATGAATATTAAGCACGAAAATGTTCCCGGTCAGGTCCAGGAACTCGTAATCGAAATCCAAAAAGAAGACTACGCTGAAAATGTAGATAAAGCGTTGAAAAAACAACGCCGCGAGGTGGCTGTCCCCGGCTTCCGCAAAGGCAACGCCCCCATGGGCATCGTCCAAAAAATGTACGGCAAAAACATCCTCGTGATGGAAATCGACCGTATGGTGAACGAACAAATCGAGAAATTCTTCAAGGACAATGAGGTCAAGTACATCTTCGAACCCATGCCCGTGGAAGGAAAATCTCAGGTGGATTTCGACAATCCCGATAATTTCTCCTTCGTCTATGAGTATGCACTCCGTCCTGAAGTGAACATTGACTTCAAGGCGCTGCCCGCTATTCTGGACTTCACCATCGTTCCTACCGATGAGGAGATCACCAGCTACATCAACCAACTGCGCGAACGTCACGGCAAGTATATCACCCCTGACACAGTTGAGAAAAACGACAGCGTATCAGTGGATTACGGTGGCGAAAGAGAAGCTTTTTTCTTCATCAGAGATCTGAAAGAAGACGCTCAAAAAGCGATCATCGGCAAGAAAGTCGATGAAAAAGTTTCCATGGCTATGCGTGCTGCCTTCACCAGCGATGCAACGTTCGCTCGCGCTTTCGGCCTCAAGGAAGAGGAACTCAATGCTGACGATCCTTACACCTACGAGCTGACCATCAAGCGCATCGGTCGCATCGAACCCGCCGACCTCAATGAGGAATTCTTCAAGGCTGCCTTCCCGGAGGGCAAAATCACCACGGAGAAAGCTTTGAAGGAAGAGGCTATGAACGTTCTGAAGAGCCAATATCAACCTGAAACGGAGCGTTTCTTCATGAACAAGGCCATCGAAACCTTGTTGGACAACGTGAAAGTGGAACTTCCCGACGATTTCATGAAACGCTATATCAAGGCGGTTCAGAAAGATATGACGGACGAGGATCTGGAGAAGCAATTCGACCAGTACAAACGTTCTTTCGCATGGCAGATTATCGAGAACAACCTGGTGGAAGGTGAAGATGTGAACGTCACCCGCGCTGATGTCGAGAACTACTTCCGCGACTATTTCGTGAAGAACTATTTCGGCAATTTCAATGCAGAAAGCGTTAAGGAACAGGTAGATAAGATTGTGGCTGATGCCATGAAGAATCAAGAGTATGTGAAGAATGCATACGATCTGCTTTACGACCAGAAATTGACCGCTTTGATGCACAAGAAGATGAATGTGGAACACAAAGAGGGCGATTTCAAGGCTTTTGTGGCGGCTGTCGATCCTAAGGCTGCTGCTGCCGAGGAGAAACCGAAAAAGACCACAAAACGTAAAGCTGCCGCCAAGACGGAAGAACCCGCCGCTGAGGCTCCCGCTGAGGAAAAACCCAAGAAAACCCGCGCAAAATCCACCAAAAAAGCTGAGTAATGATGAGAGACGAATTCAGAAATTACGCGCTTAAACAACACGGTATCAGTAGCTTGAAGATGGATCGTTACGTGTCTCAGACACGCAACTACATCACTCCCTACATCATCGAGGAACGTCCGATGAACATCACTCAATTGGACGTCTTCTCTCGCTTGATGAAGGACAGAATCATCTTCATGGGCGTGCCGATCGACGATGATGTGGCCAACATCATCCAAGCCCAGCTGCTCTTCCTCGAATCCCAGGATTCAGAGCGCGACATTCAGATTTATATCAACAGCCCTGGCGGTGTGGTGTATGCTGGATTGGGTATCTATGATACGATGCAGTACTTAAAACCCGATGTGTCAACGATTTGCACGGGTATGGCCGCTTCTATGGCTGCAGTGCTGCTGTGCGCTGGCGCCAAGGGCAAGCGTTTCGCGCTCCCGCACTCCCGCGTGATGATTCACCAACCCATGGGCGGTGCGCAAGGTCAGGCTTCCGACATCGAAATCGAGGCCAAGGAGATCCAGAAAATCAAGAAGGAACTCTACGAAATCATTGCCTACCATACTGGCAAGGATTACGACCAAGTGTGGAAGGACAGCGACCGTGACTACTGGATGGTGGCAACCGAAGCCAAAGAGTACGGCATGATCGACCAAGTTTTGGGTCGCGATCAGAACAAATAACAGTTTTGTTCGACATCATAAATGAAGAAAACCGGCTTCCGGAAATGTCCGGGCGCCGGTTTTTTCAGTTAGAAGTTAGTAGTTAGCAGTTAGCAGTTAGTAGTTGGCGGTGAGTGGTGATTTGTGAGGTTAAGAGTTTGGACCCATAACAAAACACTTTTTTTTGGATAGTACGACGAATTTTTTAGTGAATGGCAAAAAAACAGAATTTCAATAGAACGTGCAGCTTCTGTGGTCGTGATATTCCGGGCGACCAGTTCATCATTGGCGGTTTTGACGCGATGATATGCAGCGATTGTCTGCAGGCGGCAATGGACATTTACCATCAGCATACCGCCGAAACGCAAAAGAAAGAGATTTCCGACATCAGGCTGAATTTGCTGAAACCCAAAGAGATCAAAGAGCGTCTGGACGATTATGTCATCGGACAGGAAGAGGCCAAGAAGGTGCTTTCCGTGGCCGTGTATAACCACTACAAACGGTTGATGCAAGGTGTGGACGAGACCGACCCCGATGTGGATATTGAGAAGAGCAACGTTTTGTTGATAGGGGAGACGGGTACGGGTAAAACATTGTTGGCCAAAACGATAGCCAATCTGTTGGAAGTGCCGTTCTGTATTGCGGATGCGACAGTGTTCACGCAGGCGGGTTATGTGGGCGAAGATGTGGAGAGCATTCTTTCGCGTCTGTTGCAAGCCGCCGATTACGATGTGAAGAAGGCGGAACGCGGCATCGTCTTTATTGACGAGATTGATAAGATCGCCCGCAAAGGCTCTGAGAATCCGTCGATTACACGCGATGTGTCGGGCGAGGGTGTCCAGCAGTCGTTGTTGAAGTTGTTGGAAGGTTCCATCGTGAACGTGCCGCCGCAAGGGGGCAGGAAGCATCCCGAGCAGGAATTTATCCAGGTCAACACGCGTCACATCCTGTTCATCGGCAGCGGTGCGTTCAATAACCTGTCGAACATCATTTGCGATCGTATGAACACGCACGCCATCGGTTACAACACCAAGAATATCAACTTCAACCCGCAGGAAGCGTTGAAATACGTCAGTGCGCAGGACATCAAGGATTTCGGGTTGATTCCGGAGTTGTGCGGTCGCTTCCCAGTCATCACCTCCCTGAACGCCCTCGACAGTGTGGCGTTGAAGCGCATCCTCACCGAGCCGAAGAACGCGTTGGTGAAGCAGTACATCGCCCTCTTCAAGATGGACGGCATCGCGTTGAGTTTCACCGAAGAGAGCCTGGACTACATCGTCGATAAGGCGGTGGAGTTGCAGCTCGGTGCCCGCGGCCTCCGCGCCATCGTCGAGAAAATCATGACCGACGCGATGTTCGAATTCCCGAGCCTCAACAAGAAGAAGATCGTGGTCGATAAGGCCTACGCGCAGGAGAAGTTCGAGAGTTCGATCTTCTCGTTCAAGGACAAATGAGGATAGTTAGTAGTTAGCAGTTAGAAGTTAGCAGTTTACGGGGATGCCGGTGGGGCGTCCCTGTTTTGTTTTGAGGGAGAAGGGATTACAACTCCTCCTTAATCGCGTTCTCGACTTTGGTCATGGAGTCACCGGGCTCGAAGCGCTCGACGACTTCGCCGTTGCGGTTGATGAGGAATTTCGTGAAATTCCATTTGATGTTGGCCGGTTTCTTGCTCTTCAACCATACATAGAGCGGCGAGGCGTTGGCTCCGTTGACATCAATCTTGGCAAACTGCGGGAACGTGATATGGTAGGTGCCGGTACAGAAATCGTGAATGTCGTCGTAGGAACCCGGCGCCTGACTGCCGAATTGGTTGCAAGGGAAGTCGAGGATGACGAACCCTTGGTCTTGGTAGGTTTCGTAAATGCGCTGAAGGTCAGTGTATTGCGGGGTGTATCCGCATTGCGTGGCGGTGTTGACCACCAACAACACCTTGCCGCGATACTGCGATAACGACACGCTGTCCCCCGCACCGTCCAGCACGGAAAACTGGTAAATGTCGTCATTGGGCTCTTCCACTACGGTGCTGTCGCCGCCAGACGGTTGCGGCTCGTCCGGAGTCACAGTTTCACGATTGCATGCGAAAAATGCCATGCTCAAGGTGCACAACAGGGCTATAAACATTGTCTTTTTCATTGTTTCACTTTTTTTTAATTTGGCCGCAAAAATACACAAATTGCGAATATACTGCGTCCATTTCATTTGTCGGTGTGTATATTAGTAATTTATGTACATTTGCCGCGTATTGTATCGAAAAGATTATTGAACGTAAAACAATGAAAGTCAGCATTTTCGAAATATTGATGTTGTTGTGCTTTGCGTGCAGCTGGCCCTTCTCCATCGTCAAGGCGCTGCGCACCAAGGTGGTCATCGGCAAAAGCCCCATTTTCATGTCCATTATCGTGCTGGGCTATGTGTTCGGCATCCTGCACAAGATTTTCTACCATCCTGATGCAGTGGTATTTCTCTATCTGCTTAATTTACTGATAGTTTCATTCGATCTGTTCCTTTATTTCAAGTATATTGGACAAAACCGGCGCGACCTTCTCTCTGAACATAAATAAACCATGGTACGCCTCCTTGTCATCCTTTTGCTGATTCTGGCCAACGGCTTTTTCTCGATGAGCGAAATTGCCATCGTCTCGTTTAGGAAGATCCGTATTGACAAATATGCGGAAAAACATCCGAAAGCCGTCCGCAAGGCGCTGTTCCTGCAGGATCACCAGGAAGAATTCCTGGCTTCCATCCAGGTTTGCAGTACCGTCACCAGCCTGTTGACGGGTTTCATCGGGGGTGCCGCACTGTCGCCCTACCTTGAAACGCTCTTCCTTTGGATGCATATCTCCGCGCCGGTGGCCGCCAGCGCCGCTTTAATCATCGGCTTCCTAATCGTTACTTTCATTACCATCGTGCTCGGCGAACTGGTGCCCAAAACCATCGGACTTTCTAAACCGGAGCGCGTTTCCGTTGCCGTGGCTCCCATCATGAACTTCATCCGTATTGTGTTCAAACCTGCGGTGAAAGCTCTTTCCGGTGCTACGGTGTTGATAGACAAGATTTTGGGAGTGAAGGCCAATGAGGATCATCTGACTGAGGACGAACTGCTCGACATGATCAAGGAGGCTGGCGAAACCGATGTCATCGAAGAGGAACAGAGCGAGATGCACGAAAATATCTTCACTTTCTCCGACAAACGCGCTATCCACGTCATGATTCACCGTTCTGAAATCGAATGGATTGATGTGAACTTGTCGCAGGAGGAGTTTATCAAGCAGCTGTACGACTTCACCGTCAGTCGCGTGCTCGTGTGCGACAAGCATGTGGAAAACTACCTTGGCGTGCTGAATATCAAGGATTTCTTCATGGAATTGCAGAAGAATGGCAAGGCCGATGTGCGTTCGATGTTGGACGAGCCGCTGGTGTTCACCGAAAACACGGACGCACAGGACATACTGAACGAATTCCGCCAGAAACAGTACTATTTTGGTATCGTGGTTGACGAGTTCGGCGATTTGGCCGGTATTGTCACCCTGCACGACATTATCGAGAATATTATCGGGGATATGCCTGAAGAAGAGGAAATTGTGGAACCCGACATTACCGAGTGCGACGACCATTCCATGCTGGTGAAGGGCGACGCGTCCATCGATGTGCTCACCGATGTGATTGACGGCTACGAGGTTGATTACGACGAGATCGACTACTCCACGGTGGCCGGTTTCGTGGTTGATCATCTCGAAACCATCCCGAAAGTGGGGGATTCGTTCGAGTTTATGGGCTATCAGATTGAGATCATCAGGATGGACCATAACCGCATTGATGAGGTGAGGGTCAGGTTCAAAGGTGAGTCAGAATAGTTTTTCTTCGAAGAATATAACTTTCCGTTGCCGCGAAGGTCTTATCAGAAAACGTCAAGGAAGATGAAATACAGTAGAATCAATTTCGTATTGGCATTTCTGATCAGTTTGATGAGCATGATGGATTTGAATGCTCAAAATACTGATTCATTGGTTGTTGCATCTGATACAATCATGTTGCCGATGGCTTCTGGTTACGATTGGATCACCTATCGCGGCAAGGCGGACATCATCGATACGGGCGGTACGCGCACGTGCAACTTCTACATGGTCAACCGCACCGACAGCATCCTCTACCTCAATATCCATGCGTATGGCATCGAGGTGATGCGCGCGGTCTTCACCCCCGACAGCATTATTTACGTCAACAAGCTCACTTCGCAATACTATAAAGGTACCTATGCCCCCATTGCAGCGTTTCTTCCGTTTTTTGTTGATTTTCAGACGGTTCAGGCGTTGTTCAACGGGGATACGGAGCGTCTGCCGAGCCATCAACGACTCTCTTTCGAATATGCCAACTTCGTGCCGGTAGATAGCACCAACTCATTCTTTACGGAGTTTACTTTCAAAGAGTTAAATCGCGTGATTGAGGTGCGTGGCAAGATCAAGGTGATTCGTCTCAATGTGCCGGGTGTCACGTCCATCAAAATTCCCGATAAGTTCGAGCCCATCACCTTCTGACATGTCCCTACAACAGCCAATATCCTCATCTTCCATCAAACAGTGGGCCGCGGAAATCGGTTTTCAGAAGTGCGGCATTGCACGTGCGCACTCGCTTACCGACGCCGCTGAGGAGTTTCGAAAATCCATAGCCAAGGAATACCACGCGGGAATGCGCTTTCTGGAACGTGACATCGACGGTCGGTTCAGTCCCGAAACGTTACTCCCTGACTGTAAATCTGTAGTAGTTGTGACCTACAATTATTTGACAGAAACGCACCCCAAGTCCAGTCGTTATCGCATGGCTCGCTACACCTGGATTCAGGATTACCATGTGCTGCTGAAAGAGTTGCTGGGGAAGTTGGCAGAGAAGATTGTAACGCATTATCCTACAGTAAAATATAGGATGACAGTGGATAGTTCTGCCATTTCGGAGAAACGGTGGGCGATGGAGGCTGGAGTGGGCTGTTTGGGTAAGAATGGATTGATACATAACGAGTATGGTTCGTTCTTCGTCATAGGGGTCTTGCTTTTGGATCAGTTTTGCGACAATTATGACCTTCCCGTGCCGAAATCTGACTGTGGGAATTGCAATATTTGCGTCAGAAGTTGCCCTGTCAATGCTTTGGAAAACCCTTTTCAAGTCGATGCGCGGCGGTGTGTGGCGTACCATAATACGGAGGATAAAACGCCGAATTACAACGAGTTAGCTAAGGAGGAGTACCTGTTCGGGTGTGACATCTGTCAGGAGGTTTGTCCCCGCAATAAAAAAGTTATCAACAACCCACTGAATGTATCGAAAAGTTCTGTATTTTTGCAGCTCCAAAATGATGACTTAGAAACGTTGTCAGAAGCGGATTTTAAGCGTTATTTTGAAGGCACTTCGGTTATCAGAAGGAAGTACGAAAGATTTCATTCTTTAATCGAAGCGAAAAGGCAACAAGAGCATCTTTGTAGAATGGAACCACAAGAAATCATCCAATACGCTAAGAAAGTGCTGAGTGAAGAGGCCGAAGCGGTGGCAAAGCTCACCGGGTATTTGGATGAAAATTTTGTGAATGCCGTTCAGGAGATTATAAAGTGCAAAGGTCGAGTCGTTGTCACGGGCATAGGCAAGAGTGCCATCATCGGGCAGAAAATAGTGGGGACTTTCAACTCCACGGGAACACCTGCCGTTTTCATGCACGCTGCCGATGCCGTTCACGGCGACCTGGGCATCATCCAAAAAGATGATATTGTGATTTGCCTCTCCAAGAGCGGGAATACGCCGGAAGTAGCCCTTCTGATTCCGTTCTTGAAAGCCAACGGAAACCAACTCATCGCGATTGTCGGTGCGATGGATTCCCTTCTGGCGAAAGAAGCGCACTGGGTGTTGAACTGCACTGTGTCGCGCGAGGCAAGTCCCAATAATCTGGCCCCGACCAGCAGCGCAATGGCTCAGTTGGCTATCGGCGACGCCTTAGCGTCAACGCTCATCAAGATGCGCGGATTCACGACCGAAGATTTCGCGAAAGTGCATCCGGGTGGCATCCTGGGAAGAAGAACCCGCTTGAAAGTCGAAGACCTCTACAAGCTCAATGAAGTTCCTTCCGTATGCGTTGAAGCTAACATGCAGGAGATCATCTTGGAAATCTCCGGCAAGTGTCTCGGGGTGACAGCGGTCGTCGAAAACGGGAAGGTCGTGGGAGCAATCACCGACGGTGACCTGCGCCGCGCCATCCAAAACCACGAGGATGTTATGTCCTTGAAAGCGAAGGATATAATGACTCGCAACCCCAAAACGGTCCATGAGAAGACCCTCGCCGTGGACGCGTTGGGAATCATGAAGAATCACCACATTACGAATATCTTCGTGGTGGATGAAGAGGAAAAATACCTCGGCGTGATTCACATTCATGACATCATCAAGGAGGGTATTTATTAAGCCCAGGTGGCGGAATGGTAGACGCGCTACATTCAGGGTGTAGTATCCGAACGGATGTGCAAGTTCGACTCTTGTTCTGGGCACCATTGGAAAGACGGTTAGATGGCCGTCTTTCATTGTTTTAGATTATTCCCACTATGGCAAAACTGTTTATCGTTCCCACTCCGATTGGCAACCTCGAGGATATCACCCTCCGGGCCCTTAATGTGCTGAAATCCGCAGACCTGATTCTCTGCGAGGATACCCGCACCACCAAGAATCTTCTGCAGCATTACGAAATTGAGGGTAAGCGTTGCATGGCCTACCATATTTTCAACGAGCACGAGCAAGTGACGAACTATATTCGGCAGATCCAGCAATGCGAGACGGCTGCGCTGGTGAGCGATGCCGGTACCCCCGGAATCTCTGATCCTGGTTTTCTGTTGGTACGCGAGGCGTTGCGGCAGGAAGTCGAGGTGGAATGCCTCCCTGGCGCTACTGCCTTCGTGCCCGCCCTTGTGCAGTCGGGTTTCCCTTGTAGCAGTTTCTATTTCTTTGGTTTTCTCCCGCATAAAAAAGGGAAGGAGACGCTGCTCAAACGTTTTGCCGAGATGGAAGAGACGGTCATCTTTTACGAGTCGCCGCACCGCCTGCTGAAGACGCTCGCCAAAATGGTCGAAATCATGGGTGAAGATCGACCCGTTGCCGTGGCGAAGGAGTTGACCAAGATCCATGAATATACCTTCCGTGGCACGCTGTCCGAAGCGGTTCAGTATTTTGAAAACCAACCGGTTAAAGGGGAATTCGTAGTGATAGTTTGAAGAATTATGGAAAACAAGATCGCTATTGTTCAAAATAACCAATACTTATTGATGAAAACAAGAAATACCTCTATCATACGAATCCCCTCAAACACAGTTGGAGAAATTAATATTTACAACCAGAAAAACGAACTATGACAAAGATGATGTGATTCTTATAGGCGATACCTCCTTTCTGCTTAAGGTTTGACAATCAGTTTCTTTGTTACGGTACCGTTAGGGGTTTCACCCTTGATCATATAGCATCCAGGGGCGATCCCTGTGACGTCTAACCGTTCACCATAGCGCACATCTTTCCATATACGTGTCTTTCTGCCAGCGAGGTCGATGAGCTGGACGTTGAAACTCTCATCACAGAGATTCCATTGGAAGAAGTTCTGTGCTGGGTTAGGGTGGGGGCTAGGTGTGGAAATGCCGCCTAGCTCTTCGATGCCGACATCATCGCCATCTTCTGAGTTTTGCCGTTTGGTAATGACAATGTTGTTCAGCTGCGTATTTCCGCTATTCGCAGCGGCTAACAGCCAACGGATATAGCGAGTGTCTTCCGACAGTGTATAGTCTCCGAAGTGCGTGTAGTCGGTGGTCTCGATGTCTGTTTCGTTCAAGGTCGTCACGGTGGACCATTGAATGCCATTGGCGGACTCGCAGACAATGAAGATGATGCCACTGTAAGAGGAAGGAGAACCGCTTTTCACGCCTTTCAGTTCAAAGGAGAGAGCACTTGGCGAACTGTCCAGGTGTGCGGTGAGAGATGCGGATCCGGCGTTTTTCGATTCGAATTTGGCCGATCCATCTGCGTAGGAAGTGCCCAGTTTATTGCTTAGGAATCCAGGCATGTACTTCAGCTCCGATTTGCTCGATTCGCTGTTGTTCGCCATGTCGAATGGCAAAACCACGAGGGAAGTGGTGTCTATTAGGATATATTGTGCAGTCATGACGTTGCTATTGTACATGTTCTCTTTCGCGGCGATGGCCTTCAGCGTGTGGCTGGAATCGATAGTTATGGCACTTAAATATCTGGCTGACTGAAGGGTGGGAATGCTCCCATCTAAGGTGTAATAGATGTCGGCACCTTCTGTTTCACATGCCATTTCGACCTGCTGTGCTTCGTAGTAAGTGCCGCCGGAGGGTGTACAGGTGGGCGTGGCGACAGTCTCCAGTACGATTTCCTCCCCTTCGGTGATACGGATGTCGTCTAGCCGATAATCGTTTCTGGAGAGATTGTAGAAACGAACGTGCAGGTGTGGGTGAGAGGGTAAGTTCGGGAAACAGACTCGATACCAACCTCCTGTGCCTGAGCCTGTCGGAAGCGTGTCGGACATGGGGAGCTGAACCCACACCAGACTGTCAGTGGAGAACTCGACCCTGAAATTACTTCCATTTTCGTTGCTGGTTTTGCGCAATCCGCAGTATAGATTCACGATAGGGCGGGATGAGGTGGTGTTCAGTCCGGAAATCTGAAACCATTTCACCGTGTCATTAATCATGATGTTGCCGCCACCCGACGCGCCTCCGTAACCCGTTGAGGCACTGGATGATCGTATGTCGCAAGTGCCATTTCCGATATACAATACGGTAGTGTCCTGCCATCCTGTGTAGTCCTGAATGAACGTGTTGGCGGTCGGTGTGCCCATGTTCTCTTCGTAAATCACGTGCTGCGCCCATCCCGGGAGAAGCCCAAAGACCATCATGAACGTTAGAATCCCCTTTTTTATACGAGTAATATTCTGTACCATATTTTTGTTTTTCGAGTGTGACGAATTCATAACCAAAACCATTGCAAAGATACAACGGTTTTAATCAAAAGTCAAGAGAAAATTATATTTTTCGATAAATAATTTTCTAATTACTTGAAAAACAATAAAATAAAAATTTTGTGTAACTATAATTTTAACTAATAATAGTTAAAATTTAAAATAATTATCTAGAGAGGTTTGCGAAAAATCAAGTTGGGGAAGGGGGGAAATCTCACATTTTCGCACATTCCGCCGCAATTTGCTGCATCAGCCACATCGGAGTGGAGGTGGCGCCGCAGATGCCGATGGAGTTCGCTTTGCTGAGGTCGATGCTCTTCAGATGATCGACCTGCGTGAGAATGTAGCTTTGCGGATTGTGCGCCTTACATATATTATATAGGTACAATCCGTTGGAACTTTTTTCGCCAGAGACGAAGAGGATGACATCGAAACGGGTGGCGAATTCGGCGATTTGCTTGGCGCGGGAGGAGACTTTCCGGCAGATGGTGTCCACGAATTCGAACATCTCTTCATGGCCTTCAGCGGCGTAGCGTTTTTTGATTTCGTGGATGAGCTGGGTGTAAAGTTCCACACTCTGCGTCGTTTGCGAATAGAGCTTTGACGGTTTGGTGAAATCGATGAGCTGGATGTCGTCGAAGGAGGAGATGACGATGCCGGCGTTGTCGGTTTGTCCCAAAAGCCCAATCACTTCGGCGTGTCCTTTTTTGCCGAAAATGAGGATTTGCTTGTCGGGCGCGGCGGAATGGTACTCGTCGGCGATGCGTTTTTGCAGCCGGAGCACGACAGGACAGGTGGCGTCAATCAGATGGATGCGGTTTTTTTCAGCGATACGGTAAATCTCCGGTGGCTCCCCGTGGGCACGGATGAGCACCGTAGTGTCCTTCAAATTCTGGAATTCCTCTTTGGAAATGATGCGCAACCCCATGTTTTCCAGCCGGTTGACTTCTTCATTGTTGTGCACGATGTCTCCCAAGCAATAGAGCGACTGGTGCTCTTGAAGATATTTCTCGGCGGTCTGGATGGCGTTGATGACCCCAAAGCAGAACCCGGAGTTCTCATCAATAACAATCTCTTTCGGCATGGCTACCAGTTGTCAGGGAAAAGGGAATCCACGAATTCCACGCGGTTGAAGATTTGCAGTTGGTGAATCTTCTCGCCCACGCCGATGTATTTGATCGGGACTTGGAACTGGTCGGAGATGCCTATGACGACACCGCCCTTTGCGGTTCCGTCCAACTTGGTGATGGCCAATGCGTTGACCTCCGTGGCGGCGGTGAACTGCTTGGCTTGCTCGAAGGCGTTTTGGCCGGTGGAGCCGTCGAGGACGAGCAGAATCTCGTGTGGTCCGTCGGGCACGAGCTTGCGGATGACGTTTTTGATCTTCACCAGCTCGTTCATGAGGTTGATTTTGTTATGGAGACGGCCGGCGGTGTCGATGATGACGACCTGGCTCTTGTTGGCGATGGCGGATTTCACCGTGTCGTAGGCCACGGCTGCGGGGTCGGAGCCCATTTTCTGTGCCACAACGGGCACGTCGCAGCGGTTGCCCCACTCCTTGAGTTGGTCGATGGCGGCGGCACGGAAGGTGTCGGCGGCACCCAAAGTGACGGAGTAGCCGTGCTTTTTGTACTGGTAAGCCAGCTTGCCGATGGTGGTGGTCTTGCCCACGCCGTTCACGCCGACCACGAGGATGATGTAGGGCACGTCCATCTCGGGGATGACGAAGTCGTTCTGCTTTTCGAGGTCGTTTTCGAGCAGCAGTCCGGCGATTTCCTCCTTGAGGATCATGTTCACCTGGTTGGTTCCCAGATACTTATCTTTGGAAACGCGTTTCTCGATGCGGTCGATGATTTTGAGGGTGGTTTCGATGCCCACGTCAGAAGTGACGAGCACCTCTTCCAGGTTGTCGAGCACTTCATCATCGACTTTGGACTTGCCGACGATGGTTTTAGCGAGTTTTTTGAAGAAGTTTTCCTTGGATTTCTGCAAACCCTCGTTCAATTCTTGCTTCTGTTCCTCGTTGATTTCCGGTTTTTTATCTTTGTTGAAGAATGAAAAGAATCCCATACGTATGAATTTTGCGCAAAAGTACGATTTTTATTGATACGGCGGAAAGCTGCAAGGTTTTTAAACGAAAAAAGGCGGGCAGGCGCCCACCTTTTTTCAACCATGAAAACAAAATATTACTTTTTAGCCAAAAAGTCTTTAACAGCAGAGGATTCCACTACAGCTTCCTTGAAGGTGTAGGCTCCAGTCTTGGGTGAACGTTCCATTCTTACAACACGCGTATAGGTAACGCCACCTTCTCTTTTCAATGATGCGACAACTTTCTTTGCCATATCTTCTCGTTTTTATTATTTTACTTCTTTATGAATTGTCATTTTCTTCAAATACGGATTGTACTTCTTCAGTTCCAATCTGTCTGGAGTGTTCTTTCTGTTCTTCGTGGTGATATATCTAGACATCCCCGGCACTCCACTAGCCTTTTGCTCTGTGCACTCAAGAATAACTTGTTGACGTGCTTCCTTCGTTTTCTTTGCCATTTCTTTCTCTTAATTATTTAGGCTGCAAAAATACACTTTTTTTTAATTCCGTGATGCTCTTTTAGTTTTTATCGAAAAATATTTATGAACACTTGTTAATTTATTGAATGTCAATCATTTGTGTTATTCTTCGGGCTGCAGGAGCTGCCATAATCGATCCTTTAACTCCGTCAAATGCCATTGCGTTGCGGAAGAAATACACAAAACGGGCGCATTTTTCGACAACTTAGCCTCCAATGCCATGGCCTCTTTTTCAGAAATCAGGTCGCACTTCGTGATGGCCAACATCCAGCTTTTGTCCAAGAGATCCGGATTGAACTGCTTGAGCTCGTTTTGCAATATTTTCAGCTCTTTCTTGATTTCGGTGACGGTTTTGACATTGCCCTCGTCATCAGCGGCGGGAATCATGAAGAGGAGTGCCGCGTTGCGCTCGATATGTCGCAAAAATCTGAGCCCCAGTCCTTTGCCCTCTGATGCTCCCTCGATGATTCCGGGAATGTCGGCGATGACGAACGACTGGAAGTCGCGGTAGGCTACCATGCCGAGGTTCGGTTTCAACGTCGTGAAGGGATAGTTCGCAATCTTCGGCCGGGCGTTAGAGAGTTGCGTGATCAGTGTTGACTTTCCCGCATTCGGGAAACCAACTAATCCAATGTCAGCCAATACTTTGAGTTCCAGCGAAATCCATCCTTCGACGCCTTCCTCGCCGGGTTGCGCGAATCGAGGCGTTTGGTGCGTGGCGTTCTTGAAGTGGACGTTGCCCAGTCCGCCGCGACCTCCTTTCATCACCACCAGCTCTTGTCCGTCTTCCAGTACTTCGCCGATGTACTCGTCGTTTTCAACCGTGCGGATGATGGTGCCCAGTGGTACTTCGATGTAGGCATTCTCGCCGTCCTTGCCGAAGCACTGGTTTTTCTGTCCGTTGCCGCCATGCTCGGCGAAAACGTGCTTGGTGTAACGTAAGTGCAGCAATGTCCACAGGTTACGATTTCCGCGTGCGATGATGCTGCCGCCTTTGCCGCCGTCGCCGCCGTCCGGACCGGCCTTCGGATTGTGCGCCGTCCGGGCCAAATGCGCGGAGCCCGCCCCGCCATTGCCGGACCGCCCGAATATCTTTACATAATCAATGAATTGTTCTTCCATGTTGGTTTACGGTTTGTTGTTGGTTTAAGGTTTAAGGTTTAAGGTTTATGGTTTAAGGTTTATGGTTTAAGGTTTAGGGTTTAGGGGGTGTGGGGTTAGGAGGTTAAAGGGTCGAGGTTAAAGGGTCGAGGGTCTAGTAAAAAGTCTATGTCTAAGTCATTAGTCTATGTCTAAGTCATTGGTCTGAGTCAAAGTTTTATGTCAAAGTCATTAGTCAAAGTCAAAGTTTTATCTCTAAGTTCTATGTCTAAGTCATTAGTCTAAGTTAATAGCCAATAGCTAAAAGCCAACGCCCTACCGCACCAGGGTCACATTTCCTTTGAGTTCCAGTTCGTCGCCGTCTTTGCATTTTCCTTTGAAATAGTAGTCGTAGGTGCCGCGTTGGCATTCTTTCTGTTTGTAGGTGCCGTCCCAGCCGATGTTGGGGTCGGCGGTTTCGAAGAGTTTTTCGCCCCAGCGGCTGTATATCACAAAATAGCATTCGTCCAGGATGTCGCTGCGCACGTAGAGTATGTCGTTGTGGCCGTCGCCGTTAGGGGTGAAAGTGTTGGGGATGAAGACAAATGGTGTTTCGCAGACGATGGGGATCACTATGATCGTGACGGTGTCGCTGCGGGTGCATCCATACGAGTCGGTGACGATGACCGTGAAGGTGGTGGTCGCGTCGAGGGTGGCGATGGTGGATGATGAGTATGGGGTGGTGAGTCCTGTGGTTGGACTCCACTGATAGGTGTAGTCGTTGCCGTAATCCGTTGAATGCAAGGTGGTTTCGTGATATGCGATAATCTCGTATTGCTCACTCCATGCACTCAGAGGTTCGGAGAAGGTGCCTTCTCTGACGGTGATTTGCCCGCCATTGGCCGTCGCGGTGCATCCGTGTGCATCCGTGATGGTAACAGCGTAGTTGACTGTATGTTGCGGGGATACTTGAGGGTGCTCACCTTCGTAGGTGGCACCGTCGCTCAGTTGCCAGCTGTATTGGTACGGAGGAATGCCGCCGCTGCAGGAAACCCCTAACTCCACGTAGTCCTCAAAGCAGAGCAAAAGGTTGGGGAGGTTGAGGATTTCCGGCTGGTCGATTGTGACAAGTTTGGATACGACAAGGATGCAATAGGGGGTGGTGATTCGCACGTAATAGGTGCTTGTGGCTTCGGGGAGAATTTGAAGCGTTTCGGTGTTTGACGCTATAATGTTTTGAAAATCAGCGGTTAATGACCATTCAATTTCGTAGGGATCGGCTGTATTGATCGTTAGTGTCAAGGTTCCCGATTCCCCGGGACAGAGGATGGAATCTCCCGAAATCGTGGCATTGAGCGTGTGTAGGCTGACGAGTTGTGATAAAGTATCGACGCAAGCTTCGGTAGAGGCAATGAGGGTATAAGTCGTTGATTCGTCGGGCGTTGCAATCGGGTTGGAGATGGCCGGATTGCTCAAACTGCCCTCAGGCGACCAGTGATAGTTCACGCCGGTGGAGGGTGGAATCCCGAGCTCCGCAAAGTCGCCTTCACAGATGTTTACCGTGGGGAGCGTCGATGAGGTGTTGGCCAGCACCAAAAGCCTCTTTCTCAGGGTATCAGCGAGGTTGCAGCTTCCTAAATCTTGCACGACGAGCGTGACTTCATAATAGCCCGTGTGTGCGTACAGATGTGTGGGCTCCCAAACGGAGGAGGTGGTTCCGTCGCCGAAATCCCAATGTATAGAGGTTTGGGTGCTAATGAGTTGCGAGTAATTGTTGAAGTGGACGGAGTCGGGGAGGCAGATGACGGTAGGCATCAGAAAGTCAGCGACTACCACAGGCATGTTGAAGTCTATTTTGATGGCACCGAGGTTGCAATTGCTGCTTCCGTTTTGCGTAGCGTATGCCCCAGGAGTGGTAGGGAATGAACTTTGCCCACCGGGTGAATGGCAGCCTGCGCACACCGCCTGATAAATCCTGCCGTGTTTGTCGAAACGGCTGGTACCTCCATCCACATGTTCGCGTGCTTGGGCTGTTGCGCCGCCAAAGAAGGAGGCGTACACCAGGTTGGAGGCATCTTCGCTCATAGCCATGAAATAAAAATCGCTGCCGTCGGTGGTGGATTGGAAAGCATCGGCGGTGACGGGCAGTCCTGAGGTGCCACCGAAACCGTTGAGTTGGTGTGATCCCCATCCCGACAGATAGATGTTGTTGCAAAAATCGACCATCAGGGCGGTGGGGGAGATGTCAGGGCCACCAGAACCGCTGCCAAATGCCGTGGACCAAATCGCAGAACTCAGATCTTTGTGCAGCTTAATCAAGAATTGTCCGCCACCAGGGACATAATAGTTGGCATTATGCACCCATTGCAAGTTGTCGGCGGAGGTTTGACCTAAAATATGAGGAAAATCCTCGTCATCGCCCTTGATGAGGTAGGCTTGGTCATAGTCTGATTTTCCTAAGAAAGTGCTGTGCAACAGGAGGTTGCCGTTAGCGGAAAGATGCGCTACAAAGCCGTCTGCCTGCGCGGTGGTGTCTGCATAAGCGGTTTGGTAGGCATTTGCGGTGACAGGTAAATCAGAGGATGTGGTGCCGCCGCAGAAATAGACGCTTTTGTCGGCGGCCACAAACATACTATAGCCAGCATCGTTGCCCGAACCCCCGAAAAAGGTACTCCAAATCAGGGTGGACAGGTCCTGGCTCATCTTGAAAACGCAAACATCTTGTTGACTGAAACTGTCTGGCTGAAAGATGGTTGTGGTGACGGGAAAGTCTAAAGAGCTTGTGGAGGAGACCACATAGACGTTACTGTTTTCATCCACAATAATCTCGCCACGGTTATCGTCGGCGTAGTTTTTCCGCAGTCCACTCGCCGTGTTGAGACCGTCGTTGCCGGTGCCGCCGATGTAGGTGGAGGCGGGCAGTTGGGTACCGTCAGCACTGAGCTTCGCCACGAAAATATCGGAGCCAAGGGTGAATTTCTGGCTGGTCGAAAGCGTGGTGTTCGGCCCTCCATTAAATGTGGTGTCGAAGGCATTTGCCGAGACTGGGAAATTTGACGAACCAGTAGTCCCGAAGATGTAAAGTTCATCATTATCGTTGACAAACAGACTGTGGGGAATGTCCGCTGCGGAGCCGCCAATGTAAGTTGCATAATGCAAAAAACTGCCGCTAGCATCGAATTTGGAGATGGAAACGTCGATTTGTCCGCAGAAATCCACCTGATAAGCCCCTAAAGTCGTAGGGTAACCTTGTGCAAAGGCGATACCGCCGCCATAGAGGTTGCCATGCGAGTCGTAAGTGGCGGTGTAACCCCAGTTGTCAGCAGTGGAGCCCGAATAGGAAGAGAAAACCACGGTAGGATCGATGACCAAGGGTAGGGTAGGGTCGTGGTCACCAAGATCAAAGGAAAGTACATTTCCCTGAAGATGATAGGTACAAGAAATAGTATTCGTATCTCCTTGTTTGTCAATTTGATATGCGAACGGCTTTAACTCCAGAATGCGATCCACAGCAGTGTGCAACAGCAATTCTTCCCCCACTTTGGCGATGTTTTTCAATCCCTCATACTGCATCTGAATCTGCTTCGGGTCGCTGCCGGGTGCCACATGAAATTCATATTTCAGGTAATCTTCATCCTCCAGAAAGTAGAGATCAATACCCGCATAGAGCTCATGGTAATGCAACACGGCGTATGCGTTCGCGTGCGAGGCCCATTGCGCCGGATTCTTACCTATATAATAATTATAGTAGTGATCGTAGGCTCTGTCTCCAGCTATTTCAGCATTCTGTTGACTTTGAAGGAAGGTTACCCGATAGGCTGCGGCATCGATATAGGCTTGAGGAAACGGTTTGCCCTCGTGTTTCGCCTCGTGGAACGCATTCAGTTGTTCCGGATGCCATTGCGAGACGGTGAAGTAGTTGTCAGAGAAGAAGATAGCTCCTGTATGCATACGCGCGGAGAAGCGAACTTCTTGAGGCCACTGCCCAAGATTCTGCACGAACTCCCAACTCCCAGCCGCGAGTGTGTCGGCGGGTTTGCGTGCGGCGATTGTAGAGAATGCCAGCACGACAAACAGGAACGTAAGGAGCTTCCTTGTCATAATGAATTTTGAGCAAGATGCTTTTTTATGGCGATCTATTACTAGTTGTCGCCTGTTTCGTAGTCCACTTCCTGAGCTTTCTTCTCCAGTTCCATCTTACCGAAGCGCAAGGTGATGCCGGCCGCGATGTAACGGCTGTTCAGCGTCTTGTTGGTGCTGTTGCTCAGGTAGTAAGGGTTCGTGTTTTCGGAACCGGAACCATATTTGGCGCCCCAGTTGAAGATGTCCTGCACGTTGACGTAGATGGAGAGCTTGCGTTTGAAGAGGTCGCTGCGCAGACCGAAGTTCAGCGCGTAACGGGCTTTGCGCTCGCTCATCAGACTGAGTGTCGGGGAGTTGTAGAATCCGGAAGCGGTGAACTGCAACCAGTCGAAGGCTTTCGCCCAGAAGTTCAAACGCACACTCCATGACCACTTGTCACGCTGGTCGTATTGCATCTCGCCGTCACGCAGATAGGCCATCTTGTAACCGTAATCATAGACGTTGGCGTAGAGACGCAGGTTGATGAAACCCGTCGGACGGTAGGTGGCGTTCAACGACGCACCGTAACGCCAGGAGGAACCGAGGTTGTAAGGCGTGGAATAGCTGATCACACGGTCCAAGAACTCATCGTATTTGGAGTCGGTCAGCGAGCTGATCTCATTCGTGCTCAAACGTCCGTAAAGTTCCACGCCAACATTGCCGAACTTGTTGAAATACTTCTGCCAGCCGGCCTCCATACTGTGCGTGAAGCCGCTCTTCACCTCCGGATTACCCGTGGAATAGCTGTTGTCTCCGTAACGACGGTAGGTGCTCACCTGCTCCTCGCTCGGATGGAGCATACGCATGGAGTAGTTGAGTTTGAAGTTGTGCATACTCTCGGTGCGGTAGGAAAGATGGATGGAGGGCCGCGCCGAGAAGTAAATGGGCGCGCCGGCATCCGCAAACGGCATATCGCTGATGTACTCGTAGGCATCGCGCAAGATTCCGAGACCCACGCCAGTGCTGAGGGTGAAGCCACCCCAACGGTGCGTCCAGTTCACGTCGCCGTTGACGTTGGTCGAGCTGCCGTTGAAGTGGTAGGTACGCAACGTATCCACCAGCACGCCGATGGTGTCGTTGTAGCGTTTGTAGTCGTTGTTCATAGAGGACTGATCGACACGAAGACCGTAACTCATCTCCCCATTTTCGCTGTAAGGACGGTTGTAACGCGCATCGATACTGCCGCCGAAACTATAGTTGCGCGTCAGCAGGTAACGGTGCTCGTCGAGGTCGTAATAGGTATCGTAGAAACGATTATACCACTGGTCGCTGGCGTTGTGATTGAAACGCGTGTTCAAGCTGAGGCGCAGGTTATGACCTTTTTTGTCGAACTTTTTGGTGTAATCGACCCCCGCGTGCGTGAAAATGGACTGTCCTTTGGTCTTGCTGTGGGTCGTGTCGATGTAATTCTGATCGTATGGTTCCTCCTCATAGATACCGAAGTAGGTCTGGTCTTCCGCCTTGGTCAAGCGGGTGGTATTGTAGTTGTAGAAACCGCCGGCATCGAAGGAAATCTCGCTGGTGGTGTCGATTTCGTAGTTGATGCCGAGGAAAAAGTTGCCGCTAGCCCGGCGGTTGTTGTCAAACTGTGAGGTCTTCGACGACCAAGTGGTGTCGTATTCGCCCTCCGTCTCCGCATCGCGGCGTTGGTAGGAGGTCGTCTCATCAGTATTATTGCGGGCATTGTAACGTCCTGACAGGAAGAAGTTTATGCTCAGCTGTTCCTTCGTCCACATGTAGCTGACCCACGGGGAGATGAAGGGCTGGTTGGAGCCGTTGATGCCGAAGCTGACGAACTGGTTGCTCTTCACGTGCGCGGAGGTGACAATGTTGATAACCGCCTCTGCGTCAGTGGCGTACTTGGCCGACGGGTTGGTGATGGCCTCGATGCGCTCCAAAGCGTTGGCCGGCAGCGTCTGCAGGTAGGTCTTGAGGTTCTCCTCCGTGAGTTTGGAAGGCTTGTCGTTAATCCAAATCTCCACACTCGACACGCCGCGCAGGGTGATGTTACCCTCCACATCGACCTCCACGCCGGGCGCATTCTGCAACGCATCCTCGGTAGTACCGGTCTGGATGGAGGCATCCTCGCTGACGTTGTAAATGAGCTTTTCGCCATCCTGGGCATACAAGGGCTTCTCCGACTTGATAGTCACCTCGTTGAGCGTGGTGGAGATGGGCATCAGCTTGATGACATCCAGATTGGTGTTGTTCTTCACCGTGAAAGGAACATGTTTCGGGGTGTAGTTAAAGGTCCAGATACGCAAAATACATGCTCCTTGCGGAATGCCGTCGAGTTCGAAGTAACCGTTGCTGTTGGCCGACGTGCCCTTGATGAGCATGGAATCCTCTGCATCAAGCACGGCGACGTTGGCGTAGGCCAGCGGCGTTCCGGCAATGGAGTCGCGCAGGAGGCCCACCACTTTGAATGTGGAACCTTCACGCACTCTTTTCTTCTGTTTCACCTGAGGCATCTGCTGGGACGACTGCGGGTTCCAATCGCCACGGTCGCCGGGGGGACGGCCGGGGAATCCGCCGGGAGGTCTTCCACCGCCTGGGAAACCACCGGGAGGCGGCTGCGCAATACCACAAATGGCCAGCAGCATCACCGCCACCAGCATAAAAGCTCTCAAAACAGTTATTTTCTTGGGAAGATCCTTCAATATCATTTGATTCTAATATAAAGACAACAATGCATTATTGACCATGCAATTTATATATAGTTTAACGAATGAAATGATGTTTTTTTATTCATCATTCATCATTCATAATTAGTCCAGTTTCAAAACCGCGAGGAACGCCGACTGCGGCACTTCCACGTTACCGACCTGGCGCATACGCTTCTTACCCTTCTTCTGTTTTTCCAACAGTTTGCGCTTACGGGTGATATCACCGCCGTAACACTTGGCGGTCACATCCTTACGCACCTGCTTGACGGTCTCGCGGGCGATGATCTTGGAGCCGATAGCGGCCTGGATGGCGATGTCGAACTGCTGACGAGGAATTAACTCCTTGAGTTTCTCGCAGATACGACGACCGAACGTGTAGGCGTTGTCCACGTGGATCAGTGCAGACAAAGCATCCACCGACTCACCGTTGAGCAGGATATCCAGCTTCACGAGGTGGGCCGGCTTGTAATCGGTGATATGGTAATCGAAGGAAGCGTATCCTTTCGAAATGCTCTTCAGTTTGTCATAGAAGTCGAAGACAATCTCGCCAAGCGGCAGGTCAAAGGTAAGTTCCACACGGTTGGCGGCCACATACATTTGGTTGATCAACGTGCCGCGCTTGTCGATGCAGAGCTTGATGACCGGTCCGATGTAGTCGTCCTTGGTGATGATCTGGGCGCGGATATACGGTTCCTCCACATGGTCGATTTCGTTCGGTGCGGGCATTCCCGACGGGTTATAGACATCCAGCCACTGTTTCTTGGTAGTCAACACTTTATACGATACGTTCGGTACGGTGGCGATGACGTCTTGGTCGAATTCGCGGTCCAAACGCTCTTGGATAATCTCCATGTGCAGCAGTCCCAGGAAGCCGCAACGGAAACCGAATCCCAATGCCAATGACGACTCGGGAACGAAGGTCAGAGACGCATCGTTAAGTTGCAATTTCTCCAAGGAGGCACGCAATTCCTCGTACTGGTCGGCTTCGGTGGGGTAAATGCCGGCGAACAGCATCGGTTTCACCTCTTGGAAACCCTCGATGGCGGTCTCGCAGGGATTTTCCACGTGCGTGATGGTATCGCCGACCTTCACCTCCGTGGAGGTTTTGATGCCGGTAATGAGGTAGCCCACGTCTCCGGCGGACAACACATCCTTGGGCACGCGGTCCATCTTGAGAATGCCGATTTCGTCGGCGTCGTACTCATGATTGGTGGAGAAGAACTTCACCATCTCGTGGGTACGGATGGTGCCGTTGAAGATACGGAAGTAGGCGATGATGCCACGGAAGGAGTTGAAGATGGAGTCGAAGATGAGGGCTTGCAGCGGTGCCTCGGGGTCGCCTTTCGGCGCGGGAATGCGCTCGATGATGGCCTCCAGAATCTGCTCCACACCCTGTCCCGTCTTGCCGCTCGCCTCGATGATGTCATCCACATCACAACCAATCAAATCCACAATCTGGTCTTTCACCTCTTCGGGCATCGCCGCGGGCATGTCCATCTTGTTGATGACGGGAATAATCTCCAAATCGTTGTCAATAGCCTGATAGAGGTTCGAAATCGTCTGTGCCTGAACACCTTGCGTGGCATCCACGAGCAACAGCGCCCCCTCGCATGCCGCGATGGAGCGGGAAACCTCGTAGGAGAAGTCCACGTGACCGGGAGTGTCGATCAGGTTGAGAACGTACTTCTCGCCCTTGTACATGTAGTCCATCTGGATGGCGTGGCTCTTGATGGTGATGCCGCGCTCGCGCTCCAGGTCCATGTCGTCGAGCACCTGGTTCTGGAAGTCGCGGTCGTTGACCGTCTTGGTGAATTGCAACAAACGGTCGGCTAACGTGCTCTTACCGTGGTCGATATGTGCGATGATGCAGAAGTTTCGGATGTGTTTCATTGATTAAGGTTAGAGGGTTATGGGGAGGGTAGGGGCGAATAATTATTCGCCCCTACGGTCATATTTGTTAAATGTCGAAATGCAAATCGTGTCCCATTTTCGCCTGTTTGGTCTTCAGATAATTCTCGTTGATTTTATTGGGTTTTATGATAATCGGCAGGGTTTCGGCGATTTGGATGCCGTGGGCGGAGAGGCCGACGCGTTTCGCTGGGTTGTTGGTGATGAGGCGGATGTTGGTGGCCTTGAGGTCGCGGAGGATTTGCGCTCCCACGCCGTAGTCGCGCTCGTCGGCCTTGAAGCCGAGTTCGAGGTTGGCCTCCACGGTGTCGCGTCCCAGTTCTTGTAAGTGATAGGCTCTCAGCTTGTTGATGAGACCGATACCACGGCCTTCCTGACTCATGTAGAGCACGAGGCCCTTGCCTTCTTTATCGACCATCTCCATGGCGCGGTGCAGCTGTTCGCCGCAGTCGCACTTGCAGGAGCCGAAGATGTCGCCGGTGGCGCAGGAGGAGTGCACGCGCACCATCACGGGTTCGCCGTCCTTCCAGTCGCCTTTCTTGAGGGCCAGATGGGTTGCGCCGTTGTTGAGTTGCGTGTAAGCAATCAGCTGGAAATCACCCCATTGTGTAGGCAGTTTCACTTCCTGCTCTCTGCGGATGAGGGTTTCCTTCTCCAAACGGTAGGCAATCAGTTTCTCGATGCTGGTGATGGTGATGCCGTACTCTTCGGCCACCTTCAGCAGTTCGGGCAGACGCGCCATCGTGCCGTCGGGGTTGATGATCTCGATGAGGGCGCCCACTGGTTCGAGACCAGCGAGTTTCAGCAGATCGACGGAGCCTTCGGTGTGGCCGGCGCGGACCAGCACACCGCCGTCACGGGCGCGCAAGGGGTTCACGTGTCCCGGACGACCGAAATCCGTGGCTTTCATCTTTTTGTCGGCCAGCGCGTTGATGGAAGCGGCGCGGTCGTGCATGGAAACACCCGTGGTGCAGCCGTGTCCCAAAAGGTCAACGGTGACGGTGAAAGGAGTCTCGTGGATGGAGGTGTTGTTGGAAACCTGCATTTCGAGATCCAGTTCGCGGCAGCGTTCGGAGGTCATGGGCACGCAGAGCACCCCACGACCGCGGGAAAGCATGAAGTTCACCTTGTCGGCGTCAATATGTTGGGCGGCGATAATGAAATCGCCTTCGTTTTCGCGTTCCTCGTCATCCACCAGAATGACGAATTTTCCGGCCTTTAAATCTTCGATGGCCTGCTCAATTGACTGTAACTTAGATTCTTGCATATCTAATATCGCTATTTTCAGAAATTTGCAAAGATACACAAAATTCCAATACGCTCAGAATGGTGTTTTTGTCGATGCGTATCCGTTTTTTGTTTACCTTTGCCAATGTTTTAGTGCCAAAAGCTAACGGCCAAAAACCAACAGCCAAATTATTGACAAACAGAAAAATATAGAATTCCATCCAGCGTATGTTGACGGAGAGGACATTGGAGAAATTGCGCATTCTGACGGAGGCGGCGAAGTACGATGTGTCGTGTTCTTCGTCGGGCACCGTGCGCAAGGGCAAGAAGGGCATGGTGGGCAACACCGTGGGCGGCGTGGGCATCTGCCACTCGTTCGCCGACGACGGTCGTTGCATCTCCCTGCTCAAAATCATGCTCACCAACCACTGCATGTTCGACTGTGCCTACTGCGTCAACCGCCGCTCCAACGATGTGAAGCGGGCCACCCTCTCCGTGTCGGAAATCGAGACGATCACGATGGAATTCTACCGCCGCAACTACATCGAAGGACTCTTCCTGTCGAGTGGGGTAGTGCGCAATCCCGACTACACAATGGAACGGCTCACCGCCATCGTCCGCGACCTGCGGTTAGTGCATCGCTTTAATGGATACATCCACCTGAAGGCCATTCCAGGCGCGTCGCAGGAGTTGCTCAATGAGGCGGGCCGCTACGCCGACCGTATGAGCGTGAACATCGAGATTCCCAAGGAGGAGTCGCTGAAGATGCTCGCGCCCGAGAAGGACCACACCAGCGTTTTCCAGCCGATGAAGCTCATCCAGCAGGGTGTGCTTGAGAACAAGGAGGACCGCCAAAAATACCGTCACGCGCCCCGTTTCGTGCCCGCCGGTCAATCGACTCAGATGATCGTGGGGGCCACCCAAGACACCGACCGCGACATCCTCTCCATGTCGTCGATGCTCTACGGCCAGCCCTCGATGCGCCGCGTCTATTACTCGGGCTATGTGAGCGTTAATACCTTCGATCCGCGCCTGCCCGTGCTCAAGCAACCGCCGCTCGTGCGCGAAAACCGCCTCTACCAGGCCGACTGGCTGCTGAGGTTCTACCACTTCAAGGTGGAGGAAATTGTGGATGACACCCATCCCAACCTCGACTTGGAAATCGACCCGAAGTTGGCATGGGCGTTGCGCCACCCTGAAGCATTCCCCGTGGATATCAACACCGCCGACTTCGAGATGCTACTCCGCGTCCCCGGACTCGGCACCAAGTCGGCGTGGCTCATCGTCAACTCCCGCCGTTTCAACCGGTTGACCACCTTCGACCTCAAGAAAATGGGCGTGGTGATGAAGAAAGCGAAATACTTCATCACCTGTCACGAACTCGGCGCCTCCAACCTGCAGCCGCTCCTCGGCATCAACGAGCTCAGCCCCGAACGCCTCCGCCCGCTGCTCATCTCCAAAGCGGAACAGAAGCTCGCCGCCGCGGAATCCCAACTCTCTTTTGATTTTGAACCTTGAAACCTGAACCTTGAAACCAGACCAATGCAAGGTGGCGGGCATATAGAAAAAGTTGTATCTTTGCGGGTTGAAAAAAACATTCTGATTATGAGTACTGAAATGATGTCGAACATGTTAGCGGAGTACTTCAAGACAAAACCGGTTTTGAAAGCCTGGCTGTTTGGCTCCTTCGCCCGCGGAGAGGAAACATCCCAAAGCGATGTGGATATCCTCATCGTGTTGGATCACTCCCAGACTGTAGGAATGGATTTTTTCGGCATGTATGAGGAACTAAAGGAACTTTTAGGCCGGAATGTGGATTTGGTGACAGAGCGGTCGTTGGCCCCTTTTGCCCGAAAAAGTGTAGAACAAGATAGAAAATTGGTTTATGAGAGAACCGCGTAGAGACAAGGAAAGACTGGAAAAAAAGTAAAAGGTATGCGAAATTATATTGTCCATGAGTATTTCCAAATTGATGACATAGTAGTTTGGGAAGTCGCCACGAAGAGTCTTGTTGAACTTAAAGAACAGATTTCCCAATATCTGGAAGAAACAAATTGGAATGAGTGGAAAGAAAAGAACATATAAATAAGCTGAATATGTTGTATTTTTGTACCCGAGATTACATAAAACCAATAGTAGTTATTTGTACCATGTAAACAAGATTGTCTCTGAATTAAGGCACGATCAATATTGTAGTAACGTTGTAGGCAACATGTTTGTTTTTTCCTGCAAAGTTTGACATTCATTATTCTAGCGAATTTTATTAAGAGGAGTTGGTAACATCCAGCTCCTCTTTTTTTTATTTGGAATCGGATCATTTTAGATCATTGTTACATCGCCAATGCCCCCATATTTTCGCACCTCTCCGCGAAATCCACGGCGGATTAATATAAACCGACAACAAGGGTAAAAATAGCGACAAAAAGAGGTAAACTTTGCAACAGCAAAGTATTGATTTATGTGAAAAAAAATCAGATTTTTGCTGCGTCAAATTATTTTTTTTGATTTTTAATAAAATAGTAACAAAAAACCTTTATGATCAGAACCGATGGCGCCGGATGGGATATAACGCGGCGAAAATAATATGAAAAGAACATTTAAACTGGCAATTGTATTGTTATGTCTGGCTGCGATGGCGGCAATGTCGAGCTGTTCAAAAGAACAATCTTACAAAGAAACAATCATTGGCAAATGGCAACTGGTTGATTGCAAGCTTTTCAATAGTGATGGGAGTGCAGTGGATATGACTCAAGATATAGAGGATGTCTTTGCAAATATTGCTTGGACTTTCAATTCTGACGGAACGGTGACCGTTACATCGAATTATGGTGCTGGAACAGTTTCATGGTTGATAGAAGGTGACAAGATTACATTTTCATCAGGAGTAGAGTACACCATAGAAAAACTCACGTCAACGAAAATGATTTTGAAGGGTAAAAGTGGAGAGTACAATGCTACATTGTATTTTGACAAAGTCAAATAGTTTCCACGAATGATTGTGGCGTGTCTCTGACACGCTGCCCCTTCCACGCATCGCTCACCCCACACGATGTAGAGGCGCAAAATTTTGCGTCTCTGCTCCGTGTGGGGTGCGGTCGTTTCGGCCCTTTGTTCTTTCTGTTTCAAAGCGCAAAAATATTTCCAAAAATTGTATTTTCGCCACCCAATAAATCTCCTGATTTCTTCTTCCCTTCGGAACCGCCAACTACTCACTGCTAACTATTAACTATTAACCGCCACCACTAACCCGCTTCAATAACCAATAACCCATAACCATTAGAAATGACGATCTACTCCTTCGACAACACCCTTGACGGCCTCCTTACGGCTGTCTTCGAGGCGTTCGCACTACACGAACGGCCGGAGATGCTGTTGGCAGAGGGCGACCCCGTGCCGTTGTTCTGCGAGCGGCTGTACCAAGTGCCCACCGATGAGGAAAAGGCGGGACGCGTGTGGAAGGGGTTGGAGAAACGGCTTTCGAAAAATATTGTCAATATGCTTGTGGTCAGCTGGTTGTCCGAGCTTCCGGAACTCCACAATCCCCTGTTCCACTATATCTGCAAGGTGTTCCGACAGCCTGAGGGGGCGCCGGGCATCGAGCGCAACTTCGCCGACCCCGACGTGCTGGCCGTGACCAACATCGCCCGCAAGGTGCTTCGCGAAGGGCAGCGCATGAAGCAGTTCATCCGTTTCCAGAAAGCCAAGGACGGTACTTATCTCGCCGTCATCTCGCCCGACCACAACGTTCTTCCGCTCATCACCGACCACTTCGCGGACCGCTTCAACGACCAGCCGTGGCTTATTTACGATGCCAAACGTCATTACGGATTTTACTACGACGGAGCCTCCGAGCCGGTCCACATCACCTTTGCCGACGAGTCTTCCGTGGCGTTCAGCCTCGCCAACGGTCACCTGGACGCCGATGTGCTGAGCGACGACGACCACCTGATGCAAGACTTGTGGCGCACCTATTTCAAGGCCATCTGCATCAAGGAACGCATGAATCCCCGCAAACAGCTGCAGGACATGCCGAGAAGGTATTGGAAGTATTTGACGGAAAAGCAGGAGGGAGAATTATGAATTATGAATTATGCATTATTTAGGATTATCGTTCCATTAAGAGTACTCGGGCCACTTTGCAGACGAGTTCGTGGAGAGTGAACTTTTCCTTCGTGACCATTTCGTCGGGCATCAGGGTGGCTATGAATTGCATGAAGGGAAGATGACTGGAATAGACAATGTTCCCTTTTACGTCGAGCTTCAGCGGCAACATGTAAGGTGCCGTTCCGGGAGAGCAGGTCGGGTCGTGACATTCCAGCGTCAATGTCTTTCCTTCGCTGTTGGTGAATCGGATCACCAGTGTGCTTTGGGTAGTGCATCTTCCATTGTTTGGCAGCATGACAATGCTTGTGAGCAGGCTGTCGCTGATGCGTGATAGCGTATCACGCACCCATCGTATGGAGGCGCTGTCTTGTTTGAAAAAGCCACGCTCGCTCTCATCGCTGAGAACGGTCTGCATCGAGTCCAAATCTGCTGTGGTGACCACAAACTGCTGCCAGGAAATCGGCAGGTCATATCGTTCATCGAGGTCGAGCAACAGCGAATCCAGCTTTGCCACTGGGAACGAATGGAGAAACGGCACATCCGCATTGGCCTTTTCCCGATCCTCCTCCGAATAGTATAAACTTCTGGAGTCTTGAGTCATTTTCGATGTTTTGAACATCCCACCTTCACGACAATATTCCACCTCTTGTTTTCTGCTACCCCCGCATCCTGACCGTGATGCGGTGATCCGGATCGTGTCCACCGGCGACTGCAAAAAATCTCCCAGTGGATGTTCGAAACGGAATGGCAAATTGGTGCCGTTTTGGATGGCAAAACGATAGTAAAGATTTCCATCGGACAGCAGTATGGTGTCCGTTTCAGTGCCGTAAGCCGCAATGTTCGTGATTTGGCCAAGCGGAGGATGTGTCCGATACCACTGTTTCCGCGTTTTGTCGAAACAATAGAGGATGTCCCAATCAAAACTGAAAAGTTGCCCCGCCAACCTTATCCGATCGTCTTTGTTAATTTTGATAGGCTCATCTGTGTAGTATCCGAATTGGCGTGTTCCAGTGTCAGAAACAACCAAAATCCGATACAAATCTTTACAATATACGCGATTTTGCACCACAGAGATGATATTGAATCCATCCGCCTCCGGTAGATGTCCCACCGTGTCGTAGTGCGCCATATCGGAGGTGCGCGTGACAGAACCGTCGTTCATGATGAATACCAGCTCGTTACGTGCAGTATCTACAAGGAAACTTCGCGCAGGGAAGGGCCACCACCGGACATTATCCGACATTTCCGCGTAACATACCCGCCCGCGGGCAGCTGCGAATAGATAACTATTCCAACTTTGCACTTGGCAGGTTAGCCAAAAAATATTTCCGTCAGGAATCAACCCCTGCCTAACCGGGTCGTCTATTCGTTTGGCGCTCTTCCACCCGTCATCAGTGATGAATATATCACCATATCCCGAACTAAGCATCCCGTGTTTCCCATCTGAGGTCATATATAGCTTGTCGGCAATGTTTTGGGGTCTATATCCCGACAAAGCGTCAGGAAGGTAGGTGAAAGAGATTCCGCCGTCTTCGGAAAAATACAAATGACCATGCATCATGAACATCCAGATTTTCCCGTTTTGAGACCAGATGCTCCCGATATTTTCATAGGCGACTGGAATTATAAAACGAGTCCAAGAGAATCCTTTATCCGTTGAACGATAATAAGTTAGCGTATCTTTGAAGATGAATCCGTTGAATAACAAAACGGTTGTGTCGTCATAAAAGACTATCTCAGGACGGGTTATTCCGAAGCGGTCAATCCCGACCATGCCGTTTTCCGTTCGCACCATCGGGGTGAAAGCGCGCCAAAGCGAATCAGACGGACTCATTTTGTGGAAAGTCGTTCCTCTGTCCGGAAGATGCCAAATCGTGCCGTCGGGTGCCACCGCCTCCGTGCCGAAATCCAGCACTTCGTGATAGTCCATCTCCTTTGGCTGTGCCCACAGTGCAGTTCCCACAGAAATGAGCAACCCTATCAAGCAGAGTGTTTTTTTTAACAATTCCATGATTTTGGTTATACGGTTATGTGGTTATATGGTTACACGGTTATACGGTGATTCGAGGTGAATGGTGAACGGTGAAGTGCAAATGCTTTTGCGGGGTTTTCGAGCGATGAGAACGCAAACCGCTCACCCGTTCAGCTTCCACACCGTCTTGCCGATGCGGGAGATCTCCTTGCGTAATTTCTTGGGGGAGAGCACTTCTATGTGAAGGTTCATGGTGAGCAACTGCTGGATGAAATCGTAGGTTGGTTTCAGTTTCCAAGCAAAAATCACATAATCGTCGGTTTCCTCTATGATGCGTTGGCTATGGTGCAACGGTAAACTTTTCAGGTATTGACTTTGAGGGATGTCTGCCTTAACTACCACCTGTTCCGCTTTAATTTCCGGATTCATATACATTCCAAAAGCCTCATCAAACAGCTTCTCCATATCAAAATCCTCCGGCATTTGGAAACTTTCAGCGGAAACCTCCAAGTTATGAATACGGTCAAGGGAGAAGAATCGCATAGCACCATCTCTGTTCTCTGCAATGAGATACCATCGCTGCTTGAACAACTTTAGGCCAAAAGGCTTGCAATGTGCATATTCGGTCAAATCGTTTTCAAAACTTTTCTGATAGGAAATGCTGATTTTGAGGCACTTCTGCATAGCATCCATCAAAGAATCCAGCCAATGGATACCACCTGGAATGTCCTCGAACTGCACGCGTCGCCGCAACTGCGGGTCGCCCGAAAGCCGGTTGTGCAATGCAAAACTGTTGAGCAACCACATCTTCAATTTGTCATCGTATAGCTCGTCACGGTATGGAATATAGTAGGTGTTCCGCCCTTTGTCGCATTCAATGTCAATGCCGAAAATGTCAGCAATTTGGTTCTTTAGACGAAAGAAGGTGCGGTCGGGGATGGGATCATTTTCGGGGTCTGCTGTCCATTTGCGGTTGAGCTCTGCCAATGAGATGCCATCCTCGCCCGCTGCCGCTATCGTGTTGGTAATCCAGATGCATTTGATGAACTTGTCCATTTTCTGCTGTTTTGAAAAGGCAAAAATACAACTATTTCAAACAGCACCACCAAAGAAGGAAAGATTTTCAAATGCGCTTGTCATTCTTCTTCCTTGATTTGCTCACGCCAATTCGGCAACATCTCAACACACTTTTCCTTACAACCTTTTGGGACAATGATTTCCTGCAGAGCATCACAACTGTAGAACACATCCTCGCCGATTTCCTTGACGCTCGCAGGGAGAAAAATGGTGGCCAACTTGTCGCAATAGGAAAACGCCCCCTCTCCGATGCTAATGACCCCTTCTGGTATGGTAACCGTCTGCAAGCGTAAGCACTTCACAAAAGCGTCATAGCCGATGTGACGTATGTTTGAGGGGATATTAACCGTTTCCAAGACAAGACATTCGGCACAGCATCCCAGTGGAATCTCCAACATACTTCTTGAGAATGATATTGTACGGAGAGAAAGACATTCGATAAATGCTCGCTCGCCCACTTTGGTCACGGTGTCTGGTATGATGACGGTTTCGAGGTTACCGCAGTGGGCAAAGGCATCATGTCCGATGTGGGTTATGCCTTCCGGCCAGTCAATATGTTCAATGTCCGTTTCAATGAAAGTTCCGGCCTCTATGCAAACATCGGTTTTTCCGCGACGGATGCTTTGCTTGTTTGTTGTCGGTAAGGAGGAGAAAATGTCTTCCGACAGATTTGTTGATTTGTTGTTTTCTTTTTTCATAATTATTGAAATTATCATTTATAGCTGTTGATTTTTTACGACATCAATATTCTTACTATTTTCTTGTGTATCTGGGAAAAGGTGATATAGACAAGATGTCCTTCGGAAGCTCCGAATGCCTGATAAAGTACTTGCAGCCCTACAATTCTACCTTTTGCGACCGCGGAGACGGCTGCTGTGATACTCTGCATATTGTTGCAATCCAATGCGAAGAATGTTCCTGGAGACGGCAACAAGTGTTTGTATTCTTCCGGAATATCCACATACCCGCCTTGAACTTCGGCTTCCGTTAAATTCTTAGTAAAGGTTTTCATGACTGAGTTCATTATCTGTGGATGCTTTGCGGAACTTTTCAGACCATTGGCAGTATTCCGGAAACTGCCGAAGGTAACTGTACTCAATTTGACGGGAAGCCTCGTTGTCCATCAAAGCTTGAATGCCCTCAAACGTGATGCAGTGACCTGATTTCCCCAGGAAATCTAGCAGTCCGGCAGCTTTGAGGTGTTGTTCGTTGGTGGCGACACTTTTATAGAACACCTTGTCGTGAGGGCGCCCTTCATAGCGTTCGTCAAATTCATCATCGTCCATCCCGATAATCCCAGCCAGTCTTTCTGTGATTTCCGAGGGGGTGAGCGGTCCTTCTTGTTGCAGCATCAGCAATATCTGATATTTCATTGCCGCATGATCGTTTTTCTTCATTGTTTTGAAATTTAGATGTTTATAATTTTCGTTTTGATTTTATGCGGCAAAAATAAAACGCCACCCTGCCAAAAAGCGGCGGGGTAGCGCGAAAAAAATTGATATTATCTACTGACGTTTTGCGAGCTCTAATCATGAAGTTTTCATGAAATAGGATGTTGAACGGAGGGGATTTCGCCAGCTCCTATTGTCGCTGGTGGAATGGTGCATCGCGCGTAGTGGTTGGGAGGGGGACTTGCGGAACTTGAGTTAGGTTAACTATTCGAATTCAGAGGGAGAAATATCTTCGATTGTTACTTCTTTAATCAATTCATTAATCAGTTCGGCAATATTCTCTTTTCGGAGACGATCGAAAAAAGATGTGACTTTTGAAATATCTTTTGAATCAATATCTATACGTCTCATTTCCTGCAATGTTTCAGTTCTCCAATTATATCTATATACAATCCAAGTTTGACCGTTTGTAAGCATCCCGATTGGTACAGGTTTTGTTTTATTAAAATATTTGATGTACCTGGTAAGTTGTCCATAAGGAGTTTCTGTTTTTCTGTATTTGTGTAAATCTTTTTTGTCAAAAGATTCGTCAATGGCTTTTGTTTCAATCAACGCATAACACTTTTCTCTCTTTTGGACACCATCATACAAAACAATGTCTACCTTTTGGTTTCCTTCCCCAGCCTTCACCTCTCTCGCTAAACATGGAAAATTCCATCCTATAACGTTCAAAATACGTTCTACAATTTCAGCTCGGACATTGGCCTCGTTATCTTTAAAATAAGTTCCTTGATTTTTAATTACTTCTTTGATTGCAAAGATTTCTTGTTGCAGTTGACTTTCTATATCCTCGTCTCTTCGTTGTTTACCGTTTTTTTCATTAGAGTTTTTTTTGTTCTTTTGGAAAGAAACGTTCAATACATATTTGGGATTACCATCTTCGTGTTCTTTGTGCAACTCCATTATAATGGAATCGCCTTCTTTTACCTTGTTATCTTTGTAAATTTCCGTAAAACCATCAATACGATTTCGTACGGACAGATGCATGTGCTTGTTGTAGTCTTTATTTTTTGCATTATCGTGAACTGTGATTGGATAATACAAAGTAGGTAAAAAGTTGGCGATTTCACTACAATTGACACGAAGAATGCCGTATGTCACGTCTGAATAATCTAAAATTTTAGTGCCACTTATCGGATATGTACTCATAGCTTATCATAAGGAGACTTCTGATTATTTACTTTCACATCGTTTCCGCGAAATGATGCGAAGTCCGTTGGACATCATTCGAGGATAACAGCGCCGCAAAAGTAACAATTATTTTCCTACTTTTGCACCCCAAAATAATCTCAAAAATATGCTCACTTACATCTCCAACTCAGCCCACTACACCACCGTCCTCTCCCGCGTGGCCACTGCAGACATCAAGGACCTCTATGTGGAAGTGGGAAAAGAAAAGAAACCGTTTCTCGCGCTCATTGCCCAACTTATCAAGTGTGGTGTTGAGGTTCGCCTTATTCATGCGAAAGAACCAGGCTCAAATTTCCGTGAAGACTTCGACAAGTACCCCGTCCTGTTCGACCGATTAGAGCGGGTGCTCTGTCCGCGAGTACACTTCAAGATGCTGGTTTTCGACTGCCAGAAGGTCTATATCGGCAGCGCGAATCTCACGGGCGCGGGCATCGGCATGAAATCCGATGGCAAGCGAAACTTCGAGGCGGGCATCCTCACCGACGACCCCGAAATCGTGGAACAGGCGATGAACCAGTTCGACGACGTGTGGATTGGCAAACACTGCAAGGCTTGCAAACGGCGGGAGTTCTGTGCGGATCCGATTGCGTGACATATTCCGTCGTATCCGTATCGGTAAGAAATTTAAAATAAAAAATTCTTACAAAAGAAAACAAAAAAATATTATATTTGCCGCATCACCCATTAAAAACAAAAAGAATATGAAAAACATTGAAGAACAAATTGTTATCTATCAGACCGAAGACGGCAAAACAGCTATTGATGTGCGCTTAGAGAACGAAACAGTTTGGCTTTCGCAAGCCCAAATGGCAAACTTGTTCCAGAAAGACCGTTCTGTTATAGCACGACATATTGCAAACGTGTATAAAGAGGGCGAACTGGATGTCGAGACCACATGTGCAAAATTTGCACACATGGGTGTTGACGGCGACCAGACCTATTTTACGACACTTTACAATCTTGATGTCATTATTTCCGTCGGTTACCGCGTGAAGAGCCAGCGGGGTGTCGATTTCCGCAAGTGGGCGAACACGGTGCTGAAGGCCTATCTGATCAACGGCTATGTGGTGAATGAAAAGATCCGGAAAAAACAGATCGGTGAACTCCGGCAGCTTGTCCAAATGCTGGGAAGGACTATCCAAAACCAGCCGTTGCTGAAAAACGATGAGAACCAGGCACTGTTCGATATTGTGGTTGACTACACCTACGCGCTCGACACGCTCGACAATTACGACTATCAGCGGTTGGCGGTGGCTGACACCACACAAGAGGAGAAGTTTCAGGCCACGTACGACAATGCAAAGCAAGCCATCGCGGCTCTCAAGGAGCGCTTCGGCGAAAGTACCCTTTTCGGCAACGAGAAGGACGGCTCGTTCAAGAGTTCCATCGGCCAAATATACCAGACGTTCGACGGTAATGATCTCTATCCCAGCGTGGAGGAAAAGGCGGCTATGTTACTCTATTTGGTCACCAAGAACCACTCGTTCAGCGATGGCAACAAACGCATTGCCGCTACACTGTTCCTTTGGTTTCTCAACAACAACGGCATCCTTTATCACGAAGACGGCACCAAGCGCATCGCCGACAACACTTTGGTGGCTCTCACCCTGATGATTGCGGAAAGCAATCCTGAGGAAAAGGATGTGATGGTCAAGGTGGTGGTGAATCTGATTAATAAGAATAATTGAAGAACGGGCTTCCTGATTTCTGTAATTCGGCTATCTCCCTTCTTGGTTCATTCTAGAACTCTTTCTTCTTACACTCTTCTTCGTTAGATACGCTATTCACACGCTATCTGAACAAAAAACAAGCGACAACCTAAATCAGCGTCACAATTCAAGGACATCTGATTTCAGCACCCATCCGTAAACGAAAGCAGCTTGCGGAAAACGCTCAGGGTTGTTGCGGTGAGAAACGGGTGTTCTCACGTAATACCAGGTGGTGTGCTTTTCAGTTTGAGAAAACAAAATCTGGACTTCGTCACCAGCATGAAAAGCCCAATTGAATTGGTAGGAAATGTGGTTTTTGCGGCTGTCGGCAGGTTCGGGAGCCGGCAGCAAAATGACGGAATCGCGTTGGAAAATCCCAGCTTTATAAGGATAAATGTGATTAGGGTGATGGGAATTGCTTTGCCAGAAAACACTGAAAGCCAACGAGTCTTCTTGTGCACTCGTGTAGTCGTAAAGGTATCCGTGCCGGTCTTCACAACAACCACTGACCAGAATCTGAAAGCGGGTGGCGTCTTCAGATTCTTGCCAACTCACAAAATCGCCTTCGTGGTGGAATATTTCCTGAAACAGACTGTCCCGATTGAGTGCAATCAGAATAAAAGGCCTGTCGTTACAGAACGGCAACATACCGTACAAGGTGAAATCGGGCTTTCCGTCGTGGTTGATATCGCGCATGAAAGAGATTTGACCGATTTCATCCGAAGACATCTCAAAAACAGTGTCAAGAGCGGAAATATATGGATCTGTCCGCTTCAAGATGCTGATAGCATGACGTTTGAGCTCCGTGTTGCTTGTCATTTCCGCCTTTATCCACGAGAGGTCATTGTCGCCATGAATAGCCCATTTCGGTATTCCATAAAGTTGAGTGGAGTCCTGGTTCACCCCAAAATTCTCGCCATACACCACCTGTCCTGTGGCAAAATATGAGAAAACGCCACAGAAAACAAGGCTGAAAACGAGGAAAATGCGCATTGGGTTCATATCATTCTTCATTATGAATTATACATTCTGCATTATTCATTACAATTTCCGTAGCAGGGGCGAGCGCGACAGCTCGGTGGGGTTCGTGCCCATGACGCCTTCCGGCACGGGCATTTTCAACTTCTTGAAATGATTTTTCCAATATTTCGGCAACTTGCCGTCGGCGTTGCGCCAGTTCATGGGTTTGGCTTCGAAGAGATGGCGGTCCCCATCGCCACATGCGTGTATTGCCCCGTACTCTCCTTCACGGCAGCCCCCATCCCTTCCGTGTCGCGGAAGAAGAGCAGGTCGCCGGGGAGCACGTTCAGATCAGCGCGGCGGTCACAGGGCTGTGCCAGCGAGGTGCCGATCGCCGCTAACGTCATCGCAATCAGGAGAATTGTTTGGGTTATAGGGCGTTTCATGGCTATTTGACGACCACTTTTTGGATGAATTTTCTGCCGTCAGAAGTCTTCACATGCACAGCATATACACCCGACGGTAAACGATCGAGGAAAACGGGGGAAGCATCACATTCCTTCACAATTCGCCCTTGCATGTCGCACAACGTAATATTCGCTACCCTTTCACCTCCTTTCACTTCAACAAACAAAACGTCAGAGGCAGGGTTAGGGTATATCTTGACATTATCGGTTTCATAATGGGACACCCCAGTTGTTAAATGTGTGTCCAAATGGTTGTACAAAAAATCACGGGCGATATGGAAACATGCGTCAAATTTATCCTCTATAAGATTGGTGAACGCCGTGATATAGAAACAGTGCTCCTCTCCTTCGAATGGGTGAAATTCGTAGTCTTCAATGCCGAGGTCGGAAAGATGGTTCGCGATAGCGTGTGACCCGTACATATACGGGAAGATAGATAACGACAAATTGGAGTAACAAAAACCAGAATCGTAGGGTACCGCATTGTCCTCAGTACCATGAATCAGACAAAGAGGGACATATTCATCAAGGTCGATGACCTCAACATCGAGCACCCCTCCCCATTGTGACACCGCTCCCGCCACTTTGGATGAAAAGCCGGCGTATTCGTCATACCCGCAGCTGTTCATCGGTCCCAGGTCAGGTGAAACGAATGTCTGCGAGGGCCTTTCCTCATTTGACATGAAGATTTCGTTCAGGATGGCAATGGAACCAGCGGAGTTGCCTAGAAGAAAGATGTTGCTTGTGTCAATACGATATTCGTTACAGTGTGCTTTCAGAAAACGAATTGCGGAATTCACATCCTGCGCGGCCATGTAGGCACTTCGGATAATAGTACTTGAGTTGAGGGACGTTATCGGAAGCAGACGGTAATCGATAGAGGCTGCCACGTAACCGTGTTCGGCAAAACGGGTGCAGTACTCCACCATGTCACTCCAATCTCGACTGCCGGTCACGTAGGCGCCTCCGAAAACCGTAATCACTAACGGACGGGCCGAAAGCGTGTCTTCGGAAGGCTCGTAGAAATCGAGATACAGGGTGGTGGGCGATGTTTGACCCTCCTTCACGGCGCTGCTGAAAGGGATTCCGGAGGTTGTCAAAATGCTCTCAAATACAGGGTCGGCATAACGGTTACCCCATTGTGCAAGTAATATGCCGGGAAAAAGCAGGCACAACACCGTCCAAAAGATGGAATACAATCTCATGTTATACATCTCCAATTATGAATTATGCATTATGAATTATGAATTGTCAATGGAATTGCATCAAATACGCCTTGATAAACCCGTCAAGATCTCCGTCCATCACCGCGTTGACGTTGCCGGTCTCGTATTGCGTGCGCAAGTCCTTCACGAGCTTGTAGGGCTGCATCACGTAGCTGCGGATCTGGCTGCCCCATTCGATGCGCTTCTTGGAACTCTCGATCTCGTTGAGCTTCTCGCGTTTCTTCTCCAGCTCGATTTGGTAGAGTTGCGACTTCAGCATCTGCATGGCCTTCTCGCGGTTCTGCGACTGCGAGCGGGTTACCTGGCACTCGATGATGATGCCGGTGGGGTGGTGGTGCAGGCGCACAGCCGTTTCCACCTTGTTGACGTTCTGTCCGCCCGGACCGCTGCTGCGGTAGGTGTCCCACGAGATGTCCGCCGGACTGACCTCGATCTCGATGTCGTCGTTGATAATGGGATAGGCGAAGACAGAGGCGAAAGAAGTGTGTCGCCGCGCCGCCGAGTCGAACGGGGAGATGCGCACCAAGCGGTGCACGCCGTTCTCGCTCTTGAGGTAGCCGTAGGCATAGGAGCCGCCGATCTCGATGGAGGCGGACTTGATGCCGGCCACATCACCTTCCTGACGGTCAAGGAGTTTCACGCTAAAGTTGTGGCGTTCGGCCCAACGGATGTACATGCGGAGGAGCATCTCGGCCCAGTCGCAGCTTTCGGTGCCGCCCGCGCCGGAGTTGATGTTCAGAATCGCGTCGAAGGAGTCCTCCTCGTCGCGCATCATGTTCTTGAACTCCAGCTTCTCCACGGCCTCCATGGTCTTGTTGTAGGCCTCGTCGAGCTCCGCTTCCGTGGCGTCGCCCGACTGCAGGAACTCGTTGACCACCTGCAGCTCATCATTCAGCTCGGCGGCCTTGTAGTAGTCGGCCACCCACGCCTTGATGCTGCTGATCTCCTTCAGCAACTTCTCGGCGGCCTTGGGGTCGTCCCAAAAGCCGTCTTGTTGGGTTATTTGCTCTTTGTCTTTAATTTCCTGTTCTTTGGCATCTACGTCAAAGATACCTCCTTAGCTCACTGAGCCTCGTTTGAACCGCTTTGATTTGGTCGGATGTTGTCATATCTTACTTTATTTGTTATCGTTGTTGTCGCCCCCACACTGCGCTTCTTCCCTTTTCGTCCCTGTTTACCCCACACTGCGCTTCGCTTGTGTGGGGTTATTAGCACCTCGTGCGTCTTGCCTCTTCGAGGCTGTTCAAGGAAGCAATTATCAAGTACTCTTCGACTCCTGAGCGTCTCGAGTCTCAAAAAGGCCGCAAAAATACAAAAAATCGGGATTTGTGAAGATACCACTATGAAAATCGAAAGCGTGAAAGACAGAATGGTTTTCCCGCAGGCTAACGCAGACTTTTTTCTGAGCAAATCTGCGAGTTCTGGGGAAATAAAATATCCTGTATAACCCATAGATTGGTGCTGAAAAGCGTGAGCCTCAAAGTAAATCTTGGACAATGTGGGATATGATGCTTCACCCTGAAAATTGCATCACCTATTGAAATAACTGACAAACCGGTTCTTCTTGCAAATAGATTGTCACTGCCTTAATGACCGAAATCGCCTCCGATTCCTCTTTGCCAACAAACAAGTCAAAGTCGGCAAACATGTGGAAGTGGTCACCAGTTTCATTAATGAAGTTTAATATATACTGCATCTCCGAGAAGCCATCCACATCAAACAGGAATTGAACAGTGGATGATTTCAAGTCATACAAGCACATTATATGATAATCGGTACCAGAAAACGTCTCAGCTGTGACAGGTATCACCTCCAAACAACGGACACTTATCATATCCGATGTGGTATTTGACAGCGGAAAATTCAATTTACCCTTTTTGCTCCGCAACAACTCCATGAATTGAAGAAGCCCTTTACGGTCAAGAGTAATCTCGACATAGTTGGAATTAGGGAAGTATGATAGTTTACACATAGGAAACGTATGCATTCCGTTTATTTCTCATAAAATTCGGGGCAAAGATACAACTTTTTGAAAATCGAAAGCATCAGGGAAAGAACAATTCTCCCGCAGACTTCCTAGATTAATGCAGACTTTTTTTCTGCGTAAATCAGTGGGTTCTGCGGGAAAATTGTATTTTTGCCCTCGATAATAACGAACCACTATGTCAAAGAGAATCTTAAGCATTCTGTTTGTAGCACTGTCGGCAACGCTCTTCTTGACTGCCTGCAAGATCGGCGGGAAGACGACAGCAGTCACGATGGAGGAGCTCCGGGATACCGACCTCTCGCGGGTGATTATTCCAGACTCCATCCTGACAAATCCCGACTACTGTTCCCAAAAGGATGAGTTTATGTTCATCGAAAAAACTTCCGAGTCCGAGCCCATCGGGTATCGAGGCCGTGACTTCCAACGGTTCTACATCCATTACGACAGCGTCCGTTTTATGGGCAACGGAGTCTATAAGGTGGAGGGACGCACCCGCTACCGCGACACTATCCGGCTTTTCTCCGGGACCATCACGCTGGACTCTATGCGCCTGAACAAAGGGAAGCACCTACCGTCAACGGGTAAATTCGGGAAGCTGTGCGGGCATTACCAATTTGACGAAGACGAATTTTCCGGTGGCGGGATTCTGACGGGCAAAATGACGATCGACTTCGTGAAAGTTAACGGACGGTTCTACTACGATGCTTTTATGTTAGGTCTGGCCGACGGCTACGACAACCGCCAGTACGAGGGCGTGTGGACTTCGAAAGACCTCACCCGTATGGAGAAGTGCAATTGGGGCGATTTCCGGATACCCGATTCACAAGGATTGGACATTGGCGCTGGCGAGTTCAGTCCCGTAGATGAGCATTCGGGTCAAGGTTGGCAAGTTTATACTTGCGGTTGGGCCGAGAATGATTCTTTACAAGCTATATATCAGGCGGATATGCAATGGTTTACCCACGAGGAAGACTATGTCATTCCCTATTCCGGACGGCTGCAGCGGTATCTGAAAGAGTACGGCTACGGAAAGAGTCAGCCCTCGGCAAAAGTGGTTTTGGGGACTATCCCGGTGACCTATGACGAATTTGAGATTTGGGTGTTGTTGCAAGGTGGCAAATTATGGACTACCACAAGCCAATACGCGCACGCCGACAGTGTAGGCATTATGTTTGCCTATATGCGTATGGGGCAATTGAGATTCCCAGACGGGGATTCCGATGCGATGTGGGAAGCTTTTTTTGATGATTACATCGTGTTGCAAAAGGAGCATCCTGCCCTTTTCGACCAATACCGCAAACAGTTGTCCGAAAAATGGAACCAAGCATTTGATGGCTGGAAGAAAGAGATGTACGGGGAGTAGGGACGCAATGCGTAACGTCTCCATGTTTTCTGCGCAAATCAGCAGATTCTACGGGCATCCCACTACCACACAAACGGAATCACCTTGTACCGAACTTTCCGTTTATTTCAACACCTCCCAATGTCCGCTCTTGTTGCTGCCGACGCGAGTGATATAGCCCGCTGTCTTCAACTCGCCGAGTCGGCGCTTGACAGTCGCCTCAGACACGCCCAACAGAGCACCGTACGTCGCATAATTGAGATCGTTGTCTTTCAATAGAGCTTGATAGAGCCGTTCCGTTATCGGGTCAGCGAAACGTTTTATCGGGTCAGAAAGCGGTTTTATCGGGTCAGCGGACTGGGATTCCTTGAACTCCTCAATCTCTTTGCGGATGTTGCGGGTGTGCTGTTCCAGCATAAACCGACGGAATAGTTCTGTACTTTCCTGTTCCCTTGAATCAACCAACGACTGGATGTACTCTGCTTTGTCTGCTTTGTTGATTTTCACGGGCACCAGTCCGAATTCATATTGCAGATGATTCATCACCAATCTGGACATGCGTCCGTTGCCATCTACCCAGGGATGAATGGTCACCAATTGATAATGGGCATCGAACGTCAACAGATATTTAGCGATCAAATCGTTAGAATTGACAAGCTGCCGTCTCATTTCGTTCAACTGCAGACAGAACTCCTGCAATTTTTCCGGAACTTTCCGATAATCCATATAGGAGCGTCCACCGATTCCGGCGGTGACGCTGACTAAACGCAAGTCCCCTTTGGACGCATCAAATGAACCTTGCACTGTATTGTACGCACTTCCCGTGTTTTTCATAACCAGTGCGGACAATGTTTTCAGCATTTCCACGGAAAAATCCTTATGCTGCTCGGCAAGCTGCATTGAATGTTCGTAAGCCGCTTTCAGGTCAAGGTTCATCAGCTGTTCCTGCATACTTCGTCCCTTCGCGGCAATACCCTCATCAAACAGCAGCTGGTTCTCAATTTCCGTGACGGTACTCCCCTCAATAGCCGTGGAATGGGTAATAATGGAATACAGATAGAATTTTTTGTAGTCTATCTGTTCCGAAATTCCCAACGATTGATACTCATTGAGTGCGTCAAGCAATTGTTGTTCCTGTTTCGTGACCATCACAGCTGTTTTTCGGCTGCAAAAGTACTATTTTTCCTGATATTTTTCCCGCTGAATAGAACATAGCAGGGCGTTTTCCACGCTCGCAAGGTCGGCCAGCTCCATGCATACCCATCCGGGCACGTCGATGCCCAAGGCGGTGAGCTCGCGTATGGCCTTCTCCGCACGCTCCTAATTTCGCGCCCCGATGATGATTCTCCAGCCGCTCAGGCCGAGATGTTTCGCAATGCCGAATCCGATTCCTTTGTTGGCTCCAGTGATGAATGCAGTCTTTTCCTTCATTTTTTAACGTTTAGGAATTTGTTTGATAAGAGGCCGCGAAAATACACTTTTATTGGTTTTCCCGAAGATTTTGGAAACTACCGTAAACCCAAACCCTCCCGTTTCCAGAGATAGTCCGCTATCTGCAGCAGGAAACGGGCGTTGTCGAAACTCCCCTTGACGTGAAACTTCTCTGGAAGGCAGGCCGAGACCCAGCGTGAAAGTGCCATGCTGTAACACCGGAACGGTATGCCGTTGTATTCCGTCAACCACGGGATGAACCAGGCATATTCGTTACGCAAATTGAAATGGATGAAACTGAGCGTGTCATGACGGCTGTTGATGACCTGAACCTCGAACCAATAGACTCCGCCAGTCGTCCGCCAATTTTCATCTTTGTACAGGATTTTCCGTACTGTGTTGGCACTCAGCGTGTCGATTCGATCTGGCACTGATTGGTAGAAATTCTCCGCATAATCATAATCAAAAGCATTAGTTCTTCTTCTGGGGTACACATACATCATGTCCTTTTTGTCCAATTCGTCCAATAGTTTGTAGTATTTCCGGCGGTCTTTTTCAGCGATTTGAAATTCGGCGATGTTGGGAATGCGGGCGTAGTCGCGGTTGATGTCGCGAAGGATGCTGTCCAATTCGTGACGACTGGCGGTATGCGGGAACTTTATGCTTTTCCGTTTGTATTTGGCGTTGGCTTTCGGAAAGCACGGATCATACTGGTCCAAGACCAACGTGGCATGGCTCGCCTGCAGATCGCCGTCAGATGTGACAAGATAACGGACCGTGTCTCTACGATATTTGGTAAGCCCGCCGCAGAGAACGACCTCGATTATCGGTGCTTTCAGAAAACCCTCCAAAGGCGCGGAAAGGGTGTAAGGACGCAGCTGATCGTCGGCAAGGGAGTATGTGTAATGCCGCTGCCCGTCCCAAAACAGCGCCACACTGTCACTTAATAGTTTGAATGTTTCGACATCCATTGGAAGATACCGCTTGCGATACCATCTGCCATCCGATTTGTCGGCGAAGCAGAGTGTGTTGCGGAAGTCAACGCCCCAAAGCTGCTGGCCGCCGTCTCTCACCATATAGGGCTTTTCGATGTCTTCCTCCGTAGTATAGCCACGGAAAGCAACAACCACCCCATCCTCGTTCGCCTTGCAGAGGAAACCCGCCCACACATACAGCGTTCCGTGATAGACAGCGGCCTCTGTAGGCTTTGCGGGCAGTGGTTCGCGGGTGAACGGCCGGTAATCCGTGGGGGAGCTGAAATCAAGCAAGTCAAGATTGTCGGTGATGGCAATCAGATGTCCGCGTTCCCTGTCAGGATAAAAATCCGTGACTTTGACTGGAAAACGCTGCCACTGAAGATCTTGAGAAGAGGAGTAATAGACCTCTCTTCCCTGCCGAATCACCCATAAATCATTCCATATCAACACCTTGTTGATTTCTTTACCTTCTCCTAACGGTGTGGGAATCCGCTTTGAAGTGCGCCAATTGTCTTCCGTCAGCATGAGCGGAAAGGTGTCGTGCTTGATGTTGACTCCAGCTAAGCCGTACAGCCCGTCGCGCATGTCAAATGCCGTGACATTTACCCAATCTGTTGAAATAACCGGCCGTTCCAGTGGCGTGAAGGTTACGCCATGGTCTTCGGAATAATAGAGAACAGCTTCTTTGCCGGATCCAGTCAACCAAATATGATCTTGGTCATCTGTGCAAACTTGTTGAAGAACAACATCCCCGCTTACGGTTTGCTGTAACCAACTTTTGCCACGGTCTTCAGTGCGATAGCAATGACTCCTTTTCCCCCATTCGTCGTATGTGACGGCCATGGCGGTGTTTGTGTCTATAAAAGAGAACTGATGTACGGTTATCCAAGTGTTATCGTTAACGAGAAAGAGCGGTGAGGCGCAATGCCAGTCGGAGTGGATGTCATCGGTGTAATAGACTTTGCCCCGCCCCGATGTCAGCCAACATGTTCCGTCAGGTGCGAGCGCGAAGAGGGGAAAGCCGCCCAGCAAATCAAGTTCAGCACGATAGTCACGGTTTTCGCGCTCCTGCGCTATACCCGAGAACAGCAATGAAAGAATGACCAGCACAAGGGGGATGATTCTCCAGCCGCTCATGCCGAGATGTTTTGCAATGCCGAATCCGATTCCTTTGTTGGCCCCAGTGATGAATGCAGTCTTTTCTTTCATTTTTTAACGTTTAGAAATTTGTTTGATAAGAGGCTGCGAAAATACACTTTTATTGGTTTTCCCGAAGATTTCGCAGACTAACGTATCTTATAATTTCAAATAGAAGTAATATTCATAAAAACATAGCCATATATAGCGGCAGGTAGCGAATACCATTAGCCAGCATCACATTGGAGTTACAAAGCACTATGGCCTCGGATATTATAGAATGTGAATGCGCCAAAGCGTAATCCAAGGATGCGTGACGACGGAAATTGCTCCCGGATTTCATCTCCACGATCTGAATGCCCTCCTCAGCGGGCAAAACAAAATCAAGTTCGTGTTTGCTTTTTTTTGTCGAAGAATACTTTATCAACGAACCGTCATTTCAGAAGTTGGCGGGCGACTTTGCAGAGGAGTTCGTGGGTGGTGAATTTCTCGCGAGTGATCATGTCCTTCGGCATCAAGGTGGCGACGAACTGCATGAACGGCACGTAACTGGAATATATATCTTGTGTTTTCTGCTTAATTTTAATAGGCATCATATAGGGAGCTGTCCCTGTACGACAATCCCCGTCATAACATTCAAAGACCAGTTTTTCGCCATGACTGTTGGTAAGCTGGATGGTCAATTCGCTAGTAGATGTACATGCAGGACTGGACGGAACCATCAGAATGCTGGTAAGCAAACTGTCGCTGATTTGGAGAATCGTGTCGCAGGCCCATTGACGGGAAGCAGGATCACGCCGAGAGCAATCGAAAGCGAAATCCCAATCACCGAGGGCATCCCGCATTTTGTCTAAATCCACATCGGTAATGACAAACTGACTCCAAGAAACCGCCTGGTCATAATGCTCGTTAAAGTCGCGGAGAAGCGTCTCCAGCTCATCCGCTGAAAAAGTCGGGTGACGCGTCGGCCAATTTTTTACCACCGAATCGCCTCCATCATAAACCGTTATACCATAAATTCGTTCATAGGAATCCTTCAGAACAAAGTTGCGACCCAATCGACAATATTCGATCTCCTGAGTTGCACCGCCCCCACAACCTGACGTGGATGCCTTAATCAAAAGCGATTTCACAGGATACTTCAAGAAATCATCAAACGGTCCAGTAGCCCGTTCAGACACCCCGGCCGGGCTTTCCCTCTCGGTTGGCTGCGCCCACAACGAGCCACCCACCAACAAAAAAACAAGTACGGTAAATCTCAACAAATTCTTCATTCCCCAAAGACTCGTTTAACTGCTAACTACTAACTGCTAACTGCTAACTACCCCACAATGCCTGAAATGATGATGATCACCAGTGCAATCGGGGCAACAAAACGCAGGATGAAGTAGTAAAGTTCGAAGAATCTGCCTTTCAGTGCGCCGCCGTTGGTGATCTCGTCCTTGACTTCGACTTTCGGGAAGAACCAGCCGAGGAAGATGGTCATCGCCAGTGCGCCGATGGGCATCAGGTAGGAGGCGGTAACGAGGTCGAAGAAGTCGAAAATGGTGCGGTCGAAAAGCGTCCAGTGTTTGATCGGCCCGAACGACAGGGTGCAGAAAATGCCGATGACAAAAATGCTGACCATGCTGACAATCGAACTTTTGCGGCGAGTCCAGTGGAACTCCTCCACCGTGAAGGCCACGACGATTTCCTGCAAGGAGATGGTGGAGGTCAGGGCGGCAATGCCTAACAAGATGAAAAAGACCGCGGCGAACAATCCGCCCATCGGCATGCTGTTGAAGACATTTGGCAGCACCACATAGACGAGTTGCGGGCCACCGGCGGGATCCATGCCGAAGGAGAAGACTGCGGGGAAGATCACCACACCTGCCAACACGGCCACCATGAGATCACAAACGGAAATCCACAGGCTCGTCTTGAACAGCGAATCCTCCTTGCGGATGTAGGAACCGTAGGTCACCATCGCGCCCATGCCAAGACTGAGAGAGAAAAACGACTGTCCTAACGCGCCTAACACGCCCGTGCCGGTCAGCTTGCTGAAATCGGGCTCGAAGAGGAATTGCAATCCCTCTTTCGCGCCGGGCAACGTCAATGAACGGACAACCATCAGCAACAACAGAACAAAGAGCACTGGCATCAGAATCTTGGAAATCTTTTCGATACCTTTCTGCACTCCAAAGGAAATCACTAACGCCGTAAGCATCAGGAAACAGAATTGATACAGCAACGGCCAAAACGAGCCCGCGGTGAAAGAGGAGAAGGCATCGGCGACCTCGTTGGGTGTCAGCCCGGACAGACGGTTGGTACACGACAAGACGATGTAGTTGAGTGTCCAGCCGGCCACCACGCTGTAGAAGGCATATATGAGGACGGCCGCCAGTATGCTGAAATAGCCGATGGTGGCCCACCCCTTCTTCCGTTCCAATTTCTTGTACGCGCCTACCACATTGCTCTGCGTCCGGCGACCAATCACAAACTCGGTCATCATCAACGGGATGCCGATTGCTAACACGAAAAACATGTTGACGAGCAGGAACGCCCCGCCGCCGTTCTGACCTAACATATAGGGGTAGCGCCAGATGTTGCCCAGTCCGACGGCACCGCCTGCCGCCGCCAATATCGCGCCTATGTTCGAGGTGAAACCTCTGTGTTCGTTGTTCATTTTTGGGTTTAGGGTTTAGAGTTTAGGGTTTAGAGTTTAGGGTTTAAGGGTCGAGGGGCGAAGTTTCAGGTTTCAAGTTTCAAGTTCAAAGTTCAAGGTTCAAGGTTCAAGGGTCTTCATCTTCTCATCTCATCCTCATCCCACGTCCCACGTCACACGTCCCGCGTCATACGTCATACGTCATACCTCCCACGTCCTCACTCCCGCAGCCACCGGAATATCGTCTTCCACGACGGTTTATTTCCGTAGTTCAGGATTCCGATGCGATAGACTTTGGCGGAGAACCAGATGCTGAAGACCAGGAATCCGAGGGCAAGTCCCATGGAGAGCGCCAGTTCCCATGCGGGCACGCCCGAGGGCAGTCGGATCATCATCGCGATGGGGGAGGTGAGTGGAATCAGGGAGAGCCAGAAGGCCAAAGTTCCGTCGGGGTTCGTGGAGATGCTCGGCAAGAAGATGATGGCCAACAACAAAGGCAGGGTGATGGGCATCGTATATTGCTGAGAGTCTGATTCGTTATCAACCACAGATCCCGTAGCTGCATACAAGGTCGAGTAGATGAGGTAGCCGACGATGAAGTAGAAGAAGAAGCAAAGGATAATCGTGACGAAAGAGACGGAGAAGTAGTTCTGAATCATTTCGAAGATGTTGCTCGGGGCAGTGGTCAGCGATGAGGTGTCGGGTACGTTCACGCCGGGGGTCTCTGCCAACGTCTCCACGGATTCCGTACTGAAAAGGGTCGGGGCGAGCAGCTGGATGCCGCCAAGAATCGCCGTGGAAAGCACAATCCAAATCACCAGTTGCGTGAGTCCTACCAAGGCGATACCCACAATCTTGCCGATGAGCAACTGCATGGGCTTCACCGAGGAGATGAGCACTTCCACAATACGGTTGGTTTTCTCTTCCAACACGCCGCGTAGCACCTGACTGGCAAACATGATGATAATGAAGTAGATAACTAAACCGCAACCCATGCCGAAGAGTTGGTTCACGGATGCATCGTGCTCTTTTTCACTGCCCTTGTCGTCGATTTGGATGGTGACAGCCTCCGCTTTGGTCAACTGCTTCAGTTGATCGAATTTCGCAGGCTCCACGTGCAGTGAGTCGCGCAACAGTTGGTTGAAGAAGATGTCGTCCATCTGGTTCTCCACTGTCGATTGCAATCCAGAAGGCAGGTTTTTCTTGTAGAAAATGTTGGCTTTCAGCGACTGCGTGTTAGGTAAAATCTGCAACACGACATCGTAATCTTGTTCAAAAGCCTCTTTTTTGATCTGTTCAATGTCACCTGACTGGTAGGTGAAGGCATAATGGTCGTTATCGACAAAGTTGTTGATGAAAATCTCGCTTTCGTCAACGACCAGCACATTGGAGAACTGCTTCTTTTCGCTCATCACCATGAGCAGCGCGGGCAACACAATCATGGCCACCAGCAGAACCGGCATCAAAATGGTGATGATGATGAACGATTTCTTCTGTATGCGAGTGAGATACTCGCGAGATATGATTAATAAGGTCTTATTCTTCATGGGATTGCTGCTGGTTGGCTTGCTCCACTTGCTCGATGAAAATCTCGTTCATAGTGGGCATGATTTCGTTAAATGAATGGATATCAGCGTATTGAGAGAAAAATTGCAACAATGCGTTGGGAGTGGAGACCTCAGGAATCTTGATTTCAAAACGGGTGTAATACCTGTTTTGTTCTTGTGAACAGATTTCGTAGGGCTGGCTCGCAAGATTTTGAACCAACTCGTCTGAGTAATTGGAAACCTCTACAGAGAACAAATTCTTCTTGAAACGGTTCTTGATCTCGAAAATATCACCTTCCAAAATTTTGCGGGAGCGGTTGATTAGGGCGATGTGGTCGCAAATTTCTTCCACAGAAGCCATGTTGTGCGTGGAAAGCACAATCGTGGTCCCCTCTTTCTTGAGTTGCGCAATCTCGTCCTTCAATAAGTTGGTGTTGATGGGGTCGAAACCGCTAAACGGCTCGTCCAGAATCAGAAACGAGGGTTTATGCAGGATGGTGGTGATGAATTGCACCTTCTGTTGCATACCTTTGGAAAGCTCCTCCACAGGACGATTCCACCAGTCCATAATGCCGAACTGCTCGAATTTCGCGCGCAGCCGTTTGTAGGCAACATTTTTCTCAAGTCCCTTTAGCTGAGCGAGATAGATGGCCTGCTCGCCCGTTTTCATCTTTTTGTAAAGCCCCCGTTCTTCGGGCAGGTAGCCCATGTCGTAGGTGTCGGATGATTGCAGAGGGTGACCCTTGAAGAAAATCTCTCCTTCATCAGGGAATGAAATACGCATCAGGATGCGTATCAGGGTCGTCTTACCGGCACCGTTGGGTCCCAGCAACCCGAAAACGCATCCTTGCGGTACGGATAATGAAACGTCATTCAAGGCAACATGATTCGAAAATCGTTTCGTAACATGTTGCACATCAATTATATTCATACTGTAGGATTACTGTTTTTCTTTTTTTTCTTCTTTTTCTTCTTCTTGCCGCCTGCTTGTGGAGCTACATAGAACGCTTGATTGGCATTGGCGATATTCAGCAACTCTTTGGTATTGATGTAGTTGAAGTCCTCAGGAAGCGTGATTTTCCCATCCGACAATTCTTCCAACTGATGGCTGATGAGCATATCGTTGACCGAGTTACGGTTGTATGTCAAATACATCATTTTCAGATGGTTAGCTAATGAAGGAGCAAAAGATTTCCGGACTTCTTCAGGATATTCGGACACCTTTCGGATCAGATTCTGCATGTTGGTGCCGTAGGTGCGGAATTTGACGCGAACCTTGTTGTTGTATGCGGGTTTCACAAACACTTTCTCACGGGTATCAGGTTGTGGTTTCGGATACGGGGAATCCACATCTAGTTGATAATCAGACATGATGTAAAGATGGTCCCACAACTTGTTCCAAAAATCATCGTTATTGCGGTTGACTTCATGGCTGTTCTCCTTCGAATTGACCACATCGCTCATGATGCGTACGATAGCGTAGGCGGTACGGGTGCGTTCATCTCTGTCTTCAATCTTCACACAATCCTCCACCAATTTCTGGATATTTCTTCCGTACTCTCTGATAATTAACTTGTTACGTTTAGTATTATATTCCATCATAGGTAGTTATAAAGTTTTCCGTTTTGGTGCGCAAAAATATACTTTTTTTGTTTTCGCTACTTTCCTTCGCGTTTCAGAATTATCAACACCGTGTAAATCAATATCTTGATGTCCATTTGGATAGACATGTTTTCGATGTAGAGGATGTCCCAGCGAAGGCGTTCCACCATCTCGTCCACGTTTTCTGCATATCCGAATCGCACTTGTCCCCAGGAGGTGATACCGGGTTTGATGCCGAGCAGCAGCTGATAGTAGGGGGCGCGTTCCACGATCTGGTCAATATAATATTGCCTTTCGGGACGTGGCCCCACCAGCGACATCTCGCCTTTGAGTACATTGAAAAACTGAGGAGTCTCGTCCAAACGATATTGGCGCATGAATTTCCCGAATGGTGTGATGCGCGGGTCGTCGTCGGAGGAAAGCATGGGACGGTCGGTTTCCGCGTTCTCACACATGGAACGGAATTTGATGATATTGAAAGGTTTCCCTAAATAACCGATTCGTTCTTGCTTGTAGAAAATCGGGCCGGGCGACGAGCGCTTCACCCCGATGGCGAGACAAATGTACAATGGCGTCAAAAGGATGATGGCCAGCAGCGAAAACACGATGTCGCACACGCGTTTCACGTAGCGTTGCCACGTGGGCAGATACTCGGGTGTGACGGAAATCAGCGGTTCGTCCAGTACCGAAGAGGTCTTCACGCTGCCCATCAGCACGTCATGCTCCTGCGGAACCATGCTGACGGTCAGGTTGTGGTTGCGGCGCGCCAATGCCAGCACCTGCTGGATGTATTTCCGCTGACCGTTATGCAAAGCCACCACAACTTCTTCAACGTGCAGATCGTCAATGACTTGGTTGAGGTCTGCGATGTTTCCCACGCACGGAAGCTTCCCTTCCATACAATCGGGATGCTGCTCATCCACGCGGATATACCCGACGAAAAAGTGTCCGGACCGGGGACTTTGCTTGAGTACCGTTTCGTAGGCTTTCAACGCCATTTCATCGTGACCTACGATGATGGTGTTGAAGCCGATGGCACCGCTGTGAATGCGGTTGTTGATATGCGATGTGATGCACAGACGAGGGATGTAGGTCAGCAGAAATTGCGAGAAGAAGAGGAAAAGCAGATATTTGACATAGTCGTGCGGGGAGGTGACGATGTCGTCGAGAATGAATGCGAAGAAGAAGATGAGACAGCCGAAGAGCGTCACCCCGATGGTGGTCACCAACTCGTCCAATCTCGATTTGCGGTAAATTTTGTTGTAATAACCGAAAAAAGCATGGAAAAACAACCAATAAACAGGGTACAGCGCAAGTCCGAGCAAGAAGGTGGTGTCCACCCGCATGGAAGCGAAGATGGTCTGCATGTCAGCTGATTCGCCCACATGCTTACGGTAAATATAGAGCCCCACCCAAGTGATGAGTGCGGCTAAAATGTCGAAAATCAGATATACACAGGTTAATTTGGTTTTATTCATGATTAGTTGGTGCGAATCCATAAAACTTTCACGTCATCAATTTCAAACCGGGTCTCTTTGCCCTTTTCGCCGCCTCCGGAGAACAGTAACGTGATGTACGTGCTATTACCCGATGCGCTATGGTAGGCATTGATGGTGTTCGTCAGGTCGAAGTGGATGGTTTTCCATTCGTCAGGGGAGGCGTAGAAACCGCCGATGGCATAGTCATTGTACGGGTTATAGGCGGTGGACATGCGCATGTTCACATCGATGTCGCCTTCCGTTTTGTAACGCACCTCGAGCATGACTCTGTAACTGCCCACAGGAACAGGTTCGGTAAGCGTGGTCTTGACGTCGAAATAGAGACCGTTAGAATCATTGAGGACGATTTCACCTACATTTTTGCCTTCGTAGGTGGTAGGCACAAAGGTCAATCCTGTCTGGCCGGGGGAGGTGGAAGTCGGCGAAAATGACGAGCTGTTGGAAAACGTCTCAAAATAGGCCACGTGGGCGTATTCGCTATAAATATACTTAGGACGGTTTTGCGACACTTCATAGACCTTGTCCTTCTTGAGAAGAACCCGTTGGCGCGTGATGTTGAGGAAGGGGTAGCCTTGAATGGTGTTGGTCATACCCGTCATCGGGAAGGCGGGGAGCATGATCAACGTGCAAGAGTCTTCGCCATCGACATCCAACACGGGCACTTTGCAGGGTAACTCCCAGCAGCCAAGGTTCTTGTTGTTCACATAAATGTTGGCGTGCGTGAATTTGTGGTGGGTGAGTGCATCCAAATGCTCCTGATCATAGTTGGCATCGTGCATCTCGTTAAATTTGCTAACATCGATGCAATTCTCGAAATCCTCCAGGGTGACATGAATGTAAGCAGGGGTTAAATCCGTGGGTTTGCAGGAATTAATCCCGAAGATAATTGCTAATATACTAATTATTAAGTAGATGTAATTCTTCATATATTTCTATTTGAGTTTCTCTAACGATATTTTCTGATTTATATTGCATGATTGAAAAATTTTTCGTTTTTTTGCGGCCATGAAAAACAATCAATCAAATCAGCTACTAGGTTATGTGGCCATCTTGTTTGCGATGCTCTTTTGGGGCTTTAGCTTTGTGTGGATCAAGCAACTGTTAATCAACAATTTCCCAGTATTCACCATCGTTTTTATCCGTTTGGTGTTGGCCTCTGCTGTCTTCGTGACTTTGCTCAAATTACAGAAGAAACTGCAGCACATTGAGCGTTCCGATTACAAAGATTTTCTGCTTTTGGCCTTCTATGAGCCGTTTCTCTACTTTATCGGAGAGGATTTCGGACTGAAGTATGTGGATGCCAGTTTTGCGGCGGTCATCATCGCGCTCATCCCCATCGTCATCTCCATTACGATGTATTTTACTGATAAAGAGCCGATTAGATGGGAGTTTGTGGTGGGTGCGCTCGTCTCCACGGGCGGCGTGTTGATGCTGACGGTGAGTCCGAACGGACAGATGACGTTTAACCTCAAGGGAACCCTGCTGCTCAGTTTGGCGGTGCTGGCGGCCAGCGGATACAGCGTGCAGCTCACCCGCTTGCTGAAGAAATATACCCCCGCAACGGTCACTACCATGCAGAACTTTATCGCCATTCCGTTCTATCTGCCTTTCATTCTGATATTTGATATCCACCAGTGGCCCTCGCTAAACTGGAATTTCTCATCGATTTCCAGCCTGATATGCCTGGCACTGCTTTGCTCTGCCGGCGCGTATATGCTCTATTCCTACTCCGTTAAACAACTGACCGTCAGCAAGACCTGCGTTTTTACGAACCTGATCCCAATCGTTACCCTCCTCGCCGCCGCCGCCATCGGCCAAGAAGCCTTCACCTCCATCAAGTTTTGGGGGATTTTGGTGATCGTGGTGGGCGTGACGTTCAGCCAGATGACGATGAAGAGGGGGAGGATGAGAGAATAAGAGGATGTGATGATGCGATGAAAGGGCGATGAATGACGATGAATGATGTGTGACGTATGATTAATGATGCACGTTGGATACGATTGTGAATTATGCATTATGAATTATGAATTGAAAATAATATTATGCATGGTGATGTTGTTCGCCGGTGTAGCGCACGCGCAGCATTCGCGTGTGGCGCTCTCGGGTGTCGTGCACGATGCCAGCAACGGCGAGACCATGATGGGCGTTTACGTCATCCTGACGGACCTCAAGACCCCGTCGAATGTGCAGGGGTGCGTCACCAACCAGGCAGGATATTATTCGGTCTCGGTGATGCCTGGAACGTATAAAGTCGCCATTAACTTTATGGGATACAAAACGTTACAGGATACCATCACCTTGACGAAGAGCCAGTCGCGGCATTTTGAGCTGGAACCGGCGGCGATTGCCGGGGAGGAGGTGGTGATTCAGGGCGAGCGTGGCAATGTGAATGTCACGAGCGGCGATGTGGGACGTATGGAACTGAGCATCCAGACCATCAAGTCGTTGCCTGCGCTGATGGGGGAGGCCGATGTCATCAAATCCATACAGCTGCTCCCGGGCGTACAGTCGGGCGGCGAAGGAAATTCGGGCTTCTATGTGCGCGGTAGCGGTACCGACCAGAATCTTGTCCTTCTCGACGAAGCCACCATCTACAATGCAGATCACCTTTTCGGATTCTTCTCCATCTTCAATCCTGACGCAGTCAAGAGCATTGAACTCATCAAGGCGGGAATGCCGGCTTACTACGGTGGTCGTGCGGCTTCCATCCTGAACGTCTATCAAAAAGATGGTAATCTGAAGAAATTTGAGGTGGATGGCGGCTTAGGGTTGATTTTCTCACATCTCACCGTGCAGGGCCCCATCAAGAAAGAACGCGCGTCGTTTCTGATTTCTGCCCGACGCACCTACGCCGATTGGATCATCCAGCCGTTTCTCAAGAAGGACAACCCGATGAAAGGCACGGATTTCTACTTCTACGACTTCAATGCCAAGTTCAATATCATCATCAACTCACGACACCGACTCTATTTTGGCGCCTATTACGGACACGATGTCTATGGTTTCAAATCGCTGACCCAGCAGACCAAGATGGCGTTCAAGTGGGGGAATGCGGCGGCTTCAGCCCGATGGAACTTTATCATCGGTAACCGTCTGTTCCTCAATACTTCCGCTACTTTCAGCGACTATGATTTCAGTACTGAAATGTTGATGGATCCCTATTCCTTCAAGCTCTCGTCGGGCGTGCGTGACTACAGTCTGAAGAGTGAACTGACGTGGATCCCGACCCCGAAGCACAACCTTCGATTCGGGGTGCATGATGTGTTCCACGATTGCAATCCGGGGCAATACAAGGTGGAAACAGGTGCGGATTCGCCTCTGGGAATCCCTGAAGTACAGCATCTGTATGGTAATGAATTGAGCATTTACGTGCATGATGAATATGATATCAACCCGAGGTGGAAGCTGAATATGGGACTTCGCTACAGCAATTACCATCAGTTAGGCCCGTTCACGCGTTATGTGCTCGATGAATTAGGGCATGTGGTGGATTCCATCATGTACAAGCCGGGCGAATCGGTGGTGCAATACAACCGTGTGGAACCGCGCTTCTCATTGCGTTGGATGATTGACTCCACGACCTCCATCAAAGCCTCTGCGACATTGAATTACCAATATATGCACCGGATTTCTGTCGCGAGCGTGTCGCTTCCCACGGATGTGTGGATGCCTTCCACCGATTTGTTGAAACCGCAGACTGTGTTTCAATACACGTTAGGTGTGTTCAAGAATTTCCACCAAAACATGTTCGAGACATACGTCGATCTTTATTATAAACAGATGTATAACCTGGCTGAGTACAAAGATGGCCTGGATTTCAGTATCTTAACCATCAATCCTGACCAATTGTACGTGTTTGGGAAAGGATGGTCGGCGGGTGCGGAGTTCTACATCAAGAAGTCGCGCGGGCGGTTCACCGGTTTTATCGGCTATACGCTTGGCTTCACGCGGCGGCAGTTTGACGACCTGAATGGCGGAAAACCTTACTGGGCGAAATACGACCGCCGCCACGATGTCTCCATCAGCCTCTGCTACGAGATTATCCCTAACAAGCTGAAAGCCTCCGCATTGTGGGTCTTCCAGTCGGGTAACACCATGACCGTCCCGCTGGGTTACTATATCTACATGGGCTCCGTGGTCACCGAGTACAGCGGTCGCAACGAGTATCGCGTGAACCCCTACCACCGCCTCGACATTTCCGTGGATTGGACCATCAAGAAGACCTCCAAATTCGAAACAGGCTTGAACTTCTCCATTTACAACGTCTATAACCGTCAAAACCCGTTCCTCGTCTTCTTCGAGACCAGCATCGAAACCGGCGATGGCGAGATCACGGACTTCTCCATGCAAAACCACGCCTACCAAATGAGCCTGTTCCCGATTATCCCGTCGGTGATGTGGACGGTAAAGTTCTAGTTAGCAGTTAGTAGTTAGCAGTTAGCAGTTGGGACCTTCCAAAAAGGGCTGAAAGCCCGACCTATGTCAGCCTAGGGTGAGCGATAGCGAGCCCTGGGACGGATGATGGATGACGGATGACGGAACGATGATGCGATGATGCGATGAATGATACGATGAAAAACGATGAATGATGCGATGAATGGCGATGAAAAAAAACGGAATTTCGTGAGAAATTCCGTTTTTTTGTCGTGATTACCGTTTTGCAATTGGGGGTGTGATGCCGCCGCCGGATTGGATCCAGTCGGCGGCCGTTTCGATGATGTTGTCTTTGCCCTGGGACACGGCCGCGGGATCGAGGAGGACGCGCACATCTGGCGGAACGCCGTTCTCGTAGTTGCCGCCATCCAAGGCGATGGAGCGGGTGCAGCTGAAACGGTAGACCCAACCGTTGGGGAGCATGCCGCCGTTGGGCAGACCCAGACCGCCACCGGTGAAGTCCCCGAAGGTCTTCACGTTGTCGAAAGCCTGCGTGCAGATGGCGAAGTGGGAGGTGGCACTGTAGGAACCACGGTCGATGAGCACCGCCACCGGCTTGGTGTAAGGCTCATCCAGACAGCTGGATGAAGCGGCGTAACAGATTTCCGGCGCCGTGAAGTCGTTGTGGGCGGTGCCTGCCTTGTGCTGTGACGAGAAGAGCGGCTGTTTGTGGCAGTCGAACATGCTGATCAAAGTGTACATATTCATAACACTGCCGCCACCATTCTGCCGGAGGTCAAGGATGATACCGTCGCAGTCTTTATAACGATTCACAATATACTTCAAGTCATCATCCGAGATTTCTGACGAGAAGGAAGAATAGCGGAGATAGGCCACCTTGCCGTTGCGGATGGCATTGTGCTTGATGGAACCCGTTTGGTGATAGATCAAGGTCAGATAGTGCTGTAGGACCACATTGTCATCAAAGCAGTTATACTCGCTCATCCAATACGAAATGGTGTCGCTGCGCATGATGTCGAAATCACTGATGAGATTGGTATGGCCGTCGCGCAGCGTGTTGAGCATGGCGGCGCAGACCGTGAAGAGACTGTCATCGGACATCTCATCATAGACCATCGGGCGATAGACCGCGTGGACGGAATCCCAATCCACTCCTTTGATGTCAAAATAGGTGTACAGCTGGTCAACCCGGTTCCAGAGATACTCGAACACGTTGACCGGATCGTCGCTTTCGTCCGGTTTCATGATAGCCTTTTCACAGGAGGTGAAAGCAACTGCCAACAGGCATGACAGAATAAAAATATAGCTCTTTTTCATAGTCTTCTTTATTGAATTTTGAACATAAAGGATAATTTGACGGTATGGAAGGCGTTGTCGTAGCGATAAGCCCCTTTCTTGCCGGTGGTAAGGTAGTCCCAGGTGTAGGAGAGACCGATACGGTTGCCGTTACGGAGGTTCAGGTTGAACCCGATGTCGGTGGTGCAACCGGGGAAGAATTTGAACATCGGAACGTTAGCGCCGAGCAACATATCGAAAATATTGTTCAAGGGATCCACCACGTAGGCGTATCCAGGACGGACGCCAACGGTATAGAGCGGCAAGGAGAGGTTGAAGAAGGCGGTCAGCCAAGGGTGTGTGGCATCGGCCTTGTCGTAGGCGAAGTCGCACTCCACTCTTTCCTCCGCACTAAGTTCGTGGAAAAGGGAGATGGTGACGGCTGCGTTCTGGAGGTCCTCCAGCTGTTTCAGCTCGAAGATGTTGTTGGTGGAGACACCGGACCAGAAATGCCAACGCTTGATGGAAGGATTCAGACAGCTGTAGAGGAATTCCAATTTCGCGGAATAGGCGCTGTTGGAACCATCTACATCAAAGTATTTGGTCTTGTTGCGCGTTCCGAGGAACTGCAGGTGGCAACGCTTCCACTCGTCGGTGACACCGATCTGCTCCATGTCGTGGATACCGCCGTAGGCGAAAGGAACGGTGCTCTCGTCGAAGCTGTTGGTGCCGCCGACGCCGGCATTGAGGTTGATCCAGAACCTGTTGGGCTCGGCATTGTAATCATACGTGCTTTGGGCGAACGCGCCCCCACACATCGCGACCAAGGCCAGTATCAGCAATGGCCGCCAAATTGGGTAGTTAAATTTCATAAGCGTTTATTTTAATTTGAACTTTGAACTTTGAACTTGGATCTTGGAACCTGGAACCTGGAACATCATAGTTAAACAACCAGGCGACAAAGATACATTTTTTCTTTCCTGCAACACTTGTCAACTGCACATTCGGGTGACAAAAAAAGTATTCGCAACGTAAAAAAAATTTCGTATCTTTGCAGTTTGAAAAAATAACGAACCTATGCCAACAACAACCATTCTGTATGCGGCTATCACAGTGGGACTTACGGGTCTTATCGCCGCGGTGATTTTATACTTTGTGTCGAAGTTCTTCCATGTGGAGGAGGATCCTCGCATCGATTTGGTGCAGGCTTGTCTGCCCAACGCCAACTGCGGCGGCTGCGGATTTGCCGGCTGTCGCGCTATGGCTGAGGCTATTGTCAAGAACAATGACCTCAATGTGGCTTATTGTCCCGGTAGCGATACCGGCAAGATTGCCGAAATCATGCACTTGAGTGCTGTTGAGCACGAACCTCAGGTCTCTGTGGTGCGCTGCAACGGCACCTGCGAGCACGCGCCCATGAAGTCGTTCTACGACTCCGCACTCACCTGCGCCTTCGCCAACACCCTGTTCGCTGGCGAGAAGGCTTGTCCGTTCGGATGCCTCGGTTGCGGCGACTGTGTAGCGGCTTGTCAGTTCGACGCCATCCACCTCAACCCGGAGACGCATCTTCCGGAGGTGAAAGAGGAACTCTGCGTGGGTTGTAAAGCTTGCGCCAACGCTTGTCCGCGCGGCGTGCTTGAAATCCGCGACAAGGGCAAGAACCACCGCCGCGTCTATGTGGCCTGCAACAACAAGGAGAAGGGCGCTGTGGCCAAGAAGAACTGCTCTTCCGCCTGTATCGGCTGCGGCAAGTGCGCCAAGGTGTGCCCGTTCGAGGCCATCACCGTGGAGAACAACCTCGCCTACATCGACTACCACAAGTGCAAGGCATGCCGCAAGTGCGTGGACGAATGCCCATCCGGCGCCATCCTCACGGTAGGCTTCCCGCCCAAGAAAGAGGCACCGAAAGCCGAACCGCAACCCGAACCCGTCGCCGCTGAACCCGCCCAAGCATAAAACGGTTACACGGTTAATTCCAAAAAGGGCTGAAAGCTCGACCTATGTCAACCTAGGGTGAGCGCAGCGAGCCCTAGGGAACCACAAAGCCAGGACGAACGCAGTGAGCCCTGGAATCATCAAACGAAAATCAATCAAAATGGAAAATACAGTCGCAACCCTCGAACAGAGAATTGAAGACAACATCAAAGAGAGTGCTCAATACGTCAAAAAAATGAGCCACAAGACCTTCCGCATGGGCGGTGTGCACCCCGAAGCCAACAAATTCGCGCACTCCGCACCCGTGGAGACCTTCCCGCTGCCCGATGAAGCGGTCGTCTATATGACCCAACACCTCGGTGCCCCCGCCACCCCCATCGTGCAAAAAGGCGACAAGGTGAAGGTGGGACAGCTCATCGGCAAGGCTGAATCCTTCGTCTGCGCCAATATCCACGCCCCGATTTCCGGCACCGTCGTCAAGGTTGATCAGGTGGCCGACATCACTGGCTATAAGAAACCCGCCGTGGTAATCAAACGCGAGGGTGACGAATGGGACGAGAGCATTGACACTTCGTTGGACATCATCCACGACATCAAGCTGAAAACCAAGGAAGAGATCATCGAGCGCATGAAAGACCGCGGTATCGTGGGTTTAGGCGGCGCCTGCTTCCCGACACATATTAAATATATGTTGAAACCCGATCAGAAGTGCGAATACCTGATCATCAACGCCGCAGAGTGTGAGCCTTATATCTCCACCGACAACCGCGTGATTTTGGAGCGTTGTGAGCAATGCATGATCGGCATCGAGATCGCGCTCATCGCATCGGGTGCCCCGAAGGCCATCATCGGCATTGAGGACAACAAGCCCCGCGCTATCAAGTTGCTGATGGAGACGGCAAAACGCTATCCGAATATCGAAGTGCAACCGTTGCGCATCAAATACCCGCAAGGCGCTGAAAAACAGCTCATCAAGGCTATCACCGGCAGAAGCGTCCCGAATGGTGCGCTGCCGATTTCAGTGGGCTGCATCGTCAATAACATCACCACGATGTACACCATCTATTTGGCAGTGCAGAAGAACAAACCGATCGTGCAAACCTACACCACGGTCTCCGGCCGTTCGCTGCGCCCCGACCAGTGCAAAAATTACCGCCTGCGCATCGGTACCCCGATCCTGAGCGTGCTGCAGTCGGTGGGCATCCCCGAGGACACCGGCAAGATCATCTCCGGCGGTCCGATGATGGGCAAGGCCATCGCCAACCTTAACGCCTATACCGCCAAGGGCATGTCGAGCCTCTTGTTCATGAACGAGGAGGAGAGTGTGCGCGGCGAAGTGCATCCGTGTCTGCGTTGCGGCAAGTGCGTGAGCGTCTGCCCGATGGGACTGGAACCCTATATGCTGCACACCTTCACGGATCTGAAACGTTGGGACGACACCGAGAAGTACGGCATCATGAACTGCATCGAATGCGGTTCCTGCGCCTTCATCTGCCCCTCCAACCGTCCGATTCTCGACATGATTCGCGTCGGTAAGGCCAAAACCGGCGGCATCATCCGCGCCCGCAATGCCAAGTAGGGACGTATCGCATACGTCTGGCGTATCGCATACGTCCGCGTATCGCATACGACCACGTATCGCATCCATTGTCACCCATACGTCCGTTATGAAAAGGACACTCTGCATATTTTCCGCCCTGCTCATCCTGCTGAGCTCCTGTCATTACAAAACACCGGTCCGAAAACATATTGAGGGTCAGGTGTTTGGGACAACCTATTCCATTACTTGCGTCACAAAGCCCGACGACAAGCGTCCGCTGCCGCACGCGCAGATTGACTCGTTGTTGGCGGATCTGTCGCACACGTTCTCCATTTTCGATACCAACTCCATCATCTACCGATGGAATGCAGGAGAAGATGTCGAGCTGAACGACGACTTTATAGAGGTTCTGGAGCTTTCCAAAGGGGTAAGTCTTATTACGGAAGGTGCTTTCGATTGCACCGTACAGCCGTTGGTGCAGCTATGGGGTTTCGGCAAAGATGGCGTGCGCCATACGGTAGGCGAGGATACCCTTGCGGCGGTGCGTGAGTATGTAGGTTTTCAACTTATTGATATTCAAGGGAAGAAAGTTATTCGCAAAGACCCTCGCGTGCAGCTGAACTTCAACGCCGTGGCGAAAGGCTACGCCGTGGACAAGGTGGCCGACTGGTTAGTGAATCGGGGCTATACGAACTGTCTCGTTGAGATTGGCGGGGAGGTGGCGGCCCGCGGAGACCGAAACGGCAAGAACGGTACCGATTCCGAAAACGGCGGCGAGGCCTGGAAGGTTGGCATCCAAAGACCTACAGAGACAGCGGATGGCAATAAGGAGAGTCTCGAATCAATGGAGCTGCAAGACCATCGCGCCGTGGCCACGAGCGGCAACTACCGCAACTATTTCGAGGAGGACGGCGTGCGCTATACTCACATCCTCGACCCGCGCACTGGCAAGCCTGAACGCACCAACCTGCTGAGCGTCACGGTCATCGCCCCCGATTGTGCCAGCGCCGACGCCTACGCTACCGCCTTTATGGTGCTCGGCTACGAAAAGTCCGCCGAAATCGTGAAGCAGCGCCCCGAGCTGGAAGCGTGGTTCATTATTGCGGGGGACGACGGGAAGTTCGTGATGAAGCGATGAAGGCGATAACCCATAACTCATAACCCATAACCAATAACCAATAACCATTACAAAAATGCAAGAACTAAACAAACAAATCATAGACGTGCTGGCGAACAGCACAGAGAAACTGAACTACAAACAGATTGCGGCCAAGATCAAGATTTTCGACAAAAAGGGTCGCGAAGAGGTGAAACAAGCCCTCGAAAAGCTCATCAACGCCAAGGTGGTGCTGAAGGCGGGTCGCGGTAAGTACAAGCTGAACAGCAAGTTCCAGGATACCAAGACCACGGGCAAACATTACATCATTGGGCGTGTGGAGCAGAAACGCAGCGGCATGGCCTTCGTCATCCCGCAGGGCAAACAGAATGACACGCCTGACGAATCTACCATCGACGACATCTTTGTGGCGGACGGCAACCTTGGCAACGCCCTCAACGGCGATCTCGTGAAGGTGGTGCTCTTCCCCGCACGTAAAGGAAAACGCATTGAAGGTCAGGTGGTTGAAGTCGTGGAGCGTAGCAAACGACAACTCGTCGGCACCATCCACATCAAACAAGGAATCGCCTTCTTCGTGCCCGACAATACCATTCTGCGTCGCGATGTCATCATCCCCGGCAAGAACCTACGCAAAGCCAAAACCGGCGATAAAGTAGTGGTGCGCATCATCGATTGGTCGGGAAAACACCGCAACCCCATCGGCGAAGTCGTCAATGTGCTCGGCAAGCCCGGCAGTAATGATGTGGAGATGCTCTCTATTCTCGCAGAGAGCGACTTCCCTGTTTCTTTCCCCAAGAACGTGGAACAGGAGGCAGAGCAAATTCCGACGGAAATCTCCGAAAAGGAGATCCTGCGTCGTCGCGACTTCCGCGATGTCACCACCTTCACCATCGACCCTGCCGATGCCAAGGACTTCGACGATGCCCTCTCCTTCGAACTGCTGGAGAGCGGACTCTATCGCGTGGGTATCCACATCGCCGATGTCTCCTACTACGTGAAGCCCGGCACGCTCATCGACCAAGAAGCCTACAACAGAGGCACTTCCGTATATTTGGTGGACCGCACTATCCCGATGCTGCCCGAAGCACTCTCCAATAATCTCTGTTCTTTGCGTCCCGACGAAGACAAGCTCTGTTATAGTGCAGTTTTCGATTTGGACGACAAGTGCAAGGTCCACAAGGAGTGGTTCGGTCATACCGTCATCCGCTCCAACCGTCGCTTCAATTACGAGGAGGCGCAGCAGATCATCGAAACGGGCGAGGGCGATCTCTCCAACGAGATTCTGCAACTGCACAAACTGGCGCAGGTGATGCGCAAACAACGCTTCGACAATAACGCCATCAGTTTTGAAACAGAGGAAGTGAAGTTCCAGTTAGACGAGAACGGCAAACCCATCGGGGTCTATCTCAAAGAACAGAAAGAGGCCAACTGGCTCATCGAGGAGTTCATGCTGTTAGCCAACAAGCGTGTGGCCGAGAAGGTCGGAAAGAAACACACGGTGGGACAACCCGAGTTCGTCTTCGTCTATCGTGTGCACGACAAACCGCTGGAAGAGAAGCTCGGCACCTTCAAGAATTTCGTCAAGAAATTGGGCTTCGACCTCAAGACCACATCCACGAAGTCCTTCAGTAGTTCGCTGAACAAGATGCTGGAAGGAGAAAAGGGCAAACCCGACTACGACATGCTGAGCAAACTCTCCATCCGCATTATGGCGCGCGCCGTCTATACCACCGACAACATCGGTCACTACGGATTGGCGTTCCCGTATTACACCCACTTCACCTCGCCCATCCGCCGTTACCCGGACTTGATGGTGCATCGTCTGCTAGACAAATACTTGGACCATCAGCCATCGGTCAACAAAGATCAATACGAGGATTATTGCAAGCACTGTTCCGATATGGAGCGGCAGGCAATGGAGGCCGAGCGCAACTCCATCAAGTACAAACAAGCTGAATACCTCGCCGACAAGATCGGACAGGAATTCGATGCGGTGGTTTCTGGCATCTCGAAATGGGGTGTCTATGCCGAACTGAAGGATTCGCACTGCGAGGGTATGATCCCGATGCGCAGCTTCGACGACGACTTCTATTACATTGACGAAGAGAACTATACGCTTGTAGGATTGCACCACGGCAAGAACCTCCGTTTTGGCGATCCTATCCGCGTGCGCGTCGTGGCCGTCGATATCATCAAACGGCGTATGGATTTCGAAAGGGTGCTTATTTAACCAGCGTTACCGTGCCCGTTTGTTCTAAAATGGTACCGTCAGGTATCTTATACTCAACGTAATAGACATAGACGCTCATTGGGGCGACCACGCCGTTGATGCGGCCATCCCAACCTTCCTGAGGATTGGTGGTGATAAAAATGCATTCTCCCGTGCGTGTGAAAATGGAGAAACGGTACCCATCAAGAGACACAAAAGAGTTGATCGGCTTGAAAACGTTGTTGCTTGCTCCCAAAGGCCGAAAGGCGTTAGGAAAATACAATGATGGGGGCTGTATTAGCGTGATATAGTTTGAGTAGCTGGTCTCTTCAAGACCATAGCTGTTCGGATTTTCTTGGGCTTCAATGTAATATACAAATTTCGATCCCGATTCGTATAAGGATGAAATGTCGTCGGGATAATTGTTCTGGAGGCCGGGAGGAACGTTTCCGACGGTGTTGAACAGCTCTTCACTTTCCACTTTCCGCATCACATAATAGTTGGAAACGCCACCGTCCCAGTTCTCGTATGCGTGCCACGAGAGCAGGTTGGTTTGGGCGTTGTTCTCACCGGTAAGCAAAATGTTGTGGGATATGTTGGAGTAGGCGACGTCAGCACCGCAGTCGTTAACCAAATAGGTGCGATAGTAGTACAAATGACGGCTGAAATCCGCTAAACTATCGTAAAAGGTGTATTCTTTGTTGCCTGAAATATGGTTTACAGTCTTGAAAGGCTCAAAATCGGTGCCATTTTCACTGCGCAAGAGCGTGATCGTCTTAAACGGAAGCGTGTCACCGCTGGTCAGCACTTTGATTTGGATGTGGTGGTTGTCGATGACCGAAACGGAGCGAATGTAGGAAAAATCCTGCGCTTCTTCCGCTGAAATCTGGAATCTGATGCGGTTGGAACTGGCTGTGATGGTTTCACCGTTGTTGACCACGCGGACATACGCAAGGTAATCGTGGTTGAACTGCAGATTCTCAATCTGGAAATGGGTTTCCGTGGTGCTCCCGATGCGGTTCCAACTCTGTCCCATGTCAGCGCTGAGGAAAACGTCGTAGCGCAAAATGTCGTTGAAGAGGTTCGTGTAGGTACTCCAATGGATGGAGGCGGATTTCCGGCATGCGTCGGTGGAATTCATCATTAACCGCATGTTACCCTGTTGGTTATCCGTCAGTGCGGAGACGTTCCCGCAAGAGTCCATCGCAGCAATTCGATAGAAACGAGAATCCAGACTCGGGTCCATGATGGGATCAATCCAAAACGTTTGGCCATAAACCGTATCGAAGGGGATGGTGCCGTTCGGGTTGATGTAATAGATGATGTATGCCATCATGTAAGGCTCCGTGCCGTGGAAACCCAACATGACCTCATTGTCGGGGGTGACCGTGACACTGTCCAAAATGGGGACGGACGGGCTGATACTATCCATCAGATGCGCAGAAGCGATGGTGGTCATAAAGGGACAACGCTCGTTTACGCCGTAGAAATTCGTGATACTCACCTGATAAGAGATGAGGGCATCGCAAACATCAGAGGTGTCGATGTAAGTGAATTGGGTGTTGGGCACCGATGCACAAGGGGTAGGGGGGAAGTCGGGCTCAAATTCACGTTTCTTGAAGATGTCAAAGGTATTGCCCCAAGTATTGTCCAGCACGGTGGTGGGCGACTCCCACTCAAGTCGTGCCATCGTGTTGTTGGCAATCGGGGTCACTGTGATGCTGATAGAGTGGATGGTGTCGGAATAAAAGGCAGCTCCTGTGGAGTCCACCGCCTTGATGTAACAGAAATATTCTTCAGCTTGAGGGATGTTGTTGATGTCTTTGGAACCGTAATCACACAATGTAAATGTCTGGGTCTGACCCACATGGCCAAAAAGACTGTCGCAAAGAACGTTGTTGATGTAGAAATAGTAGGCCTTGAAGTGGATGCAATCCCCGTTGCTGCTCCATGCCATTTTCATTCGCTGATTGTTGTTCATCAGCTTGAGGCACTGCATCTTAGGCGGTTGCCATGCCCAACAACTGACAGTCATGACCATCAGCAAAACAAACAATATATTTTTTTTCATCCGTTTCATTCGTTAGCCAAATATTTACCAACGATGATTTGGGTGAATTTATTGTAAGAAAAATGCTCTTTTGCCAAAAAAATGATTTGTTCGGCAGTAACATCTTTTATCTCAGTGAGATATCGATGCATTTCGTTCTCGTCCAACCCGAATCGATACCAGTAGGCATATTTGAGCATGGTGTTCACGGAAGTGTCGGTGGCGCGTAGTTGAATACCCGCCATATAGTTCTTCACCATCGTGAGCTCGTCATCGCTAACAGGTTCGAGCTGAAGACGTTGCAACTCTTCGAAGCAAGCGTCAATGGCCCGTTGGGTCTGCTCGGCGTTTACATCACTGCTGATGGCAAAGATGGATTGACGTCCAAAGAAGGTGCTGGAAGCGGAAACGCCATACGTAAGTCCTTGTCGTTCACGCAAATTCTGCATCAATCGCGAGCTGAAGTAGCCGCCGGTGAGCGTGCTCAGCACCGAGAAGGCACTACGCTCAGGATCGTTGAATCCCATGGACGGAAAACACAGCACCAGAGAGGATTGCATGCAGTTTGGCATGGATTGGAAGACGGGTTGGTTGCTCGGTAGAGTAACGGGAATGTCGGGCAACAGAGGTGCTGGCGTGCCGTGGGGAACCGCTGACCAAACGCGTTCAATCATCGCTTCCGTATCGGCATCCAGGTTTCCGGTAACGAAAAGGGAGACTCTTTCCGCACAAAAAGTTTCTTTATGGAATGCCTGTAATTGATGGGTACTGATGCTGTTGATTGTCTCGCGAGTCGAAAAGCAGGAGACGGCAGGGTAGGTGTCGCCCAGCATCTCCCGCCACATCAGCCGCCATGCGCAATAGTCGGTTTTCTGCTCGTTGTAGGCCAGATTCGTCACCTCCTTGTCCTTCATGATTTGTAGATTTGATTCGTGATAAAGCGGTGATATACAGAAAGATGCGATGATTGGAAGAATGTCGGGGATGTTGTTTTTCGGCATCGACATCGTCAGCTGAACGTTTTCCAATCCTACATTCACGGTAAAGTTGGTGCCGTAATAGTCCAATTTTTCGGACACCTCCTCGGCCTGCAGGTCGGGCGCACTTTCCCGAAGCAGCGAATAGGCGAAGTTGCAGAGGTTCTTCGTCGGCTGATAAAGAGAACCTGTTTTCACCTGTAACAGAATGTGTATCAGGTCCAAATTGGGATTGTCAAAATAGAATACGGGGATGCCGTTCGATAATGCATTTTGCCGAGGCTTCATCATGGAGAAAGCCTCTATCGGCTGGATTTTCGGGGGAATGGATCTGTCTATGGGGGTCATTACGGTATTAAAAGTATTTGTCCTTGTTGTTTTTGGTCTTTCCCTTCGCTGTCTTTGTATTTGATGATATAGACATACATGCCATGTGGCAGGGTGCTGCCGTGCAGTTGTCCGTCCCAACCGATGTTGATGTCGCGGGAATGGAACAACAGGTCGCCGTTGCGGCTCATGATGGTCATCTCAAAATTACGCGGCTCAAAATTCGCTTTCACGTAAAACAGATCGTTCAAACCGTCACCGTTGGGGGTGAAAGCCGAAGGAATGAAGAATTGATCGGCTTCGGTCTCCTCGGGCTCGGCTTCGGGCTCGGATTTCGGAGTGACGACTTCGGCAACTTCTTCTTTTTCAGTCTTTTTAGAAATGGTTTGGGATGTTTGCTGGGCTTTGGTCGTGGCTATCTTGGCTTCAGTAGTGGTGGGGGCGACCGCTGACGAAGGTGTTACGGTCGATGCAGAAACTGCAGAGGGCTCGTTCGTTCTTTCAGCCACAAGGGGTTGCGTTCTGGCTGTGACGACGGAATTCACGGTGCTGCGTTCCGCCGTAGCCGCCGCTGCGGTGTTCTTCACTTTGGCAGGGGTGGCAGCGGTTGACGTACTTTCCGAAACCGTTGCTACAGAGGAAGGCTCACTAGGTGCGCTTTGAGATGCTATGTCTTTGTTTACAACCGTTTCTGTCGTGGTTGTGGCTTCCTGAACAGGGGCTTTAGACTCGTGGGAAAGTGTTTTGACCAAAATCGGGATGGTAATGAGCGCGACGACGACTCCCGCAATGATGCCGGCACGGCCTTTCGGCGAGAACCCGGGCTTCCGCCCAAACTTCTGGACATAACGCTTGTCCTGGAGAATCGCCGACCACTCCTTCTCGGTGACCGGTGCCTCCAAGTGACGTAATTCTTCTATCGGGTTGGTACTCATATCTTTACTCATAGTTGAACTCTTCGTTTTTCAGATATTTTTTTATGCTTTTGCGCAACATTTGTTTAGCGCGAAAAATCAGACTGCGAACATTAGCAGGCCCCTCGTCCATGATCTTACCGATTTCAGCTTGATCCTTCTCCTCAATGACGAAGAGGTTGAAGGCGGTTCGATACTTCGGGGGCAGTTTCTGAATATGCTCCAGCAGCACGTTCATCGGAATCCCATCGTAAGGATGGTCCTTGTCATCTACTGGCTCTTCTATCGGTAAATGGCTGGAAGGCACGGTGTCATGGCTTTTCTTGTAGCGCCACAAATCGATGGCCTTGTTGGAAGTGATGGTCTTCAGCCAACCTCCGAGCGTCGTGATGTGGTCATATTCATCAAAATGGGTCAGAATATGCACAATCACGTCGTGAAAAAGGTCTTCGGCTTCCTGCATATCAGACGTGTAACGCAAACATACGCCCTTGATCATAGGGCCATATTTGTCGTACAGCATCTTCTGGTAGGTCACATCGCCCTTCCGACAGCCATTAATGATTTCTATCTCTTCTTTTGTCAGCATTTCTTCTTAAAGACTAGGACGAAAAAGGCGTGCTTTTGTTGCAAAAAAAATGAAAAAAAATATCGTTTTGGTTAAAGGTCTAATGAAAGTTGTCTTTTGAGATGAAAACTTCTTCTGTGATAAGGAGTTAGACCGTATTGATCCACTGCGGCGATATGCTTCGGAGTAGGGTAGCCTTTGTTATGCGCCCAATCGTAAGCGGGAAATTCCTCGCTCAGACGGCTCATCAGTGCATCGCGGTAGGTTTTGGCCAGGATGGAGGCCGCCGCGATGGAGAGGTAGGTGGCGTCGCCTTTCACCACACACCGATAGGGAATCCCCCAATGGTCGGTGAAACGGTTGCCATCGACTAAAATAAGTTCAGGTTTGGGGTTTAATTCCCCGATAGCGAGGTTCATACAATGGATGGAAGCCCGCAAGATGTTCATTTTGTCAATCTCCGTTTCCGACACTTCAGCGACGGCAAAAGCGAGCGCATCCCGTTCGATGATTTCTCGCAAAGCATCCCGTTTCTTCTCCGTAAGTTGCTTTGAATCATTGATTTCCTTGTTAGTGTATCCGTAAGGGAAGATGACGGCGGCAGCGCATACCGGTCCGGCTAAACAGCCGCGCCCGACCTCGTCGCAACCGCATTCCAAAAGGGGAGTAGGGGAGAAATTGGATTTCAAAGCCATAACAGCACACAAAAAGCCACCAACAAAATATCGAAAATAAACCGCCGGCGTTTCGGAACCACCGCCACAGAGAGGTAAATCGAAACGGGCATCATAAGGTAAAGCAAGGCTCCGTGCATCGACATGTTGCCTAACCACATGAATACCAACAGGCTGACAAACAACAAATGAATGTTCGTGAAAGCTTGTCGAATCACAATCAACTTGTTGTCTAATAGTTTTTTATCTCGAACAATGAGATATACGACCATAAGGCAGAAGTAAATGAGTGTGATGTAATCCATAGGGCGAAGGTGGGGGATTTCTTTTGCAGGAACGAAGAAAGTGATGTCGCGCCAAGACTGCAGAAATGCGGGCATCGAATCGAAAAGAAAGGCAAATGAAAAGGCGTACAAGTAGGGAAACAGCAATCCGAGGACGAGGATGACAATGTCTTTAAAGGGGGTGATATTGTTGATAGCCAGCGTTAAGAGTAGAAACAAGAAAATGCCAAAAGCGCTGATGTCCAACATGGTAGCGATGGCAATGGCCAAACCGAAAGTGAAAATGCGGTCTTTGGCCTTCGAAGCGGACTCGCTAGGCAAATACAGAAGCATAATCAACGCAATAAAAAAGGTGGTCAGGAGCGCAGGACTGAAGGTGTTGAGGAATTTGCCGGAGTTGAGTGTGAGAAGTAGGAAAATACCGGGCATGTAAGTGCGGTTATCGTAGAAATGTTTTTGTTGAAACAGCTGCATCACCCCGTAGGTCATGGTCAACACGATGAGAAAAGCCAAGATACGAACCAACACAGGGCTCCATGTCCAAAGTTTGGCAATAGGATGGTAGAGGAACATGGAACCTTCGGCGGGCATCAGCGTCATGTGCGCGAAGATGTTCCATGCAGACCATCCGATCAGCAGGATCAAAATGACGAGTTGCAGGTTGAGATTCTTGTTTAAAAGATGGAGCATATATCAGGAAATTCTGGAGTAAAAGACTGAAAAACAGTGGATAAGGTAAATGGCTTCTTGGCTTTGAAATCTTTGGCGTAAAGATTTCGAAACGTGATATCGCCCTCTTCTTTCAAGGAAGGAATAATGCTGATAAGTTGTTCGTCCTCAATATGATAAAGCCCATTGTCAATGCGGCAGAGCGCATCCTCGAATGTCATCCTGAAATAATAGTGCATCCGCTCTACGGTCAGGATTTGAGGCAGTTCGAGTCTTTTTGAAATCATCTCCATTTGCGTTTCGGAGAGGTTTTCGGGCAGAGGCACCACCACCACGCTGTTGAACAGGCAGGCCATCAATGCCGCGTATGCGGTCAAATCCTCCTTGATCACAATGCCGACACGTGAAATGGACAAAGCGTCCAACTCGTTCATTATCGGTGCGATACGTTGCGCAAGCTGTGCGTAGGAATAGACCTGTCTACCGATACGTGCCACGGTGGTGTCCGAATGTTGCTCGGTTTGCCGAATGTAGGGCTCTATGATGTTTTGGTAGAACATTCGCTTGTAGTTTAGGGTTTATGGTTTAGAGGTTAAACGGTTAGAAATTTAGCGCAAAAATACTATTTTTTTGTACATTTGCGGCTTGATAGAATAGAAGAAACAATATTGATGAGAAAGAAGATTTGGATATTGTTGTCGTTGATTATCTGTGTGTTACAATATGGATGCCAGAAAGAAATCGAATTGAATCTTCCCGAATACCAGTCAAAATTGGTGGTGGAAGGTACGATTGAGAACGGTTTTCCTGCCATGGTCATGCTTACCCGCAGTATTCCTTATTTCTCGGAGGTGAATCTGAATACCTTGATGAACGAGGTCCTCGTGAATGGCACCCAAGCCAGAGTGTTCATTACTTCAGAAACAGGCGAATCTGAAGAGTTGACGTGGACTTTGTCACCGGAAGCTCCTTTTTACGTGGCGTTTGTGGGTAAAAATGTGATTGGGAAAGAAGAAACGCACTATACGTTGACGGTGGAGTATGAAGGACAAACCTATACGGCGGAAACCTATATCCCCAAAACTTTCGAGTTGGATTCCATCGGTTTCAACCATGACATGGAAATGTTCGCCGATACGATGGCCTCCATTCGCGTTTTGTTTACCGATCCCGCCGATGAGGTCAACTATTACGCTTTTTTCTGCAAGGTGAAATGTCCGAAAATGCAAGATCGTTTTTGGGTATGCAATATGCCGGTCGCTTTTGATGACCGCGCTCTCAACGGACAGACAGTCAATTATGAGGTTGCCCGTTACGGCTATTCCTCACTGATGTTAGGCCTGATGAGCGAGGAAGAACAGCAAGCGTTTGCGCGTATGACTTTCCGACCTGGGGATACAGTAGTGGTCAAACACTCGCAGGTGGACCACCACACATACGAATATTTGATTTCGGCGGGTTCAGAGGCCGCTTTCGGCTCCAGCCCGTTCACGAACCCTCTCCCGTCAGAGAGCAACTTCAACAGTGAGAATGTCATTGGTCATTGGAGCGGCTATGCCTCCAGATTCGACACGCTCGTGTGGGAGTGCGAGGACTATTGGGAGCTTTATGGGGATTAGAACCTAAAAAAAAGTGCGCCGTTTCCGACGCACCTTTTCGATTAGTATTTGTAGAAACCTTCACCGGTTTTGCGGCCAAGCAGTCCGGCGCGGACCATCTTGCGCAACAGCGGGTGAGGACGATATTTCGGATCGCCGAATTCCTTGTAGAGGACTTCCATGATAGCGAGATTCACGTCGTTGCCGATGAGGTCGGCCAAGGCGAGCGGACCCATGGGGTGGTTGGCACCCAACATCATGCATTTGTCGATGTCTTCAGCAGAAGCGATGCCGTCGGCGAGGATGCCCACAGCTTCGTTGATCATCGGGATGAGGATGCGGTTCACTACGAAACCGGGAGCTTCGTTCACGGGAACGGGCGTTTTGCCAATCTCGGTGGTCAAATCGACGATGGTCTTGGCCACTTCCTCAGAAGTGAGCTGACCCTTGATGACTTCCACCAATGCCATTCTGTCGGCAGGGTTGAAGAAGTGGCAGCCGATGAATTGGCTCGGACGGCTCGTACAAGCTGCAATCTCCGTGATGGACAAAGAAGAGGAGTTGGTGGCGAAAATCGTCTCCGGCTTGCAGATTTTGTCGAGTTCCATGAAGACATCCTTCTTGAGTTGCATATCTTCCACAGCAGCTTCAATCACCAAATCCGCATCTGCGAAAGTGGCGTAGTCGGTGGTGGTGGTGATATTGCCGAGAATGGCGTTCATCGCGTCTTCCGTGATTTTGCCTTTCTCCACGAGTTTGGCGTATGATTTGGAAATGGAACCCATGGCCTTGTCGAGGCTGGCTTGGGTTCTGCTCTTCATGACCACGGGCATCTTGGCGGCGAAAGCCTTGACGATACCTTTGGCCATGGTACCTGTACCTATAACACAAATTTTCATAATAGATGTATTTAATTTGGTGAAAAATGATTATTCTTTGGTGAATTTTGCCTCGGTTTTGGTGAGGAAGGCGGTCATGCCGGCCTTTTGGTCTTTGGTGGCGAAGCACTTGCCGAACATGCGGCTTTCGAAAGCGATGGCCTCGTCAGCGGGCAGGTCGTACTCCTCGTTGATGCAGATTTTAGCGTAACTTACGGCGATGGGCGCATTCCTGGTGATGCGTTTTGCCATAGCGATGGCCGCATCCATCAATTTTTCGGGTTCATAAACAGCGTTTACTAATCCAATGCGCAAAGCTTCGTCCGCTTTGATGGCTCTGCCGCTGAAAATCAGCTCTTTGGCAATGCCCATGCCCGCGATTTTAGCTAAGCGGTAGGTGCCGGAGAAACCGGGAATGATGCCCAGACCGACTTCCGGTTGCCCGAATTTGGCATTGCTGGAAGCCAAGCGGATATCGCACGACAAGGCTAACTCGCAGCCTCCGCCAAGCGCGAAACCGTTCACCGCCGCGATGACGGGAATGGGCAGTGTCTCGATTTTGCGGAACACCTTCGCGCCGAAAGCGCCGAAACGTTCGCCTTCTTCCGCATTCAGCGGTTGCATTTCCGAAATGTCCGCACCTGCAACGAAGGATTTCTCACCGTCACCGGTGATGATCAAAACACGAATGTCCTTGTCCAAATTGGAAAGGAAGTCGTCCATCTCTTTTAAGATGCTGGAATTTAAAGCGTTGAGGGATTTTGGTGCGGAGATGGTTAACGTACAGACCGCATCCAGGGTGTCTATTTTCAGGAATTGATAATTCTGCATATCTAAGAATTTAAAAGTGGGGCAAAGATACAAAAAAAAGTGCCGTTTGGCACTTTCTTTTTAACGTTTTTTCTTACCGGTATTCACGGGCCCTGTTGTATCTTTCTTAGCCTCTTTCTTTTTTTGAGTCAGTCCCCGTTTGTATTTGTATTCCAAATTGTAAAGATCGTGTATGTGTTTGGGAGTCAGGATGGATTTGTATTTTTTGTAGTAAGTGGTCTCCAAGTTCAGGAGCGTCTTGCGCAATTCGAATTTCTGATCCTGGAGGTAGGTGAGCTGTTTGTCAGTCAGGTTCTCTATGATCTCTTTGTTTGTCCCTGGCGCACCTAGTTTGATGCCCTGTTTTTCCAGGTTCTTACGGTAATCATTCATGGCTTTCATCTCGTCTTTGAGGTACTGCTCATACACACTCCAGAAATTCTGATTCTCTTTACCGGACAGCGACAGGTTTACTTTCATGTAAGACAAACGCTCTTGAACTATCGTTTTGGGACTCTTGTCCTGCGCGAAGAGTGTGGAGGTAGCTACAGCTATGATAATCAGCGTGATCCAAACTTTTTTCATGATATTAGATTTTTAATTAGTATTCGAAATATTGATAATAATCCAACATGGCCAATTCCTCACTGTAGTAATCTTCTGCTACCATTTCTAATGCCTCTTCTTCTTCGATGTTTGCAGCAATTTGTTGGTTTTGGGTGATTTCTGCAGATTGTTTTGGCGTATTATAGGTGAAGAAGACCCCGACGGCCACGGCAATGACAGCCACTGCGGCCACAGCTGATGAGATGAGTGTTCTCTTCTTGCGCTGCTCTTGATGGATATGTTGCATGACCCTACCCGGCAGCTCATCAAAATAATTATCAGGAACTTGGAAGTGTTCCTTTTTCTCTATGTTTTCTAAATCAATCATAACAAATGTGAATTACAAAACCAATGACTCCAGAACTTTTAAAAAGTTAAACGCTCTGAAATATTTTTTTTGATTTTTTCTGCGGCGAAATGATAGGAAGCCTTCAGCGCACTTTCGGAGGTGTCGAAAATCTTGGACATCTCGGCGTAGGGCGTTTCGTCGTAGTAACGCATTGTGAAGACCGCACGTTGTTTCGGCGGCAACTTGACAATCTCTTCTTGCAGGATTTGTTCTATCTGCCCGGGGGACAATGTGCTGGTGTCCGCTTGACTGATCAGCAGAAAGTTCGTGTAGTTGTCGTCATCCAGATTCAGCAGTTTCTTTTTCTTCTCAATGTATGTCAACGCTTCGTTTATGCAGATTCTTGATATCCAAGTTTTTAGACTGGATTCGCTTCTGAACTTGTCGAGATTGCGCCAAATTTTGATGCACACGTTTTGCGTGACATCGTCGGCATCTTCGTGGATGGTGACGATGCGCCGCGCACTGTAATAGATGTGCTTCTGGTACTTTTTCAGCAACATTTCGAAGGCCTTTTCTTTGGTCTTCTCGTTACTGAAAAGCGACAGTATAAATTCGTCGGTGATTTCGGGCATATTCTGATAATCAGTTATTTGCGACTAATGGCTTTCTGGCAAGCCTCCATGATGTGCTCTTTGTCCAAACCGAAATGAGCCATCAGTTCATCGGGAGTGCCGCTTTCGCCAAAATGGTCGTCCACACCGATCATTTCCACGGGTGCGGGCAGATTACGGCTCAGGCACTGGCAGATGGAGTCGCCCAGACCGCCGTTGAGGAAGTGCTCTTCCGCTGTGACGGCGCAACCGGTTTTCTTGACGCTGGCAACCACGGCTTCCGTATCTAACGGCTTGATAGTCGCGATGTTGACGACTTCGACAGAGATGCCTTGCTCCTTGAGCGCGTTGGCGGCTTGCAGTGCGGGGAACACCAAATGACCCGTTGCGAAGATGGTCACGTCGTTGCCTTCCTGCATGACGTCCGCTTTTCCGATGATGAAGGGCTTCTCTTCCGTGAAGTTGGGTACGGACGGGCGACCGAAGCGAATATAGACAGGGCCGTTGTATTCGGCAGCCGCGATGGTCGCCATTTTTGTCTGGTTGTAGTCGCAAGGATTGATGACCACCATGTTGGGCAGCATCTTCATCAGTCCGAGATCTTCCATCATTTGGTGGGTGGCGCCATCTTCACCGACGGTGATGCCGGAGTGCGATGCGCCGATTTTGACGTTGAGGTTCGAATACGCCACCGTCATGCGGATTTGGTCATAGACACGACCTGAAATGAAGCCAGCGAAAGCGCTGGCAAACGGGATTTTGCCGCTCAATGCCAATCCGGCGGAGATACCGATCATGTTCGCTTCGGCGATGCCGCATTGGATAAAACGCTCTGGATAAGCTGCTTTGAAGTCGCCCATCTTCACACTTCCTGTGACATCTGCCGTCAAAGCAAAGATATTATCATTCTTTTGCGCTGCTTCCATCAAGCCTGCGCCAAACCCTGAACGGGTATCTTTCATCGTGAAATTCTCAATGTTAACCATGCCAAAAATTTTCGGCAAAGATACGAAATTTGAGAAAAGAGAGTTATCTTTGCGGCAATTATTTGTCGGTATTTTTGATGAAGGATTTTTTGCGCTTATTACTCTGTTTGCTTTGCCTCAGCTGTGTCGCCAAAATGTCGGCACAGGAAGCGGGTGATTTGCGCTTCCGTCATATCGATGCTGACACGATGGTGATACATCTGGATTCCTACTCAATTGATCCGCAAACCTTTTATATACAGAATGTTAACCCTACTCAATATCGTCTCGATCCGTTAACTTCCACCCTCTATTTGCGCGATTCTGCACTGTTGGGCACGCGCCTTTTCATGCAATACAAAACCTACTCTTTCGACTTGTCGAAACCTGTCGCGCACCGTTCCTTGCACGACGTGGAACCGGGTAGGAGAGGGCACGAGATCGTGGAAATCCCTTCTACACCGTTCACAGATTTGCTGAATGATCAGTCGTTATACACCAACGGTTCGATTTCGCGCGGTGTTTCGGTGGGCAACAACCAAGATTTGGTGCTCAATTCCTCCCTTAACTTGCAGATTTCTGGAAAGTTATCTGAGGATGTTGAGATAATGGCCTCTGTAACAGATAAGAACATTCCCATACAACCAGAAGGGAACACCCAGACGCTTCAAGATATAAGCAGTATCTTTATCACAGTGAAAATCAAGGAGATGGCACTGTTTAACGCCGGTGATGTGGTGTGGCGCTGCGACAGTGATAATTTCTTGAAAGTTTCCCGTAACATGCTGGGATTGAATGCGATGGTGCGTTCGAAACCCAAGGAAAATGTGAAAATGTTCAACCAGGCGGGCGGCGGCATGGCCAAGGGCAAGTTCACCCGACAGACAGTGACGATACAAAACGGTGTGCAGGGGCCTTACAAACTCTACGGTGCCGACGGCGAGGTCTCCATCCTGATGGTGGCTGGTTCGGAGCGGGTCTATGTGGATGGTCAGCTGCTGACCCGTGGCGCGGAGAAAGACTACGTGGTGGATTACAATACGGCGGAAATCACCTTTACCCCCAAGATGCTGATGACTGCTGAAAAGCGCGTTATCGTGGAGTTTGAGTATTCCAACCGACATTATTCTCGATATAATCTCTTTACGCAAAACGAGATAGAAGTGGATGGCAAGATTCCTTTTAAACTGCGTCTCAATCTTTTTCACGAGCAAGATTTGAAGAATCACTCCATTCAGCCGGAGCTTACAGTGGATCATAAGCGGTTTTTGGCAGAGTTGGGTGATGCGGGTGCTGTTGCCTATTACCCCGTGGCGGATTCCATGGCCTATACTCCCGACCGGATCTTGTATGAAAAAGTAGATACTATCTACAAAAATAATATATATACCATATATAAATATTCCACTAATAATACTGCGCAGCTATATAGCCCTTCTTTTACCTACATGGGCACGAAAAAGGGTAATTATCAGTTGGTTAGCAGCACTGCGAATGGAAGGGTCTTTGCGTGGGTTGCCCCCGACGGCGAAATTCCTCAAGGCGATTATGAGCCGGTGTTGTTGCTCACTGCCCCGACTTCCCAGCAGATGGCTACCTTGGGAATTGACCTTGCTTGTCATGAAAATACGATGATAACCAGTGAATTAGCGGTTTCTCACTATGACATTAACACTTTTTCGAAACAAGACCGTCAGAATGATGTGGGGCTTGCCTATTTGTTGAAGGTAAATGATGTGGAAAAGTTCGCTTCCAAGAAGGATACATTACCATGGTTGCTCACCAGTCACGCGCAATTGCAATACGTACATCAAAACTTCACCCCTTTTGAATCGTTTCGTGAGGTGGAGTTTGCGCGTGACTACAATTTGGCCTCTGATTACGCACAAAACCGCGCCGAATGGTGGTTACAGGCAGGTCTGGCATTATCAAAGCTGAAATACCACCAGTATCTCTACGACTTCAACTGGCTTAACCGTGTGGGCGAGGTCAATGCGTTGCGCAATGAACTGCAAACCGACGATTATTGGCAAACGTGGCATTTGAAAACCCGCAATAGTTTCCTTCTGACTCGCGATTCCATACAGAAGAGTCGCTATTGGGTGTCCCGAACCCAACTCGCCAAGCAGTGGAAATGGTTAACGGCTGATATAGATAACCTGTTGGAATACAATGTGTTCAATGACTCAGAGAGTGGAATGTTGAGACTGAACAGCTATGCATTCAACGAACTTAACGCAGCATTGAAAAGCCAAGAGAAAGCCAAGCACCAGTGGTTGTTGGGATATAAGAATCGTGTGGAATGGACTCCTGACAGTCTGCAGATGCGTCCCCATTTGCTGGTGCATGAGTTTAAAACGCAGTACCAATTCGCGCAAATCAAGAATCAGAGTTTCCTGTTGAATGCCACCTATCGCCGCCAGTCGTTTTTCGATTCTTTACAGAAAGGCCATGCGGAGAACTATTTTGTTGGCAATCTGCAATATACAGGAAGATTTTTGCGCAATGCTTTGATTATCAATACTTACTATGATGTAGGGAGCGGCATGGAACTGAAAAAGACCTATACCTATATCAAAGTGGCGAAGGGTCAGGGTACGCACGTCTGGAACGATTACAACGGTAACGGCATCCAGGAACTGGATGAATTTGAGGTGGCGCAGTTCGTGGATCAGGCTGAGTACGTGAAAGTTTGGATTGCGGGAACGGACTATGTCAACGTCTATCAGAACCAGTGGACGCAGAGTGTCCAGTTGCGCCCGGCGGCCGTATGGGCCAATAAGAAAGGCTTCCGCAAGTTCCTCTCCCGATTCTCCAACGTACTGTCCATCAATACTTTTCTAAAACATAAGACACGGATGTTTATCCCGTTCTCCTTCTCCGAGACGGATTCGAATCTGGTGGCGAATCGTACCAACATCACCAATACATTCTCTTTCAACAACAGCAGTTCCAAATTCGCGTTCGACTTTATCGTACAGGATGCCTCCAACACGCAGTTCCTCTATTATGGATTAGAGACCAATAAGGTTAAATATCAGGAAGTTATACTGAAGAGCACGCCAATACCCCCTCTGTATTTGCAAACCTCTTTCTTACATAATAATACGTTGAATCACTCTACTTATTTCTCTTCAAGATGCTATCAAGTGGAGTCTTATTCGACGGATTTGTTGATCCGATTACAACTCTGGAACCGATTGACGGCTTCTCTTACTGGGCAATATGCGCACAGAGTCAACCGGCAGGGAGTAGAGCATGTGGATCGGTACAGAGCCGACTTCTTGGCTGAATATCGCATATTAGAGAAGGGAACCTTTTCATTATCAGCGGAATATGTCTATTTGAACGGGGATGTGGGTCAAAATTCTTCCGTCTCCTATTTCTTAACGGAGGGCTTGTCGATGGGGCAGAATCTGCTTTGGACCGCTGCGTGTCAGTTCTCCGTCACGCAGTTCCTGCAATTGTCCGTGCAATATCAGGGTCGCGCGAAGCAGGGTCATGCGGTAATCCATACCGGAAATGTCACGGTGAGTGCCTTGTTCTAGCCCTCTCCGGAATCTTGCAAAAACCTTTCATTTTTACATTAAATATTTAATATTCAATATATTACGTTGAATTATTATTGTAATTTACTGAAATTCAGATGTTTGTTGATACGGTGAGTAATATTTTGAGAAAATTGTTCGATTAAGAGATTTCATACCGAAAAATATGCTATTTTTGGCACTTCAAAAAATTTGTAATAATGTATTGTGTAACTTTTTGAGAAGAGTAGTCGTATAGGATAAGAAATGACATTTTTTCAATGTTGAAAAAAGTTGCGTAATACATTGATTGTTAAAGAATTAATGTAGAACCCAAGTCATATAAAGTATGAGAAAGTATATACAAAAAGTTGGTCTGTTGGTGCTCTTGGCAATGTCTGCGATGATGTCAGGTTTTGCTCAAGATGATGCGCAATTTACCTTTTTCCCGTGGGTGACCTCCTATTATAACGCCGGCGGAATAGGGGAACAGCACAATACTTTGTGCTTTACGGCAGACTATAACAACAAATATCTGGGGTGGGGAGACCTCTCCACAACAGCCATCACCAATGATTCGGCGAAGCACACGGCCCCCCAAGATTTCCTCTTCAGTGTGGAATCTTATTTGAAGAAACTGCATGGTTCTTTGGGTCTCGTGCTTGTACATGACAGATTGGGTTTCTACAGCAACACAGGTATTAAGTTGGGATATGCTTATAAATTAAGGGTCGGTGGCGGTAATCTCGGCATCGGCGTGCAAGCTTCATTATATAATCAGAAGTTGGATGCGAGCGGCCTCCGTCCGACTCAGGAAGGTGACCCGACGCTTCAACAGCTTAACGAATCTACTTTGGATTTGGATTTCAACTTTGGCGTTTTGTACAAAACGGATCAATGGTATCTTGGTTTGGGTTGGACGCAGATTACAGCGTTGTTCGATAAGAAACAGGCGCTTCGTTTGTCGGGCGAACATGGTTCACAACGTTCCTCACAGCTCTATTTGCATGGCGGTTACACTTGGGTGATGCCGTTCAATCCGAACTGGGAATTGCTTCCTCAGGCTTTGGTGAAGACCGATTTCAGCACTTTCCAATGGGAAGTTTTGGTGTTGGCACGTTACAACGGCGTTTATTGGGGTGGTCTCGGCTATCGCTTCCAAGATGCTGTGTCACTGGCGTTTGGTGCACGTCCGTTCTACAACTCTTCCAACATTTATCTTAAAGGCTTGGATGTGGGTGTCTCTTACGGCATCACAGCCAACAGCTTGGCTTATAAAAAGAACAGAAGCTTCGGTGATGTCGAGGTCGTAGTTCGCTATTGCTTTGATATTTACAAGCCTGAGGTCTTCTCTGGTTACGGTAATTCACGTTATATTTATAAGAACAGATACTAAAAATCAACATAGTAACGTTAATAACGATATTGAAATAAATTAAAACAGAAAAAATATGAAACGGGTAATCATTCTTTTCGCAACGGCATTCATCTTCATGGTGTCGTGTCAGAACGGCGGCGATGGTCAGCTCGTCGGCGTGAAAGACCGTCCGGAATTCTCCGACCTGGAGCCTTTCGGCATGGTGTATGTCCCTACCGGCCATTATGTGATGGGTGGTGGTGACCAAGATGTTCCGTTTGCTCTCACCCAGCAGTCCCGCAACGTGACCGTTGCCGCTTTCTGGATGGACGAGACGGAAATCACCAACAACGAGTATCGTCAGTTCGTGTATTGGGTGCGCGACTCTCTCGCACACGTGCTCCTTGGCGATGCAGAAATCACCGAGGCTGAGAAATACGGCCACTATCTGAAATATGATAAGGGTGAGAACGAGGGTGAAATCATTGAACCCAAGCTGATCAACTGGAAGGAAAAGATTCCTTGGGATTCTGACAATGAGGAGGTGCAATCCGCTTTGTCTCCCCTGTTCAGCAAGTTGAACACCCGTTTTTATCACTATAGTGCGAAGAGATATAATGTCTCCATGTTCAACTATGAATATTGGTGGTTCGATTATCGCAACTATAGAGATCCTAAGGATCCCGATAACTTCGGTGCTTCCTATAAGGAGTTCGAAAAAGAGGGCAATGACTACGGTGGTATCTACGCCAACCGTCCCAGCAGTATGGGTAACGGCTACCAGCGTTTCATCAAGCACGAGGTCGTGAACATCTATCCCGATACTTTGTGCTGGGCTCATGACTTCGTCTATTCTTACAACGAGCCGATGATCCTGAACTATTTCAACAACCCGCAATATGACAATTACCCGGTTGTGGGTGTTAGCTGGCGTCAGGCAAAGGCATTCTCCAGCTGGAGAACCCAATTGCGTATGTCATGGCTTTCCGGTAAGGAATATGCTTTCGAGCACGAGTTCCGTTTGCCTTCCGAGGCTGAATGGGAATGGGCAGCTCGCGGTGGTAACTCTCTCGCCTCCTACCCGTGGGGCGGTCCTTACACCGTCAACCAAAACGGCTGTTTCTTGAGCAACTTCAAACCGCAACGCGGTAACTATATCGCTGATGATAACTTCTATCCTGGCATCGTGGCGCACTATCATCCCAACGACTGGGGTTTGTTCGACATGAGCGGCAACGTGGCAGAATGGTGTGAGGACGCATTCGACGAATCCGCCACCAACTTCACCCACGACATGAACCCGTCTTACGTCTATTATGCTACGAAGGACGATTCTCCCGTGAAGAAGAGAAAAGTGATCCGCGGTGGTTCTTGGAAGGATGTCAGCTACTACACGACGGTGTATGCGAGAACCTACGAATATCAGGATACTTGTAAATCCTATGTCGGTTTCCGTAACGTGCAGTCCTACATGGGCCGTCAGAGAGGCGACAACAACAGTAGAAGCGCATCTCACGTTTACTAGACCAAACAATCGAAATTTTTATCAAAAACATAAATCATTAACTTAAAAAAATCAAACAAATGAGTAAAATTGATCAAATCGTCAGATCGAAAGCTTACAAAAACGGTATGGCTAAATTGTACGGCTGGGGTGCTTCAGTCGTCATCATCGGTGCATTGTTCAAAATTTTGCACTTGCCCGGTGCTAACATCATGCTTATCTTAGGTATGGGTATTGAGGCCGTCATCTTCTTCTTCTCTGCATTCGAACCCTTGCATGTGGAGTACAACTGGGCTTTGGTTTATCCCGAACTGGCTACAGGTACTGATATCGAACTTGAAGAGAGCGAGAAGAAATCCCGTCGTGAGAAAAAGCAAATGGTGAAGAACGATGCATTGTCCACCACCCAAGCTTTAGACAAAATGCTCGAAGAGGCTAAGATCGGTCCCGAACTGATGGAAAGCCTTGCAACTGGTATGCGTAACTTGAGCGACAACGCTCAGAAACTGGCCGGTGTCTCCGATGCTGTCGTTTCTACCGACAACTATACCGCTAGCCTTCAGAAAGCTTCTGAATCTGTGCGTAATTTGACTCTGAAATATGACAAGGTTGCTGCTAATCTCGATACCGATGGCGGCGCAACCGCTGCTTATATCGAAAGCGTGAAGAAAGCTACCACGGCTGTCGCTGCCTTGGCTGTCGCTTACGATCAGACCGCTAAGTCCATGGCGCAAACCAATAGCTTCAAGGAAGAGATGGATAAGTTGACCGCCAATATCTCCAAGCTGAGCAGTGTTTACGGTAACATGCTCGCTGCAATGAAATAATTGTCGTTTAGTTCAAAACCATTACTAACTAAAAATTATTTGAGATATGGGTGCAACAAATTGTCCGGAAACCCCGAGACAGAAAATGATTCAGATGATGTACCTGGTGTACACCGCCATGTTGGCCTTGAACGTCTCTGCTGAGATTTTGAACGCCTTCGTGGTCGTGGACGACACCTTGGTGACCTCCACCAACATCGCAGCCAACCAGAATGCCAATGATTATCAGTGGTTCCTGGCTCAAAAGACTATTTTGGGTGCGAAAGTTGACGATGCTTACAATAAGGCTCAGATTTTGAAGAAAGAGTCTGACGCTATGGTGAAATTCATCGAGAAGATGCGCAACGACCTCATTTTTGCTGTGGATGGTGACTCCCTTACCGACGGCAAAAAGGGTCCGAAAGAACTAAAAACCGTAGCCACTATTGTTAAAAAGGATAACTTCGACGTTCCGACAGACTTCATGATTCGTCAAGGTAACGCGGCGAAACTGAAGGCTGAAATCAAGAAGTACAAAGCTAACATTTTGAAACTGGCGAAGAAGGAAGACCAAAAGCGCCTCGAAGAAGGTATGGGTCTGAATGTGGATGCTACTTATACTAAAGATATGAATACCGTATCTTGGGAAGAGCATAACTTCGATCACATTATCGCTGCCGCTTCCGCCACCCTGTTGAACAAGATGGTCGGCGAGGTGAAAAACGCTGAGTCCATGATGCTGAACTACTTGAAGGCATCTATCAGCGCCGACGACTTCAAGTTCGACCAAGTCAGTGGTCGTTCTATCCCGAAATCCCAGATGGTGTTCGCAGGCGACGCTTACGAAGCCGACATTATTGTGGCTGCTTACGATAGCAAAGCTACCCCTGAAGTTTGGTACAAGATGGGCGCAGATACATTGACAGTTGACGGTATCGGCTCTGCTACCAAGTTGGAGGGCGAGAACGGTCTTGTGAAACTGAAAATCGGTACCAGTGGTACAGGTGAACAGAAATATGCTGGCTTGATCAAGGTGGTCGGTCCTGGCGGTGAGGCTAAATACTACGGCTTCAAGGATAAGTACACGGTACTGCAACCTTCTGCAACCATCGCAGCCGACAAGATGAACGTGCTCTATGCAGGTATCTCGAACCCTGTGTCTGTGTCCGGTCCTGTCGCTCCTGACAAATTGAGCGTTTCCTTCCCGGGTTGTAACGCTTCCAATCAAGGCGGCGGTAAATTCAATGTGAGCGTTCCTACCAGCTTGATTGGTAAGACGGTCCAAGCTACCGTATCCGCCAAGGTGGGTGAGACCAGCAAGACTTTGGGTCAAACTACCTTCCGTGTGAAGAAAGTTCCGGATCCTCGTGCCGTCTTGGGTGCTAATATCCGTGGTGGTAAACGTGCGAAAGCCGAGTTGTTGGCTAACCCGTTGATCCGTGCAGCTATGGGTGATGATTTCGTCTATGACTTGAAATGGACGGTCAACTCTTACCGCGTCATCATCGTGAGCAAGGGTATGGAGGAACCTGCTATCGTTTGTCAGGGTAGTGCATTGAGCGAAAAAGCCAAGGCTGCTATTCAGAAGGCTTCCTCTAACACGGTTATCTATTTCAGCGACATCAAGGTCTCTTCAGAGGCTGGATCTCGTACTTTGGACGAATTCTCAGTTCGTATCAGATAATAACAATCAAAAAATACAATTATGAAAAAGTTACAATTAATCGTAATGATGTTACTGGCCGTCTCCTTCGCGTGTGCGCAAGAGGATGATTTTGACGGCAGTACGATGGAACAACCTGTCCGCAAGCCTGTGGAAATGCCGTGGGAGCAGGTGAATATCGGTGATTTTGCAGAACCAATCGCCTACCCGCCGGTACGCCAGGCTGACGTGATGTATTATTGGACGATATGGCGCACGATTGACCTTCGCGAAAAAGTCAACCATCCGCTTTACTTCCCCACGGAAATGCGCGGTACTTGGCGTAGCCTTGGTCAGACGATTTTCGACGCCATCGACTTCAACAATCCAGAAAAAACCGAGGATGTCCTTACCCTCTACAGTGATGAAATGTGCACATTCCCCTATTCACGTGCTGAACTTCCCGGGATATTGGCGCAAACCTTCACCACTACAGATTATGATATAGAGACGGGTGAGGAAATCGGTACCAAAGAGATTGTCCAACAATTTGAGGCAAAGGAAATCATCTCCTACAATGTGAAAGAAGTTTGGTATTTCGACAAACAGTATTCCACCTTCAGAGTTCAAATCCTCGAGATTGAACCTATTATCGAATACGAACGTCCGAACAACAATACCAATATCTTTGACGACGATCAGGAGCAGGATGAAGAGGATGTGAAGGCCAATATGATGAAGAAACGTGTGGGTTACATTTACTACAACGAACTTCGTCCTTTCTTGGCTAAGCAAGAGGTCTTCAATGTGAAGAACAATGCTGCACGTCTCTCCTTCGACGACCTGATCACTTGGAAGCGTGATTTCTCCAGCTTGATTTACAAAGAATCCAATGTCTATGATCGTGATATTTCCGATTACATCGCCAATTCTCGCGATCAGCGTATCGAATCAGAACGCATTACTGACAAACTGCGTACTTTCGAGCACGACCTCTGGGAGTTTTAATTGACATTAACTTTTTCATAATTTGCAGAAAAACGGACGCGCGAGTGCCCGTTTTTTTTATTTTTGCCGAAATCCGTTTTTTTTATGATTGTCATTATCGGCGCTGACGGTTTTATTGGGAAATGCGTGGCTGCGAAGCTGCGGGAGATGCCGTGGGAGGGCAAACTTGTGATGCCTTTTCACGACAGGGAGTCCTTTTTTGACTTTCTTCCATCCCATTACCAAGAGGTTGACTGGATAATCTATTGTGATAAGCGGGAAAAAGTGGAGAAGCATAACCCTTTCCGGATGGAGTATGTGCAACAGTTGTGGTCGGTGGCGGCAAGCTATTCCGTACCGTTGGTATATGCTTTTTTTCAGCCGGACAAGGATGTTTACACCGATTTCCATCCTGAAATTTTTGCGACCTGGACGATGAAACAGTATCGCAAGCCGCCCTATTGGTACATTTTTCGCCTTGGTGAGGTTTATGGCCCTAACGACGGGGAGGCTTCGGAGGAGATGTCGCACGTGTTGCAATGGTATCGGACCATTGTGGAGACGGGTAGGGTTGAGTTGAAGGGCAAACAAGGAGGATACGAGGATAGCGGCGTTTGTCGGGATTACGTGTATGTGAAGGATGTGGTGCGGGTGTTGTATTGGTTTATGACACACCAACCTGCAAGCGATGTGTATGACATAGGCAGCGGTTTCGCCCGGACGGACATGGCGGTGGTTCATGCCATTTTCCAGGCTTTGAGGCGCGAATCACGGATTGAGTTTCGAGGAGATGAGTATGAATCAACCTCTTCTGCGGATTCCGTTTTCTTGCCGAATCTCTCAAAATTGCGGCGCATAGGCTATAAGAAGGATTTTATGACGGTTGAAAAAGGGGTGAAATCCTACGTGCAAAGGTATCTACAATCGGGTAATCATTACGTATGAACGATTGTTGATAAAAATTTTCGAAAGATGTTTTTTTTCATCGCTACTATATCAAATATTTTATATCTTTGTACTTAATTTTAATCAGACCAAAAGATACATTTTTATTGAACTTTTAGTTATTCATTCATGAAGAGAATTACGGATAAAGCCATCTATCAGACGTTGAAAACAGTGTTCGGATTCGACACTTTCAAAGGGGATCAACTGAAGATTATCAAGACCTTGTTGAAGGGGAAGGACTGTTTTGTGATCATGCCCACCGGCGGCGGTAAGTCTATGTGTTACCAACTTCCGGCATTGATGAGCGACGGCACGGCCATCGTGATTTCGCCGCTTATCGCGCTGATGAAGAACCAAGTGGATGCCATCCGCACCTTTGGCACCGACCGCGGCATCGCCCATTTTCTCAACTCTTCACTCAACAAGGCAGAGATTGGAGAGGTCAAAAAGGATTTGATTTCCGGCAAGACCAAGCTGTTGTATGTGGCGCCGGAGTCCCTCACCAAGGAGGAAAACGTGAATTTCTTCCAAGATATCAACATCTCGTTTTATGCCATTGATGAGGCTCACTGTATTTCCGAATGGGGCCACGACTTCCGTCCGGAGTACCGCAATATTCGCAAAATCATCCAACAAATCGGCAAGGATGTTCCGGTGATCGCCCTTACGGCTACTGCAACTCCGAAAGTGCAGAGCGATATCCAGAAGAACCTGGGTATGGACAAAGCCGAGGTCTTCATCTCCTCCTTCAACCGTCCGAACCTCTATTATGAAATTCGGGAGAAGACGAAAGATGTTGACAAAGAGGTGGTTAAGTTTATTAAAAACCATCCTGGAAAGTCAGGTATCATCTATTGTTTGAGCCGTAAGAAAGTGGAAGAGTTGGCTGTGCTGTTGCAAGAAAATGGCATTCGTGCGTTGCCGTACCATGCCGGTTTGGACTCTAAGACGCGCGTGCAGAACCAGGACGATTTCCTGATGGAGAAAGCCGATGTTATCGTGGCCACCATCGCATTCGGTATGGGTATCGACAAACCCGATGTTCGTTTCGTGATTCACTACGACATGCCTAAGAGTTTGGAGGGCTACTACCAGGAGACGGGACGTGCCGGTCGTGACGACGGTGAGGGTCTCTGCATCGCTTTCTATGATCAGAAAGATCTTAATAAATTGGAGAAATTCTCAGCCAAAAAGTCTGTTTCTGAGCAGGAAATTGTGAAACAACTGCTTGCGGAGACGGCTTCATACGCTGAATCCACGAACTGCCGCAGAAAGCATTTGCTGCACTACTTCGGCGAGAATTATACGGAAGAAAACTGCCATAATTGCGACAACTGTAACCATCCGAAACCGAAAATGGATGCTTCTGAGCAAATCCAACTGCTCTTGGAAGTGATATTGGCAGTGAAACAGCAGTTCAAAGAGGATCAGATTGTCGATATTATCTGTGGTAATAAGACGACCTCCATCTTGAAATTCCACCACGAAAAACTGAAACAGTTCGGCGAGGGTATGGATTATGACGCGAAGTTCTGGTCCAACGTGGTGCGCGTCTCTATTTTCGACAATCTAATAGTCAAAGACATAGAGAATTACGGTCTTTTGAAAATTACCGATAAAGGTAAGAAATACATGACCAACCCTTATCCGATTATGGCCATCAAACCTCATACCGAAGAGGACGATGATGACGATGATGCTGTGGATGCAGTGGCCGGCAATGTGGAAGATGCTTTTGACACAGTGTTGTTCAGCTTGTTGAAAGACCTTCGCAAGACCATCTCCAAGGAGGAGAACCTGCCGCCGTTCATCATCTTCCAAGATCCCTCGTTGGAGGACATGTGCATCCAATACCCGATCACGATGGAGGAGATGACCCGCGTGGTGGGTGTCGGACCGGGCAAGGCACAAAAGTACGGCCGTCGTTTCATTGACCTTATCAAACAGTACGTCGAGGAGAACGAGATTGACCGTCCGCAGGACTTTGTGCTGAAAACGGTGGCCAAAAAATCTGCCAACAAACTCTTTATCATTCAAGGTATTGACCACAAGATCAGTTTCGAGGACATCGCCATTGCCAAGGGTTTGGACATGGACGAATTGCTCACCGAAATCGAACATATTGTGGCATCCGGCGCGAAAATCGACATCTCCTACTACATCGACGAGGAGATCGAACCTTACCATCAAGAAGACATCATCGACTATTTCGCGAATGCAGACACCGATTCCGCCGAGGAAGCCCTGCGCGTGTTGGGTGAGGATGAGTACACGTTGGACGAAATCCGCATCATGCGTATCAAGTATCTGTCGGATGTCGGTAATTAGAATTCATAATTCATAATTCATAATTCATAATGCATAATGCATAATTTATGTTGCATAATGCATAATTACTCCAAAAAGGGCTGAAAGCCCGACCTATATCAGCCTAGGGCGAACGCAGCGAGCCCTAGGAAGAATGGAAAAATTTGATTGAAATATAAAAATAAATATGGAAGAAAATTTCGAAGAGAAGAACGAAGAAATCAAAGAAGAGGTTGTGGAGAATCAAACAACCGTAGTGGATGAAAAAGGGTTTGTTGTAGAGAATAAACCGGTAGAAACCCCTAATAAAGAAGAAGTTAAGCCTACGTGTGAGAATGGTTGCGCGAAGGTGCACTGGATTATCGAGGGTGTGTTGGCAGCTGCGGTAATCGCGCTGTTCATCCTTCATTTCGCAGGTGGCAATAAAAAAGCCACGGTGGTGCAAAAACCTGTGGAAGTCGGCACTGGCGAGGTGGTTTTCATCAACATCGACTCTGTGAATGAAAACTATGAGATGATTAAAATCTTGAAGGATACGTTGGAAGCTGAGCAGCAGAAGCAAGAATTGGTTTTCGCAAACCGTCAGAAAGCGTTGGAGAACAAGGCGGCCAACTTTGAGCGCAATTACAGTTCTGGCTCCTTGACTCCTCAACAGGCTCAATATGCGCAACAGTCCCTGCAAGAAGAAAGTGCACGCTTGCAGAAGGATTACAGCAGTTTTCTGGAAGATTTCCAAGCCCGCTATGCCGCTGCTTTGGAACAGATGGCAGATTCATTGAATGCTGCTGCCAGACGTGTGAATGCCAACTACAACGCGTCATACATCTTCACATATCAGAATGGCGGACAATTGCTGTATGCTGATCCTGCCCATGATATTACTGTGGAAGTGTTGGACGAACTGAACAAGTCTTTCAAGAAGAAAAAATAAGAAGAGTCATGGCAGAGCAGGTTAATTCTTCGAAACCTTTCGGGACGGTTCACATCGTGCTTTTGTGCGTGTCGTTTGGACTCCTGGCCGCTGCGTTGGCATGGCTGGCGTGTTCCAATAGCGCAAAGAAAACTAAATTAGTGGAAGACGAGCAGGCCTTTTTGGACAGTCTGCACATTTTCCCGCCCATTGATTTCGTGGATTCTCTCTATTATCCCGCTGTGATGAGCAAGTATGAAGATGAGAATCCGAAAGTGATGGTCTATTACACACTTGACAGTCTGGGAAATCCCACTTCCGAGGTGGCGCACGAGACCCATTTTTATGAAAACCATCAGAAATATATTGATGGGAATCGTCATGACAATGAGCGTGATGGATTATGGTATGCCTATTATCCCGACGGCACTGTGCAAACCAAAGGTTTCTACGTGGATGGCAAGGAAGATGGCCGCTATACGGTTTATTATTCTAACGGAAACGTAAGATACACAGGCGTTTATAATCACGGTGAGAAAGTGGGTGAATGGCGTTTTTATAACGAAGATGGCGAACTGGAGAGGACGGAAACGTTTTAGCTGTTGGCCTTTAGCCAATGCCAACAGCAGAATGGCAAACAACCAACAAGAAAAAAATAACAACATAATAACAAATAATTAATAATATTAATCAAATAAAAGATACTATGGAATTACCATTTGCAGAAGCGTGGAAAATCAAGATGGTTGAGCCCATTAAGAAGTCCACAAGAGAACAAAGAGAAAAATGGCTTGAAGAAGCCCACCAGAACATCTTCATGCTGAAGAGCGATTATGTTTATATTGACTTGCTGACCGACTCTGGCACCGGTGCCATGAGCGACCGTCAGTGGAGTGCCATGATGATGGGCGATGAGAGCTACGGCGGTGCTCGTTCTTTCTATCACATGAAAGATACCATTACCGAGTTGACCGGTTTTGAGTTTGTGATCCCGACTCACCAAGGTCGTGCTGCTGAGAACGTGCTGTTCAGCTATCTCGTGAAACCCGGTATGGTTATCCCTGGCAACGCACATTTCGACACCACTAAGGGTCATATTGAAAGCCGTAAGGCCTTCGCTATCGATGTGACGGTTCCCGAAGCTTACGATACCCAGCTGGAAGTGCCTTTCAAAGGTAACGTCAGTTTGGAGAAATTAGAGAAGGTGCTTGTTGAGAATAAGGGCAATGTGCCGTTCATGGTGCTTACCGTTACCAACAATACCGTCGGTGGTCAGCCGGTCAGCATGCAGAATGTCCGCGAGACTTGCGAGCTCTGTCACAAATATGGCGTGCCGGTCGTGGTGGACAGCGCTCGTTTCATCGAGAACTGCTACTTTATCAAGACCCGTGAGAAAGGTTACGAGAACAAGACGCTCCGCGAAATCGCTCGCGAGATGTATTCCTACGCTGACGCTATGACGATGAGTGCCAAGAAAGACGCGCTCGTCAACATGGGCGGTTTCATTGCTACCAACAAGAAAGAGTGGTACGAAGGTGCGAAACTGTTCTGCATCCCGTTCGAAGGTTTCTTGACCTACGGTGGTATGAACGGTCGTGATATGGACGCTTTGGCTGTCGGTTTGAAGGAGAACATTGAGTTCGATATGGTGGAGACCCGTATCAAACAAGTTCACTACCTTGCTGCTAAACTTGACGAATATGGTATTCCTTACCAACGTCCTGCTGGCGGTCACGCTATTTTCGTGGATGCCGACAAGGTTTTGACCAACATCCCGAAGGAAGAGTTCCCAGCTCAGACGTTGACCTGCGAGCTCTATCTCGAAGCCGGTATTCGTGCTTGCGAAATCGGTTACGTGTTGGCTGACCGCGACCCTGTGACCCGCGAGAACCGTTTCGGAGGCAACGACTTCGTGCGTCTGTGCATCCCACGCCGCGTCTATACGAACAACCACATGGACGTGATTGCTGCTGCCCTGAAGAACGTTTACGACCGTCGTGACACAATCAAGCGCGGTTTGGAAATTACTTGGGAAGCTGAGTTGATGCGCCACTTCACCTGTCAGTTCAAACGTCTTGGCTAACAGTTGGATACGATGCTTATTGTAGGGAATGTCCTCGTTTCGGAAGAGCTTATCGACAAAAACTTCTGCTGTGATTTGGCACAGTGCAAGGGCATCTGTTGTGTGGAGGGAGATAGCGGTGCGCCCGTGGCTCCCGACGAAGTAGCCGAATTAGAGGAATATTATCCTGATTACCAAAAATATATGACCGAAGAAGGTGTCGCCGTGGTAGAAAACGGCGGCACTTTCGTTTTCAATGGTGGTGACTCGTTTGATACGCCTTTGGTGGAGAGCAATGACGCTTGTGCGTTTGCTTTCTTCGAGGATGGCGTGGCGAAGTGTGCCATTGAGAAGTGCTTCCGCAACGGCGAAATCCCCTTCCGCAAGCCTATCTCATGCTATCTTTATCCCATAAGAGTCAGTATGGTAGGGGATTACGAAGCCTTGAACTACGACCATTGGTCCATCTGCAAAACTGCCGTGGAGAACGGCAACCGCCTGAACCTGCCCGTATATCAGTTCCTGAAAGAACCCTTGATTGACAAGTATGGTGAGGAGTGGTATGCGGAATTGGAGGAGATGGTGCGGTTGAGAAATGAAAATTCTTAACCGTATCATATCCATATTTTTGTATCTTTGCCGTTTGAAATAAAATAGAAAAAGAATATGAAATTCATCGTATCAAGCGACCTCTTGTATCGCAATTTAAGTGCCATCAGCGGCGTGATGGGAACGAACAGCACCATGCCCATCTTAGACAATTTTTTAGTGACTATTGAAGGTAACCAGTTGAAACTCACGGCTTCAGATCTCGAATCCACGATGACATCCGTAATTGAATTGGACAATGTGGAGGGTGAAGGTTCGGTGGCAGTTCCTGCCAAAATTTTGCTTGAGACGCTGAAACTGATGCCGGACATGCCGTTGGTTTTCGCCATCGACAGTGAGAACAACATCCTGAAGTTCTCTTCGGCGAACGGTGAATATGGCGCACCTTGTTTCCCGAGCGATGAATATCCGGTGGTGAAGCCGATCGTGGAACCCAAGAGTTTCGACATTCGCGCTTCTGTGCTGCAACGCGCCATCAGCAAGACCATTTTCGCAACGGGTAACGACGAATTGCGTCCCAACATGATGGGCGTGCTTTGCGAGTTGTCTGCTGACAACATCACGTTTGTGGCTACGGATGCGCACAAACTGGTCCGTTATCGCAATGAGGAGGTGAAGACGGAGGAGTTCTCCTCTTTCATCTTGCCCAAAAAGCCCATTGCCCACCTCAAGAATATTTTGGGAAATGCTGATACTGTGCATGTTGAATATTCTGAAAATACACACCATATCCGTTTCGCTTTCGGTACTTTCGAGCTGTACTCCTCTTTGAAGGAAGGTAAATATCCTAACTATGAGGCTGTTATCCCGAAGGAGAATCCGAATATCTTGACCATTGGTCGTGACGAGTTTTTGAAATCCATCCGTCGTTTGGGCAACTACTCCAGCCAATCCACCTTCCAGGTGCGTCTCTCTTTGGGTGAGACGGGTTTGAACTTGACGGCTGAGGATATGGATTTCTCTTACAAGGGTGCTGAGAACATCCAATGTGAGTATCAAGGCGAGCCGATGGAGATCGGTTTCAACTCTCGTTTCTTGCGTGAGATGATTGAGAACATCGATGCCGACAACATCCAGATGTCCTTCTCCAAACCGCAACGCGCCGCCCTCATCTCTCCCACCGTGCAACACGATGTGAATGAGGACGTGCTGATGTTGATCATGCCGGTGATGCTGAACTACTAATGGGTCGTTTGCTATTGGCTGTTGGCTTTTAGCTAACAGCTAATGGCCAAAAGCCAACAGCTAAAGGAAAACCGAGTTGTCGCGGCCGCGAGGCTGAGGAAAGTCCGGGCAACACAGAGCACCATACTTCCTAACGGGAAGGCGCGCGCGAGCGTGACAGACAGTGCCACAGAAAGGATACCGCCCGCTTGCGGGTAAGGGTGAAAACGTGAGGTAAGAGCTCACGCCGCCGTCAGTGATGCCGGCGGGGGTAAACCTTATGGGTTGAAAGACCAAATAAACCGGGGCTTGAGGGCTGCTCGTCCGACCCGGAGGGTAGGTTGATAGAGGCCTGTGGCGACGCAGGTCCAAGATAAATGACAACACAAAACAGAACCCGGCTTACGGGTTTTCCTTTTTTTACCACCTGGGTTTAAAGGCATCCTCGATGTGCCGCACCTCCTGTCCTTGTGGATTGTTAATGACTGAGATGATGTCAAAACGGATTTCCTTGGTCACATGCTTGTATTTGGCGTAGTATTTTGCTGCGCTGATGAGGTGCTTTTGTTTGTTGAGGTCCACAAACATTTCGGGAGCACCCAAGCTTGCGGTTTTGCGCGTTTTCACCTCCACGATGACCAGGTAATCGTCGTTTTCCGCAATGATGTCCACCTCCAAGTGGCCGCAACGCCAGTTGCGCTCTAAAATGTTGTAATCCTTTTGTTGTAAGAGTTTTACGGCAAGCTCCTCGCCGCAAGTGCCTTGTAGTTGCTTTTCAGTTTTCATTGTTCCTTGTCTTTTAATTTTCACGTCGCAAACATACACAAATTTCTTTCACAAAAAGTCAGGAACGGTTTCTTTTTTGCGAAATTCATCACCAAAAAATTACAATTCAAATTCGAATAGTTAAATTTTGAAGCTATCTTGTTGATTTTCAGAAATAATTTTTTTTTGAAAAACTCTTGACAAACGCCTTTTGGTGTTGTATATTTGCAGAAGAAAAAACGATTTATGGAAACGATTAAAATTTTTGTGGACCATGAAAGAAGAATTCTTGCACTATGTGTGGCAGCATCGCCACTATGATTTTAGAGATTTGAAGACCTCGTGGGGACAACGATTGAATGTGGTGTTCCCTGGGTATCACAACTACGATGCGGGACCTGATTTCCTGCAGGCGATAGTGATGATAGACGACGTGCGCTGGGTCGGCAGCGTCGAGATTCATTGCCGTAGCTCCGACTGGTTGCGGCATAGACATCAGGAGGACGATAAATACAAGTCGGTGATTTTGCATGTGGTCTATGAGCACGACATGGAAATCCAACTGGATGAGAATGAAATGGTTCCGACGTTGGAACTCAAGGAACGTATTCCTAAGGAGTTGTTTGTTCGTTATGAGTCGCTGATGAAAGTGCCGGATTTGTTGCTCTGTCGGTCTCAATCGCAAAATGTGGATCCGATCATTATCCAAAATCAGCTGTCGGAGGTGCTGATAGAGAGGATGATGCGTCGTCAGAGCGGATTCCAAAATACGCTGATGAGTTGCCAGTCTGATTGGAATGAGCTGATATACAGGGTGATGGCGATTGGATTCGGGTGCAAGAAGAACGGCACGGCGTTTGAGTTGTTGGCGCGAAGTCTGCCGTATCGGATTGTGAGGTCGCATCTGGCATCGCAGTTACAGGTGTATGCGCTTGTTCTCGGGCAGTCAGGGTTGTTGGATATGGAGGAATCCGACGAGTATGCAGAGCGGTTGCGCTACGAATACGACTATTTGCGCTACAAGTATCAGCTCACACCCATCGGGGCGCATCAATGGAACTGGCTGCGACTGCGCCCGCAGAATTTTCCGTCGTTGCGATTGGCGCAGTTCGCGCAACTGTTGTATGAGACGGGGGATTCGCAAATGGAGAGGGTGTTGTACTCGCCTTACCCACAGATTCGGCAGTGGCTTTCTGTGGTGCCGGACGACTATTGGGAATGCCATTATCAGTTAGGGAAGGCGACCGTTGGGCATGCGTCGGGGGTAGGGACCGCAACCGTTGACTTGCTGATAATCAATACGGTGGTTCCGTTGAGGTTTTGTTATGCGCGATTTACAGGGGATGATGCGATGCAGGAGGGCGCTTTGTCGCTTTTGGAGGAGGTGCGTTTTGAGGATAATGTGAAAACTCGCGTTTTTGCCGACAGTGCGTTCCCGTGTAGGAGTGCATATGATTCGCAGGCGCAACTCGAATTGATGGAACGGTATTGTGCGCGAAAACGATGTCTGGAATGCAGCATCGGGGAGAAAATTGTGCGGATGTAGGGGCGAATAATCATTCGCCCTGCAGACGGCAAAATAATGGAGGAATCGACGTCTCCAAACGTTGCGAATAAATAGGGGCAAAAAATAGGGCCGCCAAAATATGACGGCCCTACATGGGATTGTTGTCAAATCCGGCAGGTCTTATTCGTTGACCTGAGGATTGTTGGCGTTCATTGCTTGGTTGAACTGGTCCTTGACAGCGTTGATGTTGTCCTTCACAGCCTTTTCAAACTTGTTGACACCGACGACGGCGAAGATGTAGCCGAGACCGATGAGGATAAGGCCAAGACCGAACAGCCAGGTGAGGGTGATGCCGGACGCGTTGAGGTGGTAGAGACCGAGGATGCCCAGCACAGCGCCAGCGATACCGAGGAGCATGAGAACCCACCAGTATTGGAAGCCGTATTTCTTGTAGTCAAAGCTTTGGATGAACTGCATGATGCCTTCGAACATAATCCAAATGGCGAAGACGATCGGCAGTGACAAGGCCAGAGTAATGGGGTTGCAGAGGAAGAAGATACCGATAAAGATCATCAGCAGGGAAGAGAGCATGCGTGTGCCGCTGTTCGGCATGAACTTTTGTGTGCGCAGGGTAAACACGAAGCGTGAAATACCTGAGACGAGGGTGAAACATCCGAGGAGCACCGCCATGGTGAAGAGGGTTTCAGGCGGATACACGAAACACAACACGCCGGTGGCAACAAGCAGGATGCCCGTGATGACTAACCAAATTTTAGTGCTTTTTTTCATAATGTTTGATTTTTGAATTTTTATGGTGCAAAAGTATAAATTATTATGTTACGTTGTTCGGTTGAGGAAATTTTTTTGCGATGAATGGGCGATGAGAAGCGATGAAACGATGAAGCTAAGGGGAGAGGTGCTCTGTGCCCGAATCGTAGGGGCGAATCATTATTCGCCCCTGCACCGTGGGAGGATCGTTGCGTCATACGCGGGTGTATGCGACAAATGGGCGTATGCGACAAATGGGCGTATGCGATACGCCCCTACAATTTTCCCATGAACTTCGCGCTGTCCACCACGAAACGTTCGTGGGTGCCTTCGCCGATGAGGGTTTCACCTTCGAAACATTTCACGGTGAAGACGAGGCGGCGGCGATCCACTTCGGTGAGCTCGGCGTCGCAGCGGATGGTCGCGCCCACGGGACTGGCCTTCAGGTGCTTGATGTTGACGGCGATGCCGACGGTGGTGTTGCCTTCGCCGATTTTGTCGCAGACGGCCAAGAGGCAGGTTTTCTCCATGAGGGCGATCATGGCGGGGGTGGCGAAGACTTCCAGCGCGCCGGAACCATAGACGGCGGCGGTGTCTTTGTGCTCGACCACGAGCTGCTCGTGGTGGCGGAGTCCGGTTAGATTGTTGTATTCCATTTTTTTAGGGTTATTGGTTATGGGTTATTGAAGCAGTTAGCAGTTAGTAGTTAGTAGTTAGTAGTTTGCAGTGAACAACACGGGCGTTAATTATCTCATTATCATATCATCGTATCATCTTATCGTCGTATCGTCGGTGAGAGTCCCTAGGAACGCCTTCAGATCCGCCATCTCGTTCGGGGTGAGGTGGGTGCCGCCGTCGTTGACGTGGTGCATGAGGGGGCTGATGTAGGGGGAGTTTTGGACTTCCGCGTTGTAGAAGTTCAGGACTTCATCGAGGGTTTGGAAGCGGCCGTCGTGCATATAGGGAGCTGACTTGGTGACGTTACGCAGCGAGGGAGCGCGGTAGGCTCCGCGGTCATGCGGGTCGCCTGTGACCGATGAACGGTCGTACGTGTCCGTAGGCTGCGCGTCCAAGCCGTTGTTGTAGAATAGGTTGGTGGTGAAGAGCGGACTGCCCGCGCTGCCGTGACAGTGGAAGCAGTCGGCGCCCTCCTCGGTGGTGAAGAGGACGTAACCGTGCAGCTCCTGCGGGGTGAGCTGCTCCTTGCCTTGCAAGTAACGGTCGAATTTGCTGTTGCCGGCGATGAGCGAACGCACGTACTGTGCAATGGCCTTTTGGATGCGGTCCATCGTAATCTCTTCCGTACCAAAGGCTTTCTTGAACAACGGCGGGTACTTGCTGTCGGCCATGATGGCGGCCACGGCAGTCGCCTCCGTTCCGCACATTTCGTCGTCAGCAGTGATGGCCATCCGCACGATGTCCTCGATGGTGCGCTGCTCTGAATTCGGGTTGTCGCTGTAAACCAGTCCGTTCCAACAGTATCCTTCGTGGTTGAAGACGAGGTTCATGAGCGGCATGACGTTGTGCATCGTAGGCTTGCCTGTCGTGCGCCCTTTCGGCTTCCCGTCGGGGAAACGCGGGTTGTCGATGCCGATGTCGAAGTTGCATTCCTGCCGGTGACAGGTGGAGCAGGACATCAGCGAGTCGGGCTCCGTGCCGGTATAACCACAGAGATGCGGGTCGTGGAAGAGCAACCGCCCGAGTTCCACGCCCTCGACCGTCATCGGGTTGTCGGCGGGAATGTTCAGCACCGTCGGGAACCCCTTGGGGATCTGGAGATTGTATGGGGTAGGGGGATCGATGCGGTCGCGGCAGGAGGTGGCGATTAATGCAAGGAAGAGGATGATGGGCATTGCACCCCACGCTGCATTGCGCATGTGTGCTACGCCCCACACTACGGCTATCGCCTTGTGTGGAGTTAATTGCGCTTCGCGCGTCTTGCCTCTTCGAGGCTGCTCAAGGAAGATGTTTATATAATTATTCCTCATCGAACAACCCTAATTGTGTTCCGGCGCCCTCATTGTCTTGTGGCAACATGTCGGATTTCTCGGCGGAGATGGTGTCGAAGATGTCCTTGGCGATTTCTTCATCGACGGAGGTGACGGGCTCCACGTCTTCAGGAGCTTCTTCCTCAACGGGCTCCTCTTCGGGTTCTTCGTAGGGCAGCGGGTCAGTGAACTTCACGGATTTGATTTCGTTGAAGCTGAGGCGTTTACCCTTGGCGCGGGCGGTGGAGAGATCCACCAATTCGGCGCAGGCGAGCACCTCTTTGCTGTCGCTGTCGGCTTTCTTTTCACGATAGACCACCTCGATTTGAGGCAGGTAGTCGATAGAGTAGGCCACCAGTTTGGCGGTGCCGTCGGTGGGGTAGAAGTCGATCTTCTTCATCAGCGTGTCGGGCTGGAAACGCTTGATGAAGTACTTCTTCTCTTTCTTCAGCATATAGACAGCGGTGATGATCATGGAGGGTTTCCACTTGCGGATGATGTCCAGGTCGTCTTCGAAGTGTAGCGAGGTCTCATAACCCGTTATGCGGTAATTACCAGATTTATAGACGGTTATGATTTTGTCATCTTCGTGGAAAGAGCCGATGAGGTCGCCGCGGCCTTCGGTGTTGAGACGCATCACGGCGGATTCGAAATAGACATCGATGGCGCTGAGCGTGGAGATGCCCTTCTGCGCGAGGGTGATGCTGGCCACGGGGTAGCGGGTGACGATATTGCCCAGTGCGGCGCGGTTCTTGACGGCCAAAGATCCGAAGTCGAAGTCGAACTCACGTTTCTTGAGTTTGGGCTTCGGTTTGAGTTTCACGCGCACCACTTCGGCTTCACCGTTCGGATTCGACGTGAAATAGAGCACTTTAGCCGTAGTGCTGCCCTTCACGAGGTCGTATTTCTTGTCGCGGGTGACACCGCCCACGTTGAAACGTTTCGCATAGACGGGGCCGTTCACGCCGGCAGAATATATCATGTTGTAGATTTGGCGGTCATCGCCGCGGCGGAAGACCTCCGCGTGGATGATGTGTTTGCCCACAAAGTGCTTGTCGGCCACCTTGCTGATGGAGCATTCACCGTTCTCGTGGAAGACGATGATGTCGTCCAAATCGGAGCAGAGGCAGGCGAATTCCACGTCATCATCTTTCTTGAGGTTGGTGCCGATGAAGCCCTCCTTCTTGTTGACGTAAAGCTTTTGGTTGGCCACGGCCACCGTTGCCGCGTTGATGTTGTCGAAACTCTTGATTTCTGTAAGACGCTTGTATTCAGCACCGTATTTCTTTTTCAACTGCATGAAGTAGTTGATGGCGTAATCCACGAGGTGGTCGAGATGGTTCTGCACCTCGTCCATGTTGAGTTCGATTTCGGCGATTTTTTCTTCTGCCGCTTTGATGTCGAATTTGGAAATCTTGCGGACGGGCTTCTCGCATAGCGCGAGCACGTCGTCGCGGGTGATTTCCTGACGGAAAAGCTTCCGGTAGGGGTCGAAGGCGCGCTCAATGCGGTCAATCTGCACATCCCAAGAGTCGGCATCTTTCTCCAATTCCTTATAGATGCGTTTTTCGAAGAAGATCTTCTCCAAAGAAATCTTATGCCATTGCTGACGCAGTTCGTCGAGCTCGATTTCCAACTCTTTGCGCAGCAGGTTGAGGGTGTTCTCTGTGTTGATGCGCAGGATGTCCTTGACGTTAGTGAAGACGGGCTTGCCGTTCCAAATCACGCAGGCGTTGGTGGAGTAGGTGATTTCGCAGTCGGTGAAGGCGTAGAGTGCGTCGATGGTCTGGTCGGGGGAGACACCAGGCTGCAGGTGGAGGTAGATTTCGGCCTGCGCCGCCGTGTTATCGTCTATCTTCTTGATTTTCAGCTTTCCGCTGTCAATGGCCTTGGTGATGGAGTTGGTAGATTCGGAGATGAGGTCTTCGGTGGTGGTGCCGTAAGGAATCTCGTTGATTACCAATGTTTTGTTGTCAACGATGCTGATTTTGGCGCGGTTGCGGATTTTGCCGCCCTGCGCCCCGTCGTTGTAACGGCTCACGTCAATGGCACCGCCGGTGGGGAAGTCGGGGTAGATCTCGAAATCCTCGCCGCGCAGGATGTGAACAGACGCGTCGATAAGTTCGTTGAAATTGTGTGGCAGGATAAGGGTGGACATACCCACGCCGATACCTTTCACGCCTTGGGCGAGCAGCAACGGGAATTTGACGGGCAGCGCGATGGGCTCGCGGTTACGACCGTCGTAAGATACTTGCCACTCGGTGGTTTTGTGGTTGAAGACCACCTCTTTGGCGAATGGGGTGAGGCGCGCCTCGATGTAACGAGGGGCCGCCGCGTCGTCGCCGGTGAGGATGTTACCCCAGTTACCCTGTGTGTCGATGAGCAAGTGCTTTTGCCCCATCTGCACGAGAGCCGCACCGATGGACTGGTCGCCGTGCGGGTGGTACTTCATAGTGTTACCCACGATGTTCGCCACCTTGTTGAAACGGCCGTCCTCCAGCTCGTCCATGGAGTGCAGAATGCGGCGTTGCACGGGCTTGAGGCCGTCGTACACGTCGGGGAAGGCACGGTCGAGGATGACGTAGGAGGCGTAATCGAGGTACCATTCGCGGTACATCGACTGCGCGAAAATCACCTTGTGCAAGCCCGACTCGTCTTGCGTACTCGTGTCTGTATCTTCCTCAGGGATAATGATTTCACCCGAATTGTCAGTGGTTTCTTCGGTCAATTCTTCGTCTTCGAATTCTTCAGCCATAGGTTTTGGTTTTTCAAGCCGCGAAGATACGATTTTTTTAATGAAGAATGAAGAATGATAAATGATGAATGATAAATAAGGTAGTAGTAGTGAATAATATCTTTTCATCGTAAACCGTAACTCCAAAAATTGTACCTTTGCCGCTTGAATTTTAGTTTCAAGTTAACCTACAGCATGGACAGAAGTAAAGGTGCGTTTCAGGAGAATCTCAGGCGGAACTTCGGGTTTGAGCCGACGGTGAGCCAGGCGGAGGCCATGGACCGGATGGCCGACTTTATTTACGGCAAGGGTGAGAACTTCCTCTTCCAGCTGTCGGGTTACGCGGGCACGGGTAAGACCAGCCTCGTGAGTGCGCTGGTGAGGACGCTCGTGGACATCGGGGTGCACATCGTGATGCTCGCGCCCACGGGTCGCGCGGCCAAGGTGCTCTCGCAATATGCCGGGCGCAAGGCTTACACTATCCATAAGTGGATTTACCGCGTGGCAACCAAGGAGGGTGTGCGTCGGTTTGTGCGTCGTGAGAACAAGGACAGCCACACCCTCTTCATCGTGGATGAGGCTTCGATGATTTCCGCGCAGGGAGCCCAAAACGAGCTGGTAGGCAACAGCTTGCTGGACGACCTGATGGAGTTCGTCTATCTTGGCGACAGCAACAGGATGCTCTTCGTGGGCGACGATGCGCAGCTGCCGCCCGTGCACGCGGATGAAAGCCCCGCACTCGATGCCGACTACCTCCGAAGTGCCTATAATGTAGAGGTCTTCGGCTCCCGACTGACCGATGTGGTACGGCAGTCGTTGGATTCGGGTATCCTCTACAATGCGACGTACGTGCGCGATAAAATCAACACTGGCGACTACACTTTCCCGATTTTCAGTGGACGGAAGTTTGAGGATTTCCGAAGGGTGAACGGCGGCGAAATGGAGGAACTGCTCAACAAGCTTTACAACGACCACGACAGTGACGAAATCGTGCTGGTGACGCGCTCCAACAAGCGGGCGTTTCAGTACAACAATGCCATCCGTAGTCGTGTGCTTTTTCGTGAAAACATCATTGCCACCGGTGATTACATTATGGCAGTGAAGAATAACTATTACTGGCTGGATGAACTTTCCGAAGCGGGTTTCTTGGCCAACGGCGACATCATGGAGATTATGTCCATCAACAAGCAGCAGGAACTTTACGGTTTCCATTTTGCGGACATCACGGCGCGGTTATGCGACTATCCCGATCATCCCAACGTGGATATGAAAATCATTCTGGAGAGTCTGGATTGTGATGGCCCGTCGTTGTCGCACGAAGCAAATCAAAAGCTCTATTATGCTGTAGCTGAGGATTATATGGATATTGTCAATCCTCGGGCGCGGTTTATGAAAATCAAGAATGACCCATATTTGAATGCGGTGCAGGTGAAGTTTGCCTACGCGCTCACCTGTCACAAGACGCAGGGTGGGCAGTGGAAGCATGTGCTCATCGACCAGAGCTACATTCCCGACGGCATTTTGGACAAGGAATATTTTCGTTGGATGTACACGGCGGTGACACGCGGCACGGAACGGGTGTATTTGCTGGGGTTCGAGGAGGAGGCGTTTGATAAATGATGAATGATAAATGATGAATGATGAAGGGCGATGAATAACGATGAATAACGATGAATAACGATGAATAATGATGAAAGGCGATGCATTATGCATTATGCATTATGAATTATGAATTATGAATTATGAATTGTGAATTATTCTGTTCATAACTTTTTTCTGAAGGGAGCGAATAAGAGTGTATTTTTGCATTTTGTTTTTATTAAGAATATAAAACTTAAATTAATTAACATAATTATTCACAAAATTAAAAAAAAGTATGAAAAAAATGCTACGATTTTTAATGCTGGCGGTATTGTTTTTGCCGTTTGCATTGAGCGCGCAAACCAGCGTGATGATCGGAGATACGAGTACGGCAACGGACAATACGTATCTTCCGATGAATTCGCTTTACGAGTATTCCTACTCTCAGCAGATTTACACACCTAGCGAGATAGGAACGGCTGGTACCATCCATTCCATTACTATATGGATGCGTGGTGCAAGTGACCTCCATACCATGCCTTTTGACATTTACATGTTGGAGGTTGAAGCTGGGGAGTTCGCTACTACTACCAGCTGGATTCCTGTTACAGCCAGCGATGTTGTGTATTCCGGTTCGGTTACTGTGCACAACACTACCGACTCTGCTTACACCTTTGAATTAACTGTGCCGTTTACCTATAGCGGTACAGGCAATTTGTTGATTTGTTTTGACAACAATTCGGGTGCTTGGAAGAGTGGTTTGAATGGCAAGGTGTTCCAAACGGAAGATGGAGTCAGTAGAGCCATGTATGTCCGTCGTGATGGTACGGATTATAATCCCCTCAACATGTCTGGTATAACGGCTACTGCCAAGACTTCTTTAAGAAATGTTATTTCTATCAATATTACTCCTTCCGGTCAATTTTGTGAGAGACCTTCAACTCTTATTCCTTCTGGCGTAACTGCTCATGAAGCAACCTTCACTTGGAACAGTACTGTTGGCAACTATGTTTTTGAATATAAAGCTGCGAATGATACTCTTTGGGCTGTGACTTCTCTTACTGACACTACCTATTCTTTGAGTGGCCTTATTTCGAACACTCAATACAATGCAAGAGTGAAGTCTGTCTGTGGTGTTGATTTTGAGAGCGGATACAAGAGTGTCAATTTCACGACTCTGATTTCGTGTCCTGTTCCTACAGATCTTGCTGTCACCCTCAATCCTAATGCTTCAACAGAAGCAACTTTGAGCTGGACAGAGAACGGTACTGCTGATGCTTGGCAAATTATTCTTAATGATGATTCCACCAATATTATTACTGCCAATACGAATCCTTTCACGTTAACCAATCTTGTTGCTGATTCTGTTTATATGGCTAAAGTTCGCGCTTATTGCGACATGGATGATCAAAGTGTATGGAGCAACTCCATCCGCGTTGAACCCACTACTAAGACCGTTATAGGCTCAGGTGATTTCATCAACGGCTATTTGCCTACCTATACATATTATAACTATTCCCTGACTCAACAGATTTATACGGTTGCAGAATTGGGCGATCAAGGCCTTATCGAAAGCATTGATTTCTTTAACAATGGCACTGAATCACGCACCCGTGACCTTGCCATCTACATTGTCAATACAGTAAAAGATACTTTTGCAAACTCTGAAGACTGGATTAGCGCTACCGTTGCTGACCTCCAGTTCAGTGGTTCAGTGACATTTGCTCCTCAATCATGGACTACTATTCCGCTTTCCGGCTTTGTGTATACAGGGTTGAACAATATAGCTATCATCGTTGATGATAATAGCGGAAGTTGGGTGTCTTCTGTCCCGTTTTTGGCTTTCAATGCCAATAATCAGGCTCTCAGAGTTTATGACGACAATGTCAATTTTGATGTGACGAGTACGGATCACAATGGTTCTTATGCAGCGGTTGAAAATTCGAAGAACCAGATCCGTATTGTAAAAGGTGCTTTAGGCGGTTGCCTTAAACCTACAGGCATTACTGTTAACTACACAGGAGGTAATGAAGCTCAAGTGACTTGGTACTCTGATGAAACTTCTTTCAATATTGATGTAAATGGTACTGTTGTTAACAACGTCACCAGCCCTTACACCTTGACAGGCCTTGATCTCGCCACCACATACGCTGTGTCAGTACAAACCGTATGTGATGCTACTACTGTTAGCGAATGGACCTCTCCTGTCAGTTTTACGACCGATGCTTGCTTGCCAGAAGATATGTGTTCTATTACAATCAATGGTACAGATTCATACAATGATGGTTGGAATGGCAATGCCATCAACATTATTCAAAACGGTGTCACAGTGGGTACCTTCACTCTCCCCTACGGTACTGGTAGTATGACTCATACGTTCAACGTTTGTCCTGGATACCCCGTGAGTTTCAGCTGGGTTACAGGATCGTACCCAGATGAAGCCGATTTCACAATCCTCGATGGCGGTAGTGCTGCTGTGTTCTCTGCTAATGGCGATGATTTGGCAGACACCGTGTTCTTCACTTTGGAAACTCCTTGTCCGTCATGCATGCCTGCTTTGGGCTTGACCGTTGACGAGGCTACCCAGACCAGCATCACCATCAGCTGGACTGGCAATGCTCCAAGTTATGATTTGTATAATGGCGAAACATTTGTGGCAAATGTCACTACGAATAGTTACACATTCAACAATCTTGATGTCAACACCGCTTACACTTTCGGTGTGCAGTCTATCTGCTCTGCTACCGACAGTGCCGTGATGATGGTCATTGCTGCTACGACTTCTTGTGCTACCACGGCCATCAACTTGCCTTTCTCAGAGACTTTCGACCTCAACAGCCCCACTCGTAACTGCTGGACCAACGTTGATGCCGATAACGACGGTTATGCTTGGACCTTTAATGAAGACTATACGGGTATTGAAGCGGGAAGTGCTCTCTCATACTCTTATCTTAACGCTACTTACTCAGCTGTGACTCCTGACAACTGGTTCATCAGCCCGAAGTTGCACGCCCCTGCAAGTAGTAATATTACAATGGAGTGGACTGTTCAATCAGCTCCCAGTTATCCTGCCGAGCATTACGGTGTGTATGTTTCTACGACAACTACCGACACCAGCGCCTTCACGATGGTGAATGAGTGGACAATCACCAATGGTGCCCAAGAGCAGAAAGTTCTCGACTTGTCAGCATACGCTGGTCAAGATATCTACGTGGCTTTCCGTCACCACGACTGCACTGACCAATATGTTTTGATGATTGATGATGTTGAGATTTACGAAGGTGCGTATGTGCCTGATACCTTGACAGTGACCTTCGCTGTGAACGATGCTACCATGGGTACCACCATTCCTGCTCCTGGTGTTTACTCTTATATTGCTGGTGACACCGTCTATTTCGGTTCGCAAGCTAATCCTGGCCACATTTTCGAATCATGGGATCTTATTCGTGGTTCTATTGGAGATACTACCTCTTTGGGTCCACAATACGCTAATGGATATTATATTCTGGCTCAAGCATTGATGGCATATGGTGACATTACGTTCATTGCTAATTTCGTGGCTGGTCTTCCTGACAGCACCACGATCACATACGCTGTGAACGATGCTACCATGGGTACCACCATTCCTGCACCTGGCACCTACACCATCTATGTTGGCGACAACATGATTGCTGAAGCTGTGCCTAACGATGGTTATATGTTGTCTGCTTGGAGAGTTGATCTTTATGAGAGCGGAGTGCATATTGATTCCCTCACTATTACGAATGACATGGTCTATTTCAGCAACCCGATTAATTTTGGCTCTGTGAGTCAGGAATATGCTGATTATGATGTTACCGTCAATATTACCGCCATTTTCGAACCTGGCTCCGCTCCTGTGACTGATTCTTTGACCATCAATCTTACGATTAACAACCCTGCTCTTGGTACTATTACTCCTGCTCCGGGTACTTATACTTTGGCTGTGGGTGACTCAATAGTATTAGAAGCATTCCCTAACGCTAATGTTGATTTCGTCGGTTGGCAACTTTCTGTTGCTGGTCAGACAGCAGGCACTGTCCCAACGAGTCCGTTTACTCTTCCTATTACTGCTTCGGCTGCCCAATTTGGCGAGATTGATATTGTAGCTATCTTCGACGATGGTACCATTGCTCCTGACAGCTTGACGGTCATTCTCAACACTGCTGATGCAACAATGGGTACCACCAATCCTGCTCCTGGCATCCATAAGTATGCAGTGGGTGACGAATCTGTAATTACCGCGGTTCCTAACCCTGGTTACAACTTCCTCTATTGGATTGAGTCTGCATCGATAGCAGGTATGACCATGTATGACACGATTTATGCTCCAACGGTAAGCATGGTTGTTCCCCAGATGTATGCCAATATGACATTGTCTCTCACGGCTTATTTCGAGCCCATTCCGTATGAACCTTGCGAAACCCCGACGGGTCTTGCTGTCTCCTCTTACGATGAAGAAAGCATCTCCTTGGTTTGGGATAACAACGACGCAGTGGAGAGCTGGAATGTTCGCCTTCGCGAGCAGGGCACCGAAGATTGGACTACGGAGGTTGCATACGAAAACGCTCATACCTTCCACGGCTTGGCAGTGCATACCGCATACGAAATGCAGGTACAGGCTAATTGTGGTGGCGACAACTTGAGTGACTGGACAGCATCTGTCGTTCAAACCACGCTGGTGGGCATCAACAGCTACCTCGAAAGTAACGTGACTCTCTACCCGAATCCTGCCAAGGAATTCGTTGATGTCCGCATTGACGGCGACGTGAACGTGACCGCTATGGAGGTTTACGATGTCTATGGTAAACTGATCAACACGGTCAACGTGATCGACAACACGACCCACATCAACGTTTCTGCTTTGGCCAACGGCATGTATCGTGACCACCGAACAAGGTGTGGTGACGAAGAGATTCGTGAAAAAATAGTTTAATGTTTAGGGTTTAAGGTTTATGGTTTAGAGAAAACCACTAAACCAAAAACTCTCAACCATAAACTAAAAGGTCGTTCGGATTTCTCCGAACGACCTTTTAGTTTATAAAAAAGTTATCAACAATTGGCATCTGATAAGATAAAGTTGTATCTTTGCGGGCTGCAAATTGTAATAGACAGCATAGGTTCTTTTTAAGATATTAACAATCAACAAATTTCAATATTCACCAAACTAAAAAAGTATGAAAAAAGTGTTACTATTGATGCTGACAATCCTGACGTTAGGCTTTTTCGCCGCGCCGTTGTCAGCGCAGGACGCGCCATCGGTACTCACCGTGGCTGACGGGTCTTCAACAAATGGCTACGTGCCCATGTATGGGTTGTACTTGGATGAGGCCCAGCACAATCAGATTATTTATCCTGAGAGCATGTTGGGAGACATGGTGACAGGCGAAATTTCAGAGATGAAATTCCACCTGCAAAACAGTGTCTCAACGGCATTGACATCCACTATTACGGTGAGTCTAGGTACGACAACTACGGAAACCTTCACTTCCGGTACATTGGATGATGTGACGCTTACCCAAGTATATACGGGAGCGATCAACCTCAGTGGTCAAGAGTTCACTATCACATTCAGCACGCCGTTTACATATAATGGTGGTAATTTGCTGTTTGATATTACTACCACTGCTGCCAACTGGGCTACCACGACTTTCTTGGGCATCAATTCCAATGGAAGCAGTTACGCTTACAATGATGTCCGCAATTTCATTCCCAAAACGACATTCACCTACACGGGCGGTGCGTTGTGCAAAACGCCCTATGGTTTGACTTCTTCTGAAATCACGACTTCTACTGCCACTATTTCATGGCGTGGAGATGACAATGCATCTTCCTACAATGTTCAATACATGCCTTCTTCTCAAACCGATTGGGCTAATGCCACTACCGTTCCCGCATACGACACGGTCGCCTACTTGACAGGTTTGCAAGCATCCTCTACATACAAGGTGAGAGTGCAGATTGAGTGTTCAGACAACACCCAGACGGTATGGTCACTCCCAGCAACGTTCATTACGGGTTGCGACGCTATCACTATTACGGCTGACAACCCTTGGTTTGAAAACTTTGAAGGTTATACCGGCGGTGGTGCACAATCGTTCGTTTGTTGGGCTACTCCACTCACACAAGTGGTGGATAATGGTACCGCGCCCTTTGTCTATTGTGGTCACTCTCCTGCCTGTCACTCTGGTGCAAACTCTGCAGAGCTTAAAGGTGCGAACCTTATGCTTGTAATGCCTGAATTCACAAATGATATTCACGAGCTGCGCCTCTCATTTTGGGCAACGGCAGTTACTCCTTCTAACGGTACGTTGGAAATCGGTGTGCTTCCTGATATGGATGATCTCACTTCCTTTGAATTGCTCGGCTTAGCTGGCACTCCCTCTTCCCGTGATGGGGTTGGTGCCTATATGGGACCGTTTGATTTCAACGGCATTCAAGCCACTTCTGGTCGTATCGCATTCCGTTACACTAGCAGCGGCCCCAGCAACTCCTGGAACCTTGATGACTTCACTGTGGAATTGGCACCGACTTGTTCCTCTCCTGTGAAGACCAGCGTGACCGCTACGGGTGTTGATGGTCATAACGCCACCATTTCTTGGGTGGATAATGATGAAACGCACACCTCTTGGACGGTTTACTATAAGGCAGCTGGTGACGATGATTACACTCCCATGTCTGCTACAGACACTTTCTTGATGCTCACTGGTCTGGATCCTGAGACTACCTATAGTGTGTATGTGGTGACCAATTGCGGTGGCGTTCCTGCTGAAGATGCTACTATCCTCTACACCTTCACCACGCTGATTGCATGTCCTGCACCTGCTTCACTGACTGTTTCCGCTCTTGCTTCTGACGAGGCCACCATCACTTGGGTCGGCACCGCTCCTAGCTACAATGTGGAATATGGCGAAGTTGGTTTTGACACACTTGGCACTGGCACTCAGGATGTGGTTACGGACAACAGCATTACACTTTATGGTTTGACACCGAACACGAGCTATACCTTGAATGTGAATTCCGACTGTACGGATGCAAACGACGGTCTTTCTTCCACCTCCACCATCACATTTACTACGACGCAAGTTCCCGTGGAGCTGCCCTACACAGCTGATTTCTCCACGGCTGCGGAATGGAAATTGAATAATGGTACATGTGCCAACTATTGGACTGTGGGTACCGTTGGTACTGAAGATGCAATGTTCGTGACCAACGATGGCACGACTCCTGGTTACAGCCTCACGTCAACCTCTGTGGTTACCGCTGAAAAGTTGTTCACGGTGGGTGATGCAGTTGAATTGGTTATCGAATTTGACGTGAATGTAGGCGGTGAGAGCAACTACGACTACATGAAGCTGCTCTTGGCTCCTGCCACTGAAGAATATCCTGCTTCCACCTCCACCACTTATAGCTCTTGGGATTACTATACCAATACTACGTACGCTTTCGATTTCAGCGACTACATGAGCTACTCAACATCCAGTGGTAATCCTTACAGATTTAATTTGACCAGTGGTAATACTGTGCACGTTACCGCTATTATGCCGAATCCTAATGAAAATCCCGATGCTACCTCTACTGCAAAAGTGGTGTTCGTTTGGCGTAACGACTATTCTTCTGGTACGCAACCCGGTGCAGTTATTTCTAATGTGAATGTGTCTGTCTTGAGTTGTAGTGCTCCTACGGATATTGCTTCCAGCGACATCACCACAACAGGAGCAACCCTCACATGGAATGGAAATGCTGATGGTTATGTTGTCTATTTGATAAATGGTGCTGACACGGCTTACTATACTGCCACCGACACCACTATTGAACTCACGGATCTGACTCCTGCCACCCATTATAAGGTGTATTTGCGTTCTCTTTGCAGCAGTGATTCTTCCGTTCTTTCTTCTTCTTATTCATTCAGTACCGCATGTGATGCTATTACTGTTACAGATGATACCCCATGGTTTGAGAATTTTGAAGGTTATACTGGCGGCGGTGAACAATCATTCCTCTGCTGGGAGACTCCTGTCCATCCCAACGGTCCGTTCGTCTATTGCGGATATGCGCAATCTTGTCATTCAGGTCAGAACTCTGCAGAATTCAAGGGTGCCATCAACGTATTGGTATTGCCCTCTTTCACCAACGACCTTTCTGATCTCCGCCTCTCCTTCTGGGCCACAGCTGTTCCTCACCCTGGTACAGGTGCTGTCGAAATCGGTTATATGACCGATATTAACGACACCTCCACTTTCGTGTTCTTGGCTGATGCCGGTGTCCCTGGCCCGCGTGGCAGCCAGGACGGTGTCTCTGGCAATGGTAGCTATATGGGTCCGTTCGACTTCAACGGTGTGACGGCCCCCGCTGGTTCGCGCATTGCCCTTCGATACACCAATGCCAGTAACACTACTGCATCTTGGAACCTCGACGATTTCACCGTGGAACTCGTCCCTGACTGTCCTTCTCCTGTGAAGACCAGCGTGACGGCTACCAATGTTGACGGTCACAATGCCACCATTTCTTGGGTAGATGAAGACGAGACCCACACCGCTTGGACGGTCTATTACAAGGCTTCCACTGAAACGGATTGGGAGACTCTTCCCGCCAGCGATACTACTTTGGAGTTGACCGGCCTCGATCCGGAAACCACCTACCAAGTGTATGTGGTGACCAATTGCGGTTCCGTTGAAGACAACCCCGATGCTACCATCACGATCCAATTCACCACTTTAGTGGCATGTCCTGCTCCGCAGAATGTGACGGTTTCCAACATTGGTATGGCAACCGCTACGGTGACTTGGACCAGCAATGCTGACTCTTTCTCAATCGAATACGGTGAGGCTGGCTTCACGCCGGGTGCAGGTACCACGGTAACAACCACTGCTACCACCTACGATCTTTCTGGCTTGACGGCTGGCACATCCTACACAGTGTATGTGACGGCAGATTGTGGTGCTGTAGATGGTACCTCTTCTGCAGCTTCTGCAAACTTCAATACGGCAATGTGCGAAGTTGAAAATCAATGTGCCTATACTTTCAATCTCGCTGACTCTTACGGTGATGGTTGGAATGGCGGTACTTTGGACGTTATTCAGAACGGCATTACGGTGGCTACTCTCGGTTTGAGCTCAGGCTCTTCAGCATCCGTCGATGTTAACTTGTGTCACGGTTTTTCCACAACACTGTCATGGAATGCCGGTAGCTATGCCTACGAGGCAAGCTTCACACTCGTTGGCCCTGATGGCGCTACATTGTACGAATCTCCTACAATGGATCAGTTCCCCGCCAGCGGTTACGTCTTTTCACCGAACTGCTCTGCATGTTCTATGCCAGCAGCTCTGACTGCTACGAATGTTACTACCTCTTCTGCTACTATCAGTTGGACAGGAAGTGCAGATAGTTACACTGTGGAATATGGTGTTAATGGCTTCACTCCTGGTACGGGCACGACGGCTACCACCACTTCGACCACTTACGATCTCAATGGTTTGGTTGCTTCTACCTCTTATACCGTTTATGTTACAGCTGATTGCGGCACAGAAGGTACCTCTTCACCCGCTAGTGTTTCATTCATGACTCCTTGTGAAACATTTGTTACCTTCCCCTATACCGAAGGATTTGAGAATGGTCTTGGTTGTTGGACTGCAACACCTGCGATCGGCACTGTTAACTGGGGAATAAGCAGCAGCTACAATTCCAGTTATACATTACCGGAGGGAACATCATGCGTTACAGCTTCTGCAAGTAATCATAATGGTAATCAGGCACAGCTTGCTTCTCCGATTTTTGACCTTACGTCATTGACGAATCCTTATCTTTCATTCTATCATATTCAATCTGTTTGGGCTGGTGATCAGGATGAATTGCATGTTTATTATAAGACTTCACCTTCCGCAAATGCTGAATTGTTAGTGTCATTCACGAATGATATCTCTTCATGGCAGATGGATTCTATCGCATTGCCGAGCCCATCTTCTGAATATCAGATTATCTTTATTGCTGCTTTGGATTATGGTCATGGTGTCGGTCTTGACAATGTGAAGGTTTATGACAACGATGGTTCTGCACCTGTTGTCATTGAGCCCACAGTGGTGACCAACCAAGCTTCTGCTATCACGCAGACTTCAGCTACTTTGAACGGTGCAATCACCAACCTTGGTAACCAGACGATCACCGCTCGTGGTTTTGAGTGGAAGGCCACCAATGGCGGTACCTACACGCAAGTGAGCGCAACAGGTACGACGATGACCTACAACCTCACTGGCCTGACCGCTGGTACGTCCTACACTTATCGTGCATTTGCTACAACAGCAAATATGACGACTTACGGCGACGAGCTGACCTTCACGACGCAACAGCAAGGTCAACCCACCGAGCCTTCCGCTACCACGGCAGACGCTACCAACGTGACGTACAACTCCGCTACGCTGAACGGTTCTGTTGCTAACCCTGACAACGTGACCATCACGGCGCAAGGTTTCCAA